>CAZYYH010000123.1:0-6138 GCA_964651725.1 uncultured Halobacteriales archaeon | reverse complement strand
CGGTCGCGCTCAGCGACAACGCCGGCGAGGTGACCGTCTACCTCGAATTCGTACCGCAGTACGGCCTGGCGTGGAGCGAGTACTACCTCGGCGTCGGCCTGCTCGGCCTGCTCACGGTCGTCGCGTCCTTCATCGGCGTTCCGTTGCTGTCGGGAATCGGCACCGCCGTCTGGGCGATCTCGTTCCTCGCGGCGGTCGTGCTCTCCGGCGTCTACCACACGTGGACGCTCGGAAGCACGGTGTTCCACCGCACGCGCAGATGAGGCGTCGGGAGTACCGGACGAACGGTCGGCCTACCACTCACCGGCTTCCGGCTCGACGCCGTCGTCGCCACCGCCCAACTCGAACTCCTGGCGGAGTTCCCGCATGCGGTCGCGGATGTCCGCCGCGAGTTCGAACTCCAGGTTGCTCGCGGCCTCGTTCATGCGCTCCTCGAGTTCCTCCACCAGAATCGCTGCCTCCTGCTCGTCCGCTGGACCGTCGCCGGTGACCGAGGACGTGTCCGTCTCCGACCCGGGGAGGTTGGCCTCCGAGACCTCCTTCTCGATGGTGGTCGGCTCGTGGCCGTGCTCCTCGTTGAACTCGCGCTGGATGTGCCGGCGACGCTGGGTCTCGTCGATGGCGGACTCCATCGCGTCCGTCGTCTCGTCGGCGTACAGCACCACCTCGCCGTTGACGTTGCGGGCGGCCCGCCCCATCGTCTGCACGAGCGAGGTCTCCGACCGCAGGAACCCCTCCTGGTCGGCGTCGAGGATGGCGACGAGGGAGACCTCCGGGATGTCGAGGCCCTCCCGGAGCAGGTTGATGCCGACGAGCACGTCGAACTCGCCGAGTCGGAGGCCGCGGACGAGTTCGTGGCGCTCCAGGGTGTCCGTCTCGTCGTGCATGTACTCGACCGCCACCCCGGCCTCCTCCAGGTACTCGGTGAGGTCCTCCGCCATGCGCTTCGTGAGCGTCGTGACGAGGACGCGCTCGTCCCGCCCCGTGCGGCGGTCGATGCGCTCCATCAGGTCCTCGACCTGGCTCGACGCGGGCGACACGTCCACCTTCGGGTCCACGAGGTAGGTCGGCCGGACGATCTGCTCCACGACCTGCCCGGAGTGCTCGCGCTCGTAGTCGCTCGGCGTCGCGGAGACGTAGAGCGTGTCGTCGGTCGTCTCCTCGAACTCCTCGAAGGTCAGCGGTCGGTTGTCGTACGCCGTCGGCAGCCGAAAGCCGTTCTCCACGAGCGAGTCCTTCCGCGACTTGTCGCCCGCGAACTGGCCCTTGATCTGCGGGACGGTGCGGTGGGACTCGTCGATGACGGTGAGGGAGTCGTCCGGGAAGTAGTCGAGTAAGGTGTACGGCCGGTCGCCCACTTCGCGGTCGGAGAGGTACACCGAGTAGTTCTCGATGCCCGAGCAGTAGCCCGCCTCGCGCAGCATCTCCAGGTCGAACGTGGTGCGCTCCTCGATGCGCTGGGCGGCGACGAGGTCGCCCTGGCGCTCGAAGTACTTTATCCGGTCCTCGAGGTCGCGCTCGATCTCCTCGATGGCCTGCTCCATCGTGCGCTCCGGGATGGAGTAGTGCTCCGCCGGGTGGACGAGCACCGCCGGCTCCTCGCTCTTGATCTCGCCTTCCAGGGGGTCGAGCTTCGACAGCCGGTCGATCTCGTCGCCCCACATCTCGACCCGCACCGCGTACCGGCCGTACATCGGGAAGATCTCGATGGTGTCGCCCCGCACGCGGAACGTACCCTGCGTGAAGTCCACGTCGTTGCGCTCGTAGTTCAGGTCCACGAGCCGCGCCAGCAGGTCGTCGCGGTCGATGGTCTGGCCGCGCTCCAGCCGCATCGCCATGTTCACGTAGTTCGCGGGGTCGCCGAGGCCGTAGATGGCGGAGACGGAGGCCACCACGATCACGTCGTCGCGAGTGAGGAGCGACCGCGTCGCGGAGTGCCGCAGTCGGTCGATCTCGTCGTTGATGGAGGCGTCCTTGTCGATGTACGTGTCGGTCTGCTCGACGTACGCCTCCGGCTGGTAGTAGTCGTAGTAGCTGACGAAGTACTCCACCGCGTTGTCCGGGAACAGGTTCCGGAACTCCTCGTAGAGCTGCGCCGCCAGCGTCTTGTTGTGCGCGATGACGAGCGTGGGCTGCTGTATCTCCTCGACCACCCACGACACCGTGTTCGTCTTCCCCGAACCCGTCACGCCCAGGAGCGTCTGCTTCTCCATGCCCTCCCGGTAGCCCGCCGCGAGCTGGCTGATCGCGTCCGGCTGGTCGCCCGCCGGCTCGAACGGCGCGTCCACCCGGAACGGCCGGTCCACGTCGGGTCGGTCGGGGGAGAGGGGCCCGGTATCGCTGTCACTCATTACTGGCGTGGTTGGGGCCGAGGACACTTTACCCGCTCGGCTGGCGGGCGCCACGAACCGGATAGGGGCCGGTTACTCCGATAGTAGGAACTTCTGAACTGGCGGTTCGGCCGGGAGCCATCCCGGAACTTCGCCGGTCGCGGCCCCGCGCTCGATTCCGGGCTCCGAGCCCGGTCGAACGCCGCTACGCCCGGACGTAACAGCTTTATAACAAAGCGCGTCCGGGTAGTGGAACCGATAAATGCCTGACAGACTGACGCTCCACCCGCTCTTCTGGCGGGCAACCGAACTCTTCCCCCGGAAGAAGCTGGTCTCCCGCACGCCCGACGGCCGCCACAGCTACACGTACGCCGAGTTCGGCGACCGCGTGCGACGGCTCGCGGACGCCCTCCGGCGTCTCGGCGTCGAACCCGGCGACCGCGTCGGCACCGTCGCCAGGAACCACCACCGCCACTTCGAGGCGTCGTTCGCGGTGCCGCTGATGGGCGCACAGCTCAACGCGGTGAACGCGAACCTCGGCGACGACGACGTCGAGCACATCGTGAACGACGCCGGCGACCGCGTGCTGCTCGTCGACCCCGGCGACCTGGAGACGGTCGAGCGAACGTGGAATCGTCTGGAGACGGTCGAGCGCGTCGTGGTGATGGGGCGGGAGGTGCCGGAGACGGGGATCGAACCCGTCCACGCGTACGAGGAACTGGTGGACGAAGCCGACCCGACGGTCGACTGGCCGGCGGTCCCGGAGGATCAGCCGGCCGGGCTCTACTACACGTCCGGCTCGACGGGCGACCCGAAGGGGGCGGAGTACACGCAGAAGATGCTGTACGCCCAGTCGCTGATGCTGACGTCGACCGCCGGTCCGGCCATCGCCGAGGAGGACGTGCTGATGCCGGTCGTGCCGATGTTCCACGTCAACTCCTGGATGCGGCCGTACGCGGCGACGACGGTCGGCGCGACGCAGGTGTTCCCGGGACCGGACCACTCCGCGGCGGACCTCGCGCGGCTCATCGAGGAGGAGGGCGTGACTGTCACCCACGGCGTCCCGACGGTCTGGATCGACCTGCTCTCGTACCTCGACGACCACGACGCGGACCTGAGCAGCCTCGAACGCATCCTCGTCGGCGGAAGCGCGGCCCCCGAGGAACTCATGCGCCGCTACGAGGACGAGTACGGCGTCACCGTCGAGCAGACGTGGGGGATGACGGAGACGATGAGCTTCGCCGCGACGTCCCGACCGAAGTCGACGATGGACGACTGGAGCCGCGACCGGCGCTACGAGCAGAAGGCAAAGCAGGGCGTGCTCGCGCCGGGCTACGAGATGAAGGTCGTCGACGACGAGGGCGAGGAGGTCCCGTGGGACGGCGAGTCGATAGGGGAGCTCTACGTCCGCGGCCCGACCGTCATCGACGAGTACTACGACGGACGGGCGTCCGGCGACGCGACCGCCGCCGACCCGACGAGCGCCGCCACCGACGGCGGCGCGTCCGAGCACCTGCATCCGGAGGGCGACGGCGAGTGGATACGCCGGCTCTACTCGCGCGGCCCGGACGACGGAGAGAGCGGCGACGACGGCACGACGATGGACGGCGACGACGCGGACTTCTCGGACGGCTGGCTGAAGACGGGCGACATCGTCACCGTGGACGAGCACGGCTACGTCGAGATCGTCGACCGCGAGAAGGACGTGATCAAGAGCGGCGGCGAGTGGATCTCCAGCATCGAACTAGAGAACCGGCTCATGGAGGACGACGACGTGGCGGAGGCGGCCGTCATCGGCGTCCCCCACGAGCGGTGGCGGGAGCGGCCGTTCGCGTGCGTCCGGACGAAGCCGGACGCGACGGTGACGGCGGCCGAACTCCGCGAGTCGCTCGCCGAGCACTACCCGCGGTGGTGGCTGCCGGACGACGTCGTCTTCCTCGACTCGATCCCGAAGAACGCGACCGGGAAGTTCGACAAGGAGCTGCTGTCGGAGCGGTTCAGCGACCCGGAGCTGCGCTGGGTTCCCGGGGACTGACCGGCTTCGAGGCGCGCGAACCGCCCGTCCGTCTACGACGTGTCGCGCTCGGCGAACGTCAGGAGCCAGTCGCGCCGGTCGGGGAGCACGTAGTCGCCGACGCGCCAGTCCGACTCCTCGCCCGGCGTGAGCGGATAGGTGAGGAGCCGGGTCGGCGTGGTGAGCGGCGAGAGCGGGAGTTCGTCGTCCCGGTGGAAGCCGAGGGCGGCGAGCGGCTCGTCGGGGAACGCGGAGCCGACGGCGACGATCACGTCCGAGTCGGCGTGGTCCGCGACGAGCCGCTTCAGGACGGTCCGGAGGGCGGCGTCGCGGCCCGGCGCGTCGACCATCGGCTGCACGTCCGCGAGCTTCGTCCGCGTCACGCCGTCGGTCGTCTCGGTGTAGGCGACGACGGCCGCGACCGGCTCGTCCCCGCGCCTGGCGACGTACGCCCGAGTGTCGCGCTCGGGATCGGCGAACCGCCACGAGTAGAACTCCTCGCTCCGGACGGCGTGGAGCGCGTCGGGGACGTCGTTCTCGTAGATGGCGGCGAGCACCTCGCCGGGAACGTCCGCGTACCGCTCGACGGTGAGGTCGTCGTCGGTCTCCGCGAGCAGGTCCCGAATGCCGTGGTAGGCCTTCGCCGCCGGGCGCGCGACGCGCCGGACGAGGTCGGCGGGCCGCCCCTCCACGACCTCGCCGAGGAGCGCGTTCGGGTTCTGGACGCGGTAATGCTTGGGGAGCCGGCCCACCTCCCGGTAGCCGAACTTCAGGCTACCCTTCAGGGCCGCGTCGTTCGGGAAGATGAAGTAGAACGCCTCCTCGCCCTCGGTGTAGTGCTTCGTCGGCCCCTTCAGCAGCCGGGGAAACAGCCCCTGCCCCTGGTGGTCCGGGTGGACCATCGTGTCGGAGGGGTGGAGCGCGGTGACCGTCTCGTCGCCGGCGTGCATCTCGAACGCGGCGAGCGGGCGGCCGCCCACGATCTCGCCGTCCGCGGACTCGGCGACGAACACCGGCACGCCGTCCACGAACGGGTTGTCGCCGTACCGCCAGTCGAACCACTCGGCGCTCGGGCGCTCGCCCCACACCTCCTCGTAGAGGTCGAGGAAGCCCTCGCGATCCCCGGACTCGAACTGCCGGACCGTGTACCCGTCCTCGGTCTCCTCGCTGGTCGCCGTCTCGGACATGTACCGGAAGTTCCCGCGTGAGCGACATTGTTATGGAGTGTTTTCCCGGCGTAGCCACGGCTTACCCGGCGCTTGCGGAGCGGTCGCCGGTCCGGACGTGGAGCCACGCGACGGACGCGAACGCCAGGAGTCCGGCGGCGGCCGCGACGCCGAACGCGACGCGGTAACCGGCGGGCGTGTAGACGCGCGCACCGGCGACGATGTCGCCCGTCCAGTACGCGTCGAGCACCGCGCCCATCACCGCCGGGAGCACCGCCGCGCCGGCGAACGCGACGGCGTTCACGGTCCCCGTGGCGACTCCGCTCGCGTCGCTCCCGTGGCGCTCCTTGGCGACCGTGTAGCCGAGCATCAGCGCGCCGAGGAGGAACGCGACGCCGAAGTACGCGCCCGCGACGACGGCGCGCGGCGGCCGCTCGGTCGCCGCCAGGACGACCAGCGTCGCGGCGTAGAGCGCGCCGCCGCCGACCATCAGCGGCGTCCGCCGGCCGACGCGGTCGGAGAGCCAGCCGAACAGCGGCGGGCCGACCATCAGCCCGACGCTCCCGAGCAGCGTGTACAGCGACGCGCGCGTCGTGGAGACGCCGTACACCTGCACGACGTACGGCAC
>CAZYYH010000122.1:0-6147 GCA_964651725.1 uncultured Halobacteriales archaeon | reverse complement strand
CCCAACGGCGACTGGTACGTCTACCGCGTCCCGCCCGAGGACGCCGGCGGCGTCGACAACGAGGGGCTGGTCGACTACCCGACGCTCGGGTTCGACGAGGACGCCGTCTACCTCGCGCAGAACTTCTTCGGCACCACCAAGTTCGAGGTGACGATGGTGACCCTCGACAAGGCGGCGATGTACGCCGGGCGCGAGGTCACCGCACACCACTTCGACGCGATGAGCGACCCGGACGCCGACGGCCTCACGTTCACCGTCCACCCCGCCCAGCAGCCGTACTCCGGCGGGAGCGACGGCACGTTCTACCTGGCGAACAGCGACTTCCCGACCGCCGGCGCGTCCGCGACGCTCACCCTCTGGGCGGTCACCGACCCGCTCGACGACCCCAGCCTGGAGTGCTTCACGCTCGACGTGGACCCGTACGTCTACCCGCCCGCGGCACGCCAGCCGGAGTCGGACTCGTTCGTCGACACCCTCGGCACCCGCCTGATGAACGTCGACTACGACGACGGCTCGCTGTGGGCCGCCCACTCGACCGCCGTCGACTGGAACGGTGACGGCCGCCCGGTCGCCGCCATCCGGTGGTACGAGATCGACGCCGCCGGCCGGCAGGTCGTCCAGACCGGCACGTACGGCGAACCCGACACGTCGTACTTCATGCCGACCGTCGGGTCGGACGGCGACGCCACGGTCGTCGTCCACAACGTCAGCGGTCCCAGCACCTTCCCGCGGATGGACGTCGCCGGCCGCACCGCCGACCACACCCCGAACGAACTCGAGGACGGCGTCGTCGTCCAGGAGGGCCAGTCCGGGTACGACGCGCTCCCCGGTGCTGTGGAGCGCTGGGGCGACTACAACGGCGTCTCCGTCGACCCGTCGTCCGACCGGTTCTGGACGGTGAGCCAGTACTCGCCGGACATCGACGTCCCCGTCGAGGACTCCACGCGCGACCCGTACTTCACCCGGATCGCCGAGGTGTACTTCGACGAGTAACCGGGAGCGAGCGCGAGCGGACGACGGACCCACGGCCCGAGGCGGCCGCCTCGGGCCGTCACAGCGGTAACCGGCTGTTTATCGAGCGACGACCGGGAATCCGACGGCCGAGGCCGTGGCTACCGCGTCAGTCCGCCGGAGCGACCGGACGCGGATCCTACCCGGTCGCCGAGAGCCCGCCGTTGCGGGTAGCGTCCAGTTTGTCAGTCAGATGAATCACATTACCGGTCGCGGGTGACTGGGGAACGATAACACCGGTTTATCGGGACCGTTCCTGTAACTCGACGGTGGTGGGGTGGTGGGATACGCCCCTCGGCGGAACCGAGGGGATAGTGGTTTCGCGGGGTGGCGAGCGCCATCGGACCCCTCCGAGAGTTACGGTGACAGCAATGACGGACGAACCAGGATCATCACGACGCACGTTCCTCAAGGCCGCCGCGGCGTCCGGGACGCTCGCCGCCGTCGGCGGCGTGGCCGCACAGGAGCCGGAGACTATCGAACTCGAAGCGTACATCGAGGGGTGGGAGGGCGTCTCCCCGTCCGCCATCGAGGGCGAGGAGAACCCGACGCTCGACCTCGAACCCGGCCGCCAGTACCGGGTGGTGTGGACGAACGCCGACGGGTTCGACCACAACTTCGCGGTGCTGAACGCCGACGGCGATCAGGTCGTCCGGTCCGAGGTGATGGGCGAGCAGGGCGCGACGCAGACCGTCGAGTTCGAGGCGACCGAGGAGATGGCGGAGTACTTCTGCGAGGTCCACCCGGGGACCATGCGCGGCCGGATCGCCATCGCCGAGCCGCGGTCGCGCCGCGACGTTCCCGAGGGCGACAGCATCGGCCTCCAGCAGGTCGCGGACGGCCTCAACGCGCCGCTGGCGATGGAGACCGCGCCGGACGGACGCCGGTTCGTCGTGGACCAGACCGGGCAGATATACGAACTCACGGACGACGGCCTCGCGGACGAGCCGTTCCTTGACGTGAGCGACCGACTGGTCGACCTCGGCCTCGTCCAGCTTCGCGGCTACGACGAGCGCGGCCTGCTCGGGCTGGCGTTCCACCCCGAGTTCGAGCAGAACGGCCGCTTCTTCATCCGGTACAGCGCGCCGCTCCGCGACGAGGTGATCCCGGAGGGGGCCGTTCCCGTGGAGACGGACCGGTTCGGCGGCGGAGCCGCCGGCGACGGCGCGGCGGGGAACGCCACGAACGCCACGGACGACGCGACGAACGTCACCGGGAATGCAACGAACGCTACCGGTAACGTGACCAACGTCACCGGCAACGCCACGAACGCCACCACCGGGAACGAGACCGACGACGGCGACGACGTGGACAAGGGCGGCGAGGAGCAGCCGGGCTACGACCACACGGACGTGTTCGCGGAGTACAGCGCGCCCGGAGACCGGTCGAGCGCCGACCCCGACTCCGAGCGCGTGCTCTGGCAGCTGCCGTCGCCACAGGACAACCACAACGGCGGCGCGATCGCCTTCGGTCCCGACGGCTACCTCCACACGTCCATCGGTGACGGCGGCGACGCCGACGACACCGGCTTCGGCCACGTCGACGACTGGTACGACGGGAACGAGGGTGGGAACGGTCAGAACACCACCGAGAGCCTGTTCGGGGGCATCCACCGCATCGACGTGGATAGTGGGACGTCGGAGACGTCCCAGAACGGAGGCGGCGAAGCCGCCGAAGGCGACGACCGGCCGTACGCCATCCCCGACGACAACCCGTTCGCCGACGGGGAGGAGGGCTTCCCCGAGTACTACGCCTGGGGCTTCCGGAACCCGTGGCGGATGTCGTTCGACTCGGACGGCCGGCTGTTCGTCGGCGACGCCGGACAGAACCGCTTCGAGGAGGTCGACCTCGTGGAGGCGGGCGGCAACTACGGCTGGAACGTCCGCGAGGGCACGCACTGCTTCAGCACCGAGGACCCGAGCGCGCCCCCGGAGGAGGTCGGCGACTGCCCGAGCGCGACGCCCGACGACGTGCGCGGCGGCGAGTCGCTCCGGGACCCCGTGATCGAGTACTCGCACCGCCACTTCACGACCGCGTTCATCGACGGGTCGGTCGTCATCGGGGGCTACGTCTACGAGGGCGACGCCATCGACGCGCTCCAGGACACGTACGTGTTCGGGAACTGGAGCGGCGAGGGCGTCGTCGAACCCCAGGGCCAGATCTTCGTCGCCAGCGAGGCCGAGGCCGACGACGGCGAGACCTGGCCGCTCGAAGAACTCGTCGTCGAGGGGTCGGAGGGCGGCGGCCTCAACCGCTACGTCTACGGGTTCGGCCGGGACGCGGACGACGAACTCTACGTCCTCACGAGCACGAACTTCCAGCCCGCCGGCGGGACGGGAGAGGTGTTCAGGATAGTGTCCCCGGACGAGGGCGAGGAACTCCCGACGCCGGAGCCGGCCGAGGCCGTCCAGGAGGCCGCGAACGAGACCGAGACGAACGAGACGGCAACGAACGAGACCGTCGGCAACGAGACGAACGCGACGACAGGCAACGAGACGGGCAACGAGACGGTCGGGAACGAGACCGAAGGGAACCAGTCGATCATCCGGTGAGCAGTAGCCGTGGTCCCGCGACCGGCCGAGTTTCCCGTAGTTCTTTAGGCTGACGCTCGAAGAACCGACGTGCACAGCCCCCGACGCGTCGGTGAGTCGCCCACGAACGCACCGTCGAGCCGGCGGTCCCGCCCGGCCCCACGTCGATGATACGCAGCTTCCTCCGCAACCTCCACAGCGGGCCGCTCGCGCGCCAGCTCCGGCGATTCGTCGTCGTCGGCACCGTCGCCGCCGGCGTCCAGCTCGTGTTGCTCTGGGCGTTCGTCGAGCACGCCCGACTCAACTACCTCGTCGCCGCCGCGATAGCCATCGAGTGCACCATCATCCTCCAGTACGTCCTCAACGACGCGTGGACGTTCCACGCCATCCGGAACGTCGGCCGCTCCGCGTACCTCCGCGGCCTCCTGAAGACGAACGTCGTCCGCGGCAGCGCCATCCCCATCCAGCTCGGCATCCTCTACGCGCTCGTCACGTGGCTCGGCGTCCCCTACCTCCCCGGGAACGCCCTCGCCATCGGCGTCAGCGGCATCTATCGGTACGTCCTCGACGCCGGCTGGACCTGGGGAAACTTCACGCTCCGCGAAACTCGGTGGCGGGACTGAGCGTCGGGCGGCGCGACGCGCCGCCTACAGCGCGAGCGGGGAGGCACGACCCGCGAGCGACGCCGAAGCGGGCGCACCGGAAGACTCGCTCCGCACGTCTTCCGAGCCCTGCCTCACTCCGTTCGGCAGGACGGCGGGACTGAGCGAACGCGAAGCGTTCGTCACTGCGTTCAGTCACTCCCTGCGCGGGCTGCCTCTGGCAGGGTTCGAATCTCTTGGCCCGTCGGTCGCCTCGCTCCGGCGGACTCGCTCCGCTCGTCCGCCTTCACTCAACAGAACGACGGGCGCGGCGGGATTCGAACCCGCGGTCGAGAGGTTAGGAACCTCTCGCCCTATCCACTAGGCCACGCGCCCCGGTGAGGATAGACGGGGCGGCCTGAAAAACCGTTACTGTTCGGTGCTGCGGTCGGTCTCGGTGGAGACGCCCGACGAGGCGTCGGTGGATCCGACGTCCGGATCCTGCATCTCGTCGAGTTCCTCTTCGAGTTCCTGGCGGCCCTTCTTGAACTCGCCCATGGCTTCGCCGGTAGCGCGGGCGAGCTTCGGGATCTTGTTCGCGCCGAAGAGGAGCACGGCGATGAGCAGGATCACCGCGAGTTCCATGCCGCCGGGGACGCCACCGACGAACAGCGGTGTGGTCTCGAATACCATCTCTACACGGTTCTTGCCGTGTATCAAATATAGGTTTTTTGCCTTCGAGGGTGGGTCAGAACGCGCTCGTGGTCGCGGACCGGGAGCGCTCCGAGTGCGGCGGGGACGGCGCTACGCAGTGCCGCCGGTCAGCAGTCCGAACACGGCCACGAGCACCAGGGAGGCGAGCACGGTCACGATGGCGGCGACGATGACGTTGGCGCTTCCGAAGTCGAGTCCGAGAACGAAGGCGGCGACGGCACCGGCGAGGAGCAGGGTCAGGGCGGCCACAGGTTCGGCGTAGTGCCAGACGGTCCGCCCGCGAGTGTCCGAGGTCGTGGTTTCGCGGCCGGTGCTCCGGACGAACTCGATGGACTGGACGCCGGGCGCTTCGCTCGCGGTCCCGATCCGGGTTTCGACTATCCGCCAGGTGTCCCGGTGGCTCTCCGAGAGGTCGTGCCCGAGGAGGACGAGGTGGTCGAAGGGGAGTTCGTCGCGCCACGCGAGCAGCCGGAGCTGCCGCGCCGTCACGGTCGTGAACTCATTGTACAGCCTGATGCCGACGTCCGTTCCGATCCGAACGTCGCAGAACTCGGACGCCGGGAGCGGCGCGACCCGGGAGGCGGCCCGCTCCCGGCCGGTGGCGGTAAGCTCGGATCGGAGGTGGCTGGCGAGGGAGTGCCGGGCTTCGATTTTCGACGTTCCAGTGGGAGTCCACGCGCGAACCGCCGCCGTCACCGCTTCCTGTACTCCGGAGCGTCCCGTCATGATGAGTGGCCGCGAACGTGACCCTACTGTAGTTCCTTAGTATCTTAAATACTACGGTGAGAGGAAAATTCATCGGGTCATGGGTGTAGTGGGTATTCGAGCGGCAGTGACGCGGGCGCTCGCCGGAAGCCGAGGGTTCTTCACGCGGAGGTTCGAACCGACCGCTATGGTATCCGCTGGTGATTCCGCACCGGATTTCACCGCTCCGGTCGCGCGCGGCGACGTCGAGCCCGTGACGCTGTCGGAGCGACTGGACGACGCGCCGCTGGTGCTGGCGTTCTTCCCGGGAGCGTTCACGGGGACGTGCAGGAGCGAGATGGCGACGTTCGAGGACCGCCTCGACGAGTTCGAGGCGGCGGGCGCGACCATCCTGGGCGTGAGCGTGGACACGCCGTTCTCGCTGTCGGAGTGGCGCGACCGCCTCGACCTCTCCTTCGGGCTGGTGAGCGACACCGAGAAGGAGGCCATCGAGGCATACGACGTGCGGACGGCGTTCGAGGACATCGGCTACCACGGCGTGGCCCAGCGCGCGGTGTTCGTCGTGGACGGCGACGGCGAGGTCGGCTACGCGTGGGTGGCGGACG
>CAZYYH010000121.1:0-6157 GCA_964651725.1 uncultured Halobacteriales archaeon | reverse complement strand
GCGCTCCGCGAGCGCGTGCTCGCCGACGACGGCTCGGTGCGCGACCACGTCAACGTCCTGCGGAACGGCGAGAACGTGTGGAACGGCGACGGCCTGGAGACCGAGGTGGCGGACGGCGACGAACTCGCGCTGTTCCCGCCCGTGAGCGGTGGGTAGAATCGGGTGTGGCTGCGGTTCGGTGCGGTCGTAGCTACTCGTCCGCGAGTGCGTCGTAAACGTCGCGGTACTCGTCACGCTCTTTCCTCTCGGCGGCCGACCGTGGACTCCGAATACCCCTGACAAACTTTATAAATGTAAGTCTCTGTAACTATTTGTAATTATTTGTAACCTTCAAGATGTTCATAAGGAGTGGGCGAGTACCGTACGAACGAGCGTAGCCGCGTGAGCGCGGTGTGAATCGGCTGGGGAGGCGTGTGGCTGGGGTTGGCGTGTGAAGTAGCAGCTACTCTTTTTCCTCACCGCCAGCCGTATCGCAGTGCGTGGCCGGCGAGTTCGCTAGCTACACCTGGCAATACGATAGACCGCAACCACACACCTCCCCAGCCGACTGCGGTGCTCGGTCGCGGGCTGCGCCCGCTCCCTGCGCTCCTCGTCCCTCGCGGAGTCGCGGCACGAGGCCGCGACCCGCGCGCCACCGACACTCGACCCGGCGACCAATGTCAGTATGAACGCCACCGCACGCGACCAGTGAAGAACTCCTACAACGCCGTCAAGTCGGTCGACAACACGAAATCCGGCTCGTCCGAGACGCCAGCCCGCACGTAGGAGGCGTCGCTCACGAACCGGGCGGTCTCGGGAATCAGCACGCGCGTCCGGTCGGCACCCAACTCGCCAGCGTCACGCCGGATGGCGTCGAAGAGCGCGTCCGCTGAATCCACGCCGTCCCACGCGCCGACGCCGTACTCGACGCGGCGCTCGACGTCGCCGTCGTCGCTCCCACCGGACTCCGTCCGGTTCTCCGAGTCGTCCGACGACGACTCGCTACGCTCGTAATCACGAACCCGGAACGCCATCGCCTGCGTGCCGTCGTCCTGCACGGCGAAGACGCGGGCGTCGTCGGCGGCGCGGCGGAGGATGTCGCGCGTGAGTTCCTGCATCGCCCACGACTCGTCGGGTGAGAGCGCGAGACCGCGGAGGTGGTCGCGGGCGTCGCTCGCGGACCAGTAGCTCCACGCGGCGTCGGGGTTCCCGGTGACTTCGGGCGCGGGGTCGGCGTCGGGGTCGGGGTCGGGGGTCGCCCACCGGAACTCGGTGCAGGGGTCGAAGCCGGCGGCCCTGCTCGCGCCGAGCGCGGGCGCGTTCCACGAGAACACCATGTTGCGGGCGACGGTCGCGCCCCGGTCGCGCGCCCACTCGAACAGCGCGTCGTTCACGAGCACGCTCACGCCCTCGCCGCGGAACGCGGGGTTGACGCGCATCCCTTGACACCACGCCTCGTGCTCGGAGAGCAGGACGGCCTGCGCGATGCCGGCGACCTCGTCGCCTGCATCCGCGAGCAGCGTCGCGGCGTCGTCCTTCTCGATCCAGTCGTGGTAGACGCGGGGGATGTAGTCGCCGTGGCCGCGGTCCGCCCACGTGTCCTCGGTGAATGCGGCGACGGCGTCGAAGTCGTCGTGGGTCGCCGGCCGCACCGCGAGTTCGGTCGCCGCCATGGTCACGTCCACGGCACCGACCGCTCCGTTATCTCGCCCGCCATCGGGGTCTGCATCGTCTCCGCGACCGACTCCAGTCGCGCCTCAGGATCGTCGGGGGCGTCCGCGAGCGCCCACATCAGCTTCACCTTCGCCGTGCCCGGGAGCAGGTCCTCGCCCTCGATCACGCCCGCGTCGAGCAGGTCGCGGCCGGTGTCGTACACGCGGTCGCAGACCCGGCCCTCGACGCACTGGCTCGTCATCACGACCGGGGTTCCGTGGTCGACGAGTTCCTCGATCCGCGGAATCATGTCGGTGTGGACGTGCCCGAGGCCGGTGCCCTCGATCACGACGCCCGCCTTCCCGTCGAGGTACTCCCACGCCGCCGGATCCATCCCGGGCGTGAACTTCACGAGTTCCACGTCCGTCTCCAGGTCGGCGTCGAGGTCGAGGTCGGCCTCGCCGCGCTCGCGGTAGTCGCGGCGGAAGGAGACCGCCCGGCTCTCGTAGTCGACCTCGCCGAGGGGGAGGTTCCCCACCGTCTCGAACGCGTCGCGCCGCGACGTGTGGTTCTTCCGCACGCGCGTCCCGCGATGGAGCGCACACCGGTCGTCGCTCTCCGTCGCGTGCATGCAGACGAGGACCTCCGCGCAGTCGGACTTCGCCGCCTCCACCGCGCACACCGCGTTCATCACGTTGTCCGACGACGGCCGGTCCGCCGACCGCTGGCTCCCCGTGAACACGACCGGGACGGGCGTGTCCAGCGCGAACGCCAGCGCGGACGCCGAGAACTGCATCGTGTCCGTCCCGTGCATCACCACCACGCCGTCCGCGCCCGCCTCGATCTCCTCGTGGACCGCCTCCGCGAGGTCCTGCCAGATGCCCGGCTCCATGTTCTCCGAGAGGATGTTCGCAACCACCCGACCCCGGTAGTTCGCCATCCCCGCCAGGTCGGGCACCGCCCGCAGCACGTCCTCCGCGTCGAACCGCGCCGTCACCGCGCCCGTCCGGTAGTCCACCGTGGACGCGATGGTTCCTCCCGTCGAGATCAGAGAGATGGTGGGCAGGTCCTCGTCGAACGCCACCGTCGAGGACGCCGCCGCCTCGCCCTCGTCCACCGCGAACACGTCCGACTCCATCACCTCCACCTCGGCGTCCTCGCGGTCCACCCCCACGTTGTAGCCGCCGTCGAGCTTCACGACCAGATGCTCGCGCGTCGTGGACGGCAGCAGTACGCCCTCGTACGTCTGCGTGCCGCGCTCGACGCGCACGCGATCTCCGGGATTCATACCCGCGACTACCGCCTCGCGGGTCTTGAAAGCATCCGTTCGAGGCGTCGGTGGTGGAGTTGGCGGTGCTGTCGGTGCTCGAATCGCGTCTCCCGCCGGCTACACGGGCCGAACGACGCTCCTTATAACTGTAATTATTTGTAATACTTTGTAACGAATTGTAAGTTACAAGTAGTTTATATGGTCTGGGTGATGGCGACCGACACGGACCGTCCACATCGACGCTGCCGGGACCGCTGCTGGTAGCCCCGAGAGCCTCCGATCGCTCCGGTGGCTCGACGACTGCTTCGACTGCTCGCAGTTCCGAAAGCCCCCGGGCGCTCGCCGCCTGCGACTCGCTGCGCTCCTCAGTCGGTCGCTCACTGCGTTCGCTCCCTCCTTGCGGTACTTACGTCGTCCCGGCTGGCGAGCGCCCGGCCCCTTTCGATTTCCCGCCCGGGTCGGCTTGTCGGTCGCCAGAGATCGCGGGATGGTCGGCCGGCTGTTGCTGGTAGTCGGTCGGCCGGTCGCAGTCGCCGTTTCTCCAACCGCTACTGCCGTGGGCTGCTCGGCTTCGGAACATCAGAGCGCTCTTGGCCGGGCGCTCCGACCGTTACGACATGGAGCAGTCGGAGCTGCCGATTCCGGGCGACCGGGAGGTGGTGGCGACGCTGGACGAGCCGGAGGGCGGAGCCAAGGCGGTGGTGGTGGCGTGCCCGCCGCACCCGCAGTTCGGCGGGACCCGGTCGGACCGCCGGCTGACGGCGGTGAGCGAGGCGCTGGTCGAGCGAGGGGTGGCGTGCCTGCGCTTCGATTACGGCGAGTGGGACGAGGGGCGCGGCGAGCGCGAGGACGTGCGGGCGGCGCTTCGGTGGGCGGCCGACGAGTTCGAGCGCGTCGGCCTGTTCGGGTTCAGCTTCGGCACTGCGGTCGGCCTGCTCGCCGCGGCCTCGTCGCCGGTCGACCTGCGCGCGGTGTCGGTGCTCGCGCCGTCGGCCAGCCTCGGCGGGGAGGGCGACGCGGTGGACGCGCTCGACTCGCTCTCCATCCCGGTGCAGGTCGTCTACGGGACGCGCGACGACACCGTGGACTGGGAGCCAGTGGTCGAGCGCGCGCGGGAGCGCGGGGACAGCGTGGTGGAGTTCTCGGCCGACCACTTCTTCGTCGGGCAGGACGCGAAGGTGGCGGAGACGGTCGCCGACTTCCTCGCCGACCATCTCGCGGGTTAGGCGGTGTCGGGGACCGCGTCCGGGTCGGCGTCCTCGGCGGCGGCGCGGCGGCGGTTCCGGACGACGAAGCCCGCGAACAGGACCGCGCCTGCCGCGCGGAGCGCGAGGTCGAACGGCGTCTCGCCCACCATCGGCAGGCCGACGACCGCGAACACCGCGCCCACCAGGTTGTAGAACACGAGCGGAGCCATGAGGAACAGCGCGGCGAGGGCGGCGAGCGCGCGGCCGCCCCGGCTCACGTCCGTGTAGAGGTAGCCGATGACGGTGACGGCGAGCGCGACGACGCCGACGAACACGCCCGCGACCGGGAGCAGGACGTTCGGGACGAAGTAGCCGAGGTCGGCCACATCGGCGAGTCCGATGACGCGCACCTCCTCGCCGGTGCCGGTGCCGCGGATGAGCAGGATGCCGGGCGTCAGCACGAACGCGAACGGTACGATGGCCTTGTTGAGCGACAGCGAGAACGCTTGCACGCCCGTCTCGAACTGGTCGGACCGGGCGATGCCGGACGCGGCGTAGGCCGCCACCGCGACCGGCGGCGTGATGTCGGCGATGACGCCGAAGTAGAGGATGAAGAGGTGCGCGGCGAGGATGGGGATGCCGAACTCCTGGATGGCGGGGCCGAGCATCGACACCAGGATGATGTACGTCACCGTCGTCGGCATCCCCATCCCGAGGATGATGGACGCGACGGCGGTGACCGCGAGCAGGACGACCAGCGACCCGCCCGCGATCTCGAGGATGAGCGACGTGAGGTTCGGGCCGAGCCCGGTGGCGCTGATGACGCCCGGGATGATGCCGGCGGCGGCGACGGCGACCACGACGGTCGTCGCGGTGCGCGCGCCCGAGTCCATCGACTTCACGACGAACGACGCGAGGTCGAACGCCCGGTTGCCGGCGAGCGACGGCCGGCCGACCGCGTCGGCGGCATCCTCGGCGGCGTCGTCCACCTGCGCGTCGTAGTCGAGGAGGGGCGCGGGGCCGCGCGGCCGGAGCAGGAGGGTGACGACGCTCACGACGAGTACGATGGTTCCGAGCCGACCGGCGGCGGCGAGCGCGGCGGTGGCGAGCGGCAGCCCGCCCGCCTCCGCGCCCCGGAGCAGCGCGACGAAGCCGACGCCCGCCGTGGCGTAGGCGGCGAGTTCGGCGAGGTAGAGGCCGGCGACGATGGCGACGAGCGGGACGCGCGTCCGGCGGTTGTACGCCGCGACGAACGCGACGAGCGCGACGATGGCGACGAGCGTGAACCACGCGGAGCGCGCGACCGACAGCCGCGCGACGATGAGGTAGTAGAGCAGCAGGCCGAGCGGCAGCAGGTAGAACCAGCCCCGCCGGAGGTGGCTCCGGAACTCCACGAGTTCGGTCGGGTCGACGCCGCCGATGCCCGCGCGGAGCGCCTCCAGATGGACCATCACCCAGACGCCGAAGAAGAAGACGATGGCGGGGATGGCGGCGGCGACGATCACGTCCGCGTACGGCGTGAGCGTGTACTCGACGATGAGGAACGCGGCCGCGCCCATCACCGGCGGGAGTATCTGCCCGCCGGAGGACGCCGACGCCTCGACCGCGCCCGCGAACTCGCGGCGGTAGCCGGTGCGAATCATGAGCGGGATGGTGAACGCGCCGGTCGTCACGGTGTTGGCGATGGAGGAGCCGGAGATGGTGCCCATGAAGCCCGACGCGACGATGGAGGCCTTCGCCGGGCCGCCCTTCCGCTCCCCGGTCGCGGAGTACGCCAGATCGATGAACCACTGGCCCGCGCCCGACATCTCGAGGAACGCGCCGAACAGGATGAAGATGTAGATGAACTGGACCGACACCGTGACCGGGATGCCGAACACGCCGTTCTCGGTGTTGTACCACAGGTTCTGGACGATGTTCGGCCAGGTACCGGGCTGGATGGAGAGCACGCCGACGTACGGTGCACCCCGCGGGATGAGGAAGCCGAGCCGGGCGTAGACGATGAAGGACGCCACGATGACCATGAGGTAGACGCCGAGCGCGCGCCGCGTCGCCTCCAGCACGAGCA
>CAZYYH010000120.1:0-6254 GCA_964651725.1 uncultured Halobacteriales archaeon | reverse complement strand
GGTGGAGCGTCACGATGAGGTCGGAGAGCACGCCGAACATCACGAGCTGGACGCCGAACAGGATGGCGAACGCGGCGACGACCGCGAGCACCTCGTGGGAGACGCTCTGCGTGATCCACTCGTAGCCGACGTACGCCCCGAGTCCGACGCCGAGCAGGGAGCTGAGGACGCCGACGCTCCCGAAGTAGAACAGCGGGTTGTTGGTCTTGGCGAGCTGGTAGAGCGTGAGGAAGATGCGCGCGCCGTCGCGGAACGACCGGAGGTTGGCGTCGGACTCGTCGGGCCGCGGCAGGTAGGAGATGGGGACGACGGCGGTCGGCACCTGGTTCTTCACGCACTCGACGGCGAGCTCGGTCTCGATCTCGAAGCCGTCGGACGTGAGCGGCATGCGCGCGAACGACTCGCGGGTGAACGCGCGGTAGCCGGAGAGGATGTCCTGGAAGTCGCGGCCGTGGACGAACCGGAACGCGGCGTTGACGAGGCCGTTCCCGAACTTGTGCATCCGGGTCATCGCGCCCTCGTGGAGGTCGCCGAACCGGTCGCCGACGGCGTGGTCGTACGGCCCGTCGAGTAAGGGTTCGAGGAGCGCCGGGGCGTCCTCCGGCCGGTACGTGCCGTCGCCGTCGAGCATGAGCACGTACTCGGCGTCGACGTAGCGCGCGACGGCCTCGCGGACCGCCTGGCCCTTGCCGGTGCCGGTCTGCGTCTCGACCCGCGCGCCGAGGTCGCGCGCGATTTCGCGAGTGCCGTCGTCGGAGCCCCCGTCCACGACGAGAACGTCGGTGAGGCCCTGGTCGTGGAGACCGCGTATCACGTCGCCGATGGTCTCGGCTTCGTCCAGTGTCGGGATGAGGACGCAGACGTCCGCGTAGTCGGCCATCGTCGGTGATTCCTCGTAGCGCCGCAAAAACCCTTGCGTTCGGCTACTCCTCGCGGTGCTCGCTCAGCCGCTCCCAGATCTCCGCACAGCCCGCGCCGTCGGGCACGTCGTCGAGGTGGGAATCGTCGTCCCTGCTCTCGCCCTCGTCCGCCTCGAGCGCCGAACGGTTACTCATTTCTTGAGTAAACGGTTGGCCGCCCCCCTCATAAGTTTTCGGGACTCGTCCCGCGGGGCGGTCCGCCACGCGACCGTCACGCTATTTACGCGAGCGGTTCGAACGGCCGACGATGACCGACGAGTCCGGCTCGCAGCTGCTCGACCGACTCGACCTCACCGAGTACGAGGCCACCGCACTGGAGCGGCTGCTCACCCTCGGCCGGACCACCGCCCCCGACCTCGCCGAAGCCACCGGCATCCCGAAAGCCCGCATCTACGGCGTGCTCGACTCGCTCGCCGACCGTGGCTACGTCGAGATAATTCCCGGCCGGCCGAAGGTGTACCAGCCCAAACCCCCGGACGCCATCCTCGACCGCGCCGTCGAGAACCAGCGCCAGGAGTACGAGACCTACCGCGCCAGCGTCGACGACCTCCGCGAGGAGTTCCTCGCACATTTCGAGCCGCTCTACGAGACCGCGAGCGAGGACATCCGGCCCGCCGAGGAACTGTTCTACGTCGTCGACGTCGGCGAACCGAGCGAGCGCGAAACCCGCGAACTCTACCACACCGCCGACCGCGAGGTGTACGTCCTCACCAAGAGCTTCGCGTACTTCGAGAGCGTCGAACCCGCTGTGCGCGACGCGCTCGACCGCGGCGTCGACGTGCGCGCCGTCCTCCTCACCCCCGAGCGCGTCGAACCCGAGAAGCAGGAGCGCCACCGTGAGATCGTCGCCTACGTCCGGTCCGAGTACCCCGAGATCGACCTGCGCCACAGCAACGACCAGCTCCCCTGGCGCGGCACGTTCGTCGACCCGAGCATGGACTACTCGACCGGGAAGGCGATCTTGCTAGTCGAGGAGGAGGAGGTGCCGAACCACATGCGACAGGCCGCCATCACGGAGAACGGGTCGTTCGTCGCCGGACTGAAGAAGTACTTCGACTTGGTGTGGGAGAACGACAGTACGCGGGTGGAGTGAGCGACGACCGACCCCTCCTGCGTGAACGCACCCGGGAAGCGGACGGGTGACGCCCCGTCAATCCCGGTTCCGCAGCGACGCGAGCGTCTCCGCACCGCGATCCAGCGACGCCGCGGGGTCCTCCGGGTCGTCGTGCTCGTAGACGAGCCACTCCGCACCGGCCTCGCGCGCGGCGGCCGCGCACGCCTCGACGTCCACGTCGCCCTCGCCGAGTTCGACGGAGCGGCCGTCGGCCGTATCCTTGAGGTGGACGAGCGGGACGCGGCCGTCGAGGCGGTCGAGGAGGGTGACGGGGTCGTGGCCGGCGGCGCGCGCCCAGCCGACGTCGAGTTCGAACCCGACGCGGTCGTCGGTCGCCGCGACGAGCACGTCGAACGCCGTGCGGTCGCCGAGGTCCACGAACTCGTGGTCGTGGTTGTGGTAGGAGAGGTCGACGCCGCGGGCGTCGAGGCGGCCGGCGAGGTCGTTCAGGCGCCGGGCGGTCTCGCGCACCGCCGCCTCGTCGGCGAACCGCTCCGCGCCGAGGTAGGGGACGACGAGGTGGTCGCAGTCCACCTCGCGGTAGGTCGCCAGCGTCGCGTCCAGGTCGGCTTCGAGCGCGTCGATGCCCACGTGCGCGGCGGCGGCGACGAGGCCGGCGTCGGCGAGCGCGTCGGCCACCGCCGCGGGCGGGGTCTCGCCGACGCCGGCGAACTCGACGCCGACGAACGCCGTCTCGGCGACCCGCCGGAGCAGTTCCGGAATCGGCTCGTTCAGGCCACGCAGCGTGTACAGCTGGACCGCGATTCGGACCATCGGGCGCGGTAGGGACGCCGCACGCAAGGGACTGTCGCCGGCCGCGACCGGCCGAGGCGGACGGTTCGGGCCGTGACCGGCTCCGACGGGCCGGGTTCTCCGGCGGGTCGGCGTTTATGGTCCGCGGGCGCGTAGCTTTCGAACCCCTGCTCCACCATGCGCGTGCTCCTCGTCCCCGAACTGTATCGCCGGGACGACGCGACCGCGAACGGTACGCTCGCCGACCTCGTCACCTGGGTCGAGCGGTGGCTGGCGTTCGACGACTCGCTCCACGTCTACTGGCTGCTCCCGCCGCGCGCCGCCGCCGGCTACGACCGTGAGCAGGTGCTCGCCGACCGAGAGCGCGTGACGCTCGTCGAGGCGGAGACGCTGATGGGCGGCGGCGCGTTCACGGACAGCGGCTACACCGCCGACCAGCTCCGGTCGGTGACGGCGGCCGTCCACGACCGGTTCGCGTACCTCGACGCGGTGGTCGACCAGCTCCGGACGGGTCGGGCCGACCTCCGGAAGCGGCTGCTGGCGCGGACCGACCACTGGGCGGCGCAGGTCGAGCCGTTCTCGACGGTGGCGCACGTCCACGACCTCCAGCTGCCGTTCAAGTACCGGTGGTGCTCGTACCGCGACGACCGCGCGATGCGCGCGGAGATCGCGTCGGCGGCGTTCGCGGACGGCGTCTGGTTCACGGCCGGCGTCGACGCGGAGGGAATGCGCGAGCACGGGTCGGAGTTCCTCGACGAGTCGCTGCTCGACGACGCGCTCTCCGAAGCCGTAGTCGCCGGCAGCCCGATGGCGTTCGACCGGTTCGAGGAGGCGTACGCCGACGAACCCGGCCGGCTCCACGTCGCGGGCTCGCTCTGGGAGAAGAAGGAGGTGGACGCGGTGATGGCGGTCGCGGAACGGCTCGCGGACAGGTTCGGCATCGAGACGGTGATGACGAGCATGGAGGTCATCCCGGCCCGGTACCGGGACCGCGAGTTCGTGGACACCCACCCGGAGGCGTCGCGCGACACCTACGAGGCGGCGCTCGCCGCGGGCGATCTCGCGGTGTGTGCCTCCGAGTACGAGACGATGGCGCGCACGCCGTTCGAGCAGGCGGCCAGCGGTCAGGTGCTGTTGCTTCGCGACCGGCCGTGGATCTACGACTGCGTGCCCGACGACTACCGGCTCGTCGCGGAGAAGGCGGAGTTAGTCGACCTCGCGGTCGAGGCGGTCGAGCGCTGGGAGGAGAGCGTCGCGGAGAGCCGCCGGCTGGTCGAGCACGTCAGACGGGTCCGCGACCCGGAGTCCTCCGCCCGGCGGACGTACGACGACCTGGCCCGGCGAATCGAGGCGAAGACCAGGGCGTACTCCCCGGTGACCGCCGACGAGGCGGTCCGGACGGTGCTGGAGGCGGCCCCGGGCGGCCTGGCGCTGGACGAGATCGACGAGCGGGCGACGAGCCACGCGCCGGACGGGCGACGCCCGACGGAGCGGTCGGAGTACTCCCGGACGGACCTGGTGTACGCGCTCCGGAGTTTCGGCTACGAGGACGCCGGCAACCCCGGTACGCCCGTCTTCCGGCCGTGCCGGTCCGGGTGACGGAACGCCACGCCGCGACCGGCCACCGCCGAGCGCCGGAGACACAAAGACTTTTACCATCGGTTACTCATATTCTGAGTAACCATGATACCAGTCCGTCGTCCGCGAGTCGAGGTGACCGCCCATTAGAGTCCTCGTGACGGGCGGCGCGGGCTACGTGGGGAGCGCGCTGATCGGCCGCCTGCGGGAGGCCGGCCACGCGGTCCGCGTCCTCGACAGCTTCGCGCTGTCCAGCCCGCGGAACCTGATGGGCACGCCCGAGCACGAGTTCGTGCGCGCCGACGTGCGCGACGCGGAGGCGGTCGAGCGCGCGATGGACGGCGTGGACGCGGTGATCCACCTCGCGGCCATCACGGGCGCGCGGCAGTCCCACGACATGCGCGAGCGGGTGTTCGACGTGAACCTCGCGGGGACCGAGACAGTCCTCGACGCGGCGGCGGACACGGGCGTCCGGAAGGTGGTGTTCGCGTCGTCCTGCAACGTCTACGGCGACACGTACGCGGAGGACCTGGACGAGGCGGCGGAGACGAGTCCCGCGAACCCGTACGCGGAGTCGAAGCTGGCGGCGGAGCGGGCGTGCGAGGACGCGGGCGTGCCGGCGACCTCGCTGCGGCTGGCGACGAACTTCGGGTACAGCCCCGGCGTCCGGTTCAACCTCGTCGTGAACTCGTTCGCGTTCCGCGCGCTGAACGGCGAGCCGCTGACGGTGTACGGCGACGGCGACAACTGGCGGCCGTTCATGCACGTCGCGGACACGGCGCGGGCGTTCGCGCGGGCGCTCGACTGGGAGCCGGGCGTCTACAACGTCGGCTGGGAGAACGTTCGCATCGAGGACGTGGCGCGCGCGGTCGAGGACGCGGTGGACCGACCGGTGGAGCGCGACTACCTCGCGGACCGCGACCCCGGGCCGTCGTACCACGTCGACTTCTCCGAGGCGGACGCGCAGGGGTTCGAGGCGACGCGCTCGCTCGCGGACGGCGTCGCGGACCTGGTCGGGAGGTTCGAGCGTGACTGAGACGCGTCGCGTCGGCGTCACGGGGGCCGCGGGCTACATCGGCTCGCGCGTCACGCGGAACCTGCTCGACGGCGGCCACGACGTGGTCCCGGTGGACAACGGCTTCCGCGCGAAGGTGGAGGGCTTCGAGGGCGCGGATCTGCTCGACGTGGACGTGCGCGACCGCGACGCCCTGGCCGACGCGTTCGAGGGCGTGGACGCCATCTTTCACCTCGCGGCGGTGAGCGGCGTCGCGGACTGCGACGACCACCCCGACCTGGCGTTCGACGCGAACGTCGGCGGCACGGAGAACGTCGCGTGGCTCTGCCGCGAGCGCGGGACGCCGCTCGTGTTCCCGTGCTCGGTCGCGGTGGTGGGCGACCCCGTCGAGTTCCCCATCAGCGCCGACCACCCGCGCCGGCCGATGAACCTCTACGGGCGGACGAAGGCGATGAGCGAGGACGACGTCCACTGGCTCGCCGAGGACGCGTTCCCGGGGCTGGTGTTCGTGAAGTCCAACCTATATGGGCATCACGAACTTAACGGAGAACGTGTTGGTAAGAACACGGTGATCAACATCTTCGTCGAGAAGGCGCTGGCGGGGGAGCCGCTGACGGTCCACGAGCCGGGGACGCAGGCGCGCGACTTCCTGCACGTCGAGGACGTCGCCCGGGCGTACGAGGACGCGCTCGACTACGTCCTCGACGCCGACGACGGCGCGGAGACGCTGACCCTGGCGTCCGGGGAGTGCATGAGCATCCTCGACATCGCGGAACTCGTCCAGCGCGTCGTCGAGGAGGAGCGCGGCGACCGCGTCGAGATCGAGATGGTGGAGAACCCGCGCGGCGGCGAGGAGGCGGCGGCCGACGACTTC
>CAZYYH010000119.1:0-6286 GCA_964651725.1 uncultured Halobacteriales archaeon | reverse complement strand
TGGTCGTGGCGGGAGCGCGCGCCGACGACGACGCGCGTCTCCTCGCCGAACTCGATGCGGGTGGACTCGAAGTCCGCGGACACCTCGACCGCGGACTCGACGCGGAGGTACGTCTTGATCGGCGTCGTGAGTTCGACGCTGTACGAGCCGGCGGGGAGTTCCACCTGCGAGAGGTGCTCGGCCTCCGCCAGAATCTCCCCGCTCTCGTCGCGGACGTAGACGCCGACGACCGTGTCGAGAACGAGGCGCTCGACGTCGACGGCGACCGCGTCCGTCACCGGGAACCGGAACTCCTCGGGCGAAGCGGGCGCTGGCGACACCTCCCGCTCCGTCCGGAACGCGTACCGGTGGCGCTCGACCGGGTCGAAGAGTTCCAGCCCCGGTCGGTCGCCGAGCGGCGTGAACGCTATCGCCGCGGCGCGCTCCTCGCGCTGGTCTGCCCCCCCGGACTCTGCGTGCATCTACCCGGTGTATTATACGATGGGTAAAAAATCTACCGGCAACACATTACCTCTATTACACGACTCTGGTCACGCGTTCCTCCCGCTCAGCAGCCCCGTCACGTCTTCGAGCGAGTCGAGCACGTGATCCGGTTTCCGTTCTGACGTGTCGAGGGCGCGGTCGTCGGTGACGCCAGTCCGCACCACTGCGGTCGTCGCCCCCACGCGCTCGCCGAGCGCCACGTCGGTGTCGAGTCGGTCGCCGACCACGAGGCAGTCGCCGGCCGGCACGCCCAGCCGGTCGAGCGCCGCCACGGCAGTGCGCTCCGACGGCTTCCCGAGCACCGCGTCCGGCTCGCGCTCCGTCGTGTGCGCTATCGCCCCGACGATGGCACCCGACCCCGGGACGAGTTCGCCGCCGCTCGACGGGATGGTGCGGTCGGGGTCCGTGCCGACGAAGGCCGTGCCGTCGCGGCCCAGGACGCGAAGCGCGTCCACGAGGTCGTCGTACCCGAATCCGCGGTCGTAGGAGGCGACGAGCACGTCCGCGACGTGCGGGTCGTCCGTGAGCGAGCAGTCGGCCTCGCGGAGCAGCGCGCACAGCCCGTCCCCGCCGACGACGAACAGGTCGTCCCCGGCGTGCTCGTCCGCGAGGTACTCCGCCGTGACCACCCCCGACGTGATCACGTCCTCGGCCGCCGCCTCGACGCCCATTCCCCGCAGCTTCGCCGCGAACGCCGCCGGCGGCAGCGCCGGGTTGTTCGACACGAACGCCACGCGAACGCCCGCGTCCCGGAGCGCGCGCACCGCCTCGTCCGCGCCAGGGACGAGTTCGCCGCCGCGATAAACCGTGCCGTCGAGATCGAGTATCGCACCACGGAACGTCATCGACTCCGGATTGGCGGGCGGGAGACAAGAAGCCACGGAATCGGTCGGCCGGCACGCGGCCACGGGAGCCGCCGCGCTTAAGCGTCCCTGCCACGTTCCCCCGTCGATGAGCGACCGCGTCACCAGCGACTCGCCCGGCGTCGAGACCGTCGACGGGACGCTCGCGCGCCACGGCCGCACCGACCGCCCGAAAGTCGAGTTCCCCGCCGCCGACCTCCCGACGGACGACGTGGTGCGCCTCGTGCTCGACGGCTCCGAGCGCCGCGCACGGTTCCACGACCCCATCTCCGGAGAGGGCGTCGAACTCCGCGGCGTCTACGACACGCCGCGACTCGCCCGCGACCCCGGCGAGGGCGAGAACCGGCTCGTCGCGTGGGTCGCGGACCGCGACCTCGACGCCGGCCGCACCGTCCACCTCGACGTGGTCGAACCCGGCTACAAGTACGGCCTGCGCGCACCCGGCGAGCACGCGACGTACGACGCGGGCGGGAACCCCTCCGACAGCCTCGCCAGCATCGCCGAGCGCCTCGACGACGAGTAGCTCATTCGTCCGGGCCGCCGCCGCGCCTCGGGCCGCCGCGGCCACCGAACCGCCGGACGGCGACGTAGCCTACCGCGACCGGCGCGCCGAACACCAGCGCGTAGGGCGCGGCGTACGCGAGCGCGACGACGGTCGCGCGGAGCGTCGTCGCCACGCCGCCGACCGAGTCGAGGAACGCGGCGACGACGCTCGTCTCGTACCACGCCGGCTCCTCGTGCTGGCTCTCGGGCGCGTCGGGCCGCGGCTCCGCGAGATCAACGGTCAGCGTCGAGTACGCGACGCGGTTCTCCAGCACCTGGAGTTCGCCTTCGAGGCGCTCGATCTCCGACTGGACCTCGGAGAGCCGCTCGCCGACCTCGAGCACGTCCTCGGTGTCGTTCGCCTCCTCGTAGAGCGTGCGGAGGCGGTCGCGCTGCGCGCGGAGGTTGTCCAGCCGCGCCTGGATGTCCACGACCCGCCCGGTCACGTCCTTCGTGTCCGTGCTGACCTCCTCGACGGTGCCGAGCGCCTTCGCGCGCTCCAGCAGCGTCGGGAACTCCTCCTTCGGCACGCGGAGCACGACCGTCCCCGTGGTCCACGTCCGGTTGCCGGCGCGGTGGCGCTGCTGCGTCGAGTCGCTCACGTAGCCGCCGAGGTCGGTCGCCGCCGCCGTAACGTCGTCGTGCGCCGACTGGAACGACTCCACCTCGACGCGCACCTCGCCGGTGCGGATTCGCATCCGGTCCTGCTGTGCGAGCGACTCGCTCGCGTCGCCGCCCGCACTACCCCCGCCGTCCCCTTCCGTCACCGTCTGCTCTGCATCTGCTGCGGTGTCGGCACTGTCATCGCCCCCTGCCGGCTCGGCACCGTCGCCGCCCGCGCCGCCCGTGCAGCCCGCGAGCACGAGCAGCGCCGCGAGCGCGACCGCGAGCGCCGCTTGACGGCCTCTGGAAGACATACCACCGCGTTCGAACACCACCCCGGTAAAGGTTCGGGAGGCTACAGCAGTCGTTTGAGCTACGGCGCGAGGCTCCGGAACTCCAGCCCCTCCTCGTCGAGCAGCTGCCGTGCGCCGTCGGTGACGGACGGCGCGACGAGGATCCCGCGCACGCCGTCGCGCCCTCCGTCCGTCGCGTCCGCTCGCTCGGCGGCGGCGTCCGGTGCGGCCGTAGCCGAGGCGTCGGCGGCCTCGTCCCGGCGCTCGCGCGTCACGGCGTCCACGTACCGGCGGAGCTGGCCGACCGCCGACGGGCCGACGCGCCGGCGCTTCAGCTCCACCACGGTCGTCCGGCCCGCCCGATCCACGCCGACCACGTCCGCCGCGCCCGCCGCTGTCGCCCGCTCCACGGCCGTCGGCTCGAACCCGTCCTCGACCAGCCCGGGGTCCGCCAGGATGCGCTCGCGGAGGTCGGCCTCCGTCCCCGAGAGTTCCAGGTCCTCGGGGTCGTCGAGCCGGTAGCGCGCGACCGAATGCACCGCGTCGAACGCCACCTCGATGGTCTCGTCCGGGCTCTCGCGCAGGCTCTCCACGACGAGCCGGCCGTCCGAAAGCGTCGCCGCGTGCTCGCAGCCCGGCGGCTGCCAGTTCACGGGCGTGCGCTGCTCGCCCGTGTGGACCAGAAGCGTCCCGTCCGGCTTCAGCACCACGAGCCGGTCGCCCGGCCCGAGGTAGCTCGACGCCCGCCCCTCGTAGTTCACCTCGCACCGGCCGAAGACGGTGACGAGTTCGCCGGTCTCGATTCCCTCGGCGACCGCATCTCGCGCCGCCTCCGGTCCCGGCGCGTCCAGCGTCTCGGCTTTCGCGTTCATCGACAGTCGTAGGGGAGACACGCGGAAAAGGGCGGCGACGAGAGCTGGTACGTGTCGTATGCGGTGTCCGCGAAACTGGACCTGCCGGTCCCTTTCGAAGTCCCGCCCGGGCGGTTCGTCAGCCGGCCACGGCCCGTCGGACCCGGGGGGCGACCGCGAAGTGGGGTACGGCCCTGCCGTAGCTAATGAGACCTCCAGTGGCTACAGCAGGCCGGACGGCCGACGCCCCTGGTGGACATCGAAAGGGCGAGGGCTTTCAGGGCGGTCGTTGTTGGCTGTCGTCCCAGTCGCAAGGGCACTGTCGAACGCGGACCCAAGCCGAGAAGCGGCTACTCGTCGGCAGCCAGATCGCGGAAGGCGGCCTCGAAGTCGGCGCGGTCGAACGCTTCGACGGCGTCGTGGGTCTCGTCGCGCAGCCGCCGGATCTCGGCGGTGAGCGACGCGTACTCGTCGCTGTCGTCGAGTTCGGCGTCGGGCTTCTCGGCTTCGAGGACGGCGCGTTTCGCGCAGAGCGAGAACAGGCGCTGGACCTGCTCGTCGTAGGTGGAGCGTTGGACGAGCCGGTCGACGGTGTCGCGGAGCTGGTCGCCGCCGATGGGGTTTCACGACGTAGTCGTCGAACCCCATCTTCACGATGTCGAAGTCGGGTTCGACGCCGGAGACCACGGCGACGCGGCAGTCGATGCCGCGCTCGCGGATCTCGGCGAGCACGACTTCGCCGGGGAGGTCGGGCATGTTGCGGTCGAGGAGGACGACGTCGACGTCGGCGTCGAGTGCGTCGAGGGCTTCCTCGCCGCCGCTGGCGGTTCGGAGGTCGCAGTCCTCGGAGAGCCACGTCTCGTAGAGCCGGAGCTGCTCGGGCACGTCGTCGACTGCGAGGACCGTCACGACGTCGAGGCGCTGTCGCATCATCTGGGTCGAGTACCGTCTCCGGTTTGTCTCATTTTCCCTATAGAATAAACCTTTCGTCGCGTCGCTCGTCGTCGACGAACGCCGTTTGCTCCTCTCTATGCATGGTTCTGCGTGGTGGTGGTACGTTCCTCATCGATGAACTGCTTAAGTTTTTTGGATGGATTTTCGGTGTGGAAATTTCGGACGCGTGGTGAGACGAGGTCAGAATCGCCCTCGAACCGGAACGTCGTCTTACCGGTCCCAGCACTACGTCGTCGTCCGAACGGTCCCGGGACCACGCCGGGTGTTCGCGCCGGGAGAGATCCGGTCATCGCGTCGCCGACGCGGCCGCCACGAGGTCCGCGACCCGGTCGCGGTCGACGGGACCGGTGGTTTCGCCGTCCGCCTTGAGCGCCGTGCCGACGATAGCGCCGTCCGCCGCCCCGAGCACGTCCCCGACGGTCTCCGGCGTGACGCCACTGCCCGCGAACACCGCTGCGTCGCGGTCGGCGAGCACCGCCGCCGCCGTCTCCAGCCGGTCGAGTGCGACGGCGTCGCCGGTGCCCGCACCCGATACCACCACGCCGTCCGCGAGTCCGCGCTCGACGGTCTCCTCGACGGCGCGCTCGAACGGTACGTCGCCGAGTGGCGCGGAGTGCTTCACGGCGACGTCGGCGAGCACCGCCACGTCGGCGTCGAGCCGGTCGCGGAGCCGCATCGTCTCGTGTGCCCGTCCCTCGACGACGCCCTGGTCGGTGACGCGCGCGCCGACGTGGACGTTCACGCGCACGAAGGACGCTTTTGTCGCCGCCGCCACCGACACCGCGGCCGCGGCGTCGTTCCGGAGCACGTTGACGCCGACCGGCACCGACACTTCGCGGCGCACGGCGTCGGTGATCGCCGTCATCTCGGCGACGACGTGATCGGGGACGTCGTCGGGGTAGAACGGCGCGTCGCCGAAGTTCTCGACGAGGACGGCGTCGACGCCGCCGCCGTCAGGCTCGCTTTGCTCGCCTGACGAGCCTCGCGGACCTCCGGTCCACTCACCGCCGTCGGACTCGCTGCGTTCGTCCGACGAGCCATCCGCCCGCTTCCGATTGTCGCTCGCGGAGACGCCGTCGAGTGCGCGGGCGTCGCGGAGGGCAGCGTCCCGAACCGCGCCGCGGTCGCCGTCGAAGCCGGGGGCACCGGGGAGCGCCGGCAGGTGGACCATGCCGACGAGCGGCGACCGCGTCCCGAACGTTGCCTCGCAGTCCATGCGAGGCAAATCGCGCGTCGCCGGGTTAAACCCCACGGCGCGGGTCGGATGCCGGCCCGCCGCCGGATGAACGATAGGGCGAAGCGTACACATCCTGGCGAAGCCCTTAAGGTGCTGACGGACCTAACTTCGAGTCCGAACCGGGACGGGACACACGTTTTCTTCTCCCTCCCGAACCGTCGACGCGAACCCAGCCTACCCCATCATGAGCGACACCGAAATACGGACGTACGCCGGCGAGCGGACCGAGGAATCGGACCGACAGACCGAGCGACCGGCCGACGAGACCGAGCGAGAGACCGAGAGCGAGGAGCGGGAGGTGTGTCCGGAGTGCGGCGGCCGCGTCCGGGCGGACGAGGAACGCGGCGAAACGGTCTGCGTCGACTGCGGCCTCGTCGTCTCCGAGGGGTCCATCGACCGTGGTCCCGAGTGGCGGGCGTTCGACGCCGCCGAGAAGGACCGCAAATCCCGCGTCGGCGC
>CAZYYH010000118.1:0-6308 GCA_964651725.1 uncultured Halobacteriales archaeon | reverse complement strand
AGGAGCAGGAGCGCGAGGAGATCTTCCGCATGAAGAAGATCAAGGCGAAGAAGGAACGGGAGGAGAAGGAGGAGCGCGAGGCCGTCCCCGAGGAGGAGGAAGCGAGCGTGGCGACGGCGACGACCGACGACTGATCCCTTCTGCCTGCTCGTCTCCTCGGCCTTCCACCCCGAACTCGCTCGCTGTCCGGCTCTCGACCGGCTACCGACCACCGGTGTTTTCACGACGCCACCCGTCTCCCCGGGTATGCCCTGCCAGCAGTGCGGCGCGGACGTGCTCGCGTTCCGGGTGCCCGAGGACCTCCGCGAGTACCTGCCGGACGACCGCGAGGCGGCGTCGATCTGCACGCGGTGTCTCTACGTCGCGCCCGAGGACGACGCGCCCGCGGATCTCCCGGAGTTCACCCGGATCAGCGACGCGTTCCCGCGAACTCCGGAGTCCGCGGTCGTCGTCGCGGTTGCGCTCGCGCTCCTCGACTCCATCGCGCTCTACCGCGAGGAACTCGACGCGCTCGTGGCGACGGCGGAGCGTCGCGGCACCGACCCGTTCCTCGTGCTCGACCGGCTGGCCGCGGACTCGGGTCTGGAGCCGCAGTTCGACCTGGAGCGGCGGACCGACCAGCTAGAGCAGCTAGTGGAGTGACCGGCAGGTTTCGCGCCGTTACACGCCCGTCTCGTACCGAAGCAGGCCCGCGATCCCGCCGAAGGCGGTCACCAACTGCTCGCCCTTCTCGAAGTCGGTGGAGATGAACTGGGTGTCGGTGCCGCGCTGCTCCGCGATGTCGATGAGGTGGTCGATGGCGTCCTCGCGCTCGACCGCTTCCGCCGACTGCCCGCACGTCGAGCAGTCGTGGTCGGGGGCGTCCGCGCCGGCGTCTACGAGTTCGTAGTCGTCGTGGCCCTCGGGGCACTCGTACGTGAGGACCTCCTTCCGGATGTCCTCGCTGATGAGCAGCGTCTCGACGGAGCCCATGACGAGGTTCTGGCGAGTCGGGCCGAAGCCGTAGGTCGCGAGGTCGCCCTGGTGGAGTTCCTTGAAGAACCGCTCCATCGCCTCCTTGTCCTCGACGAGTTCGGCGTCCACGAGGGCTTCCTGTCCGGCGTCGACGAGGTCGTAGAGACCGGATTCATCGGTGTACGCGACGTCGAACTTGCCGAGCACCTTGTCCTGTATCTCGTGGTGGAGGTAGTCGCCGTCCAGAAACTCGTCCTTCGTCGGGCTGGGACCGCCGACGAGCACGCCGTCGAGTTCGTGGCGCTGCGGGACGAACAGGTCGTTCGCCATCTCCGCGACCTCCTGGTAGAAGTTGTCGATGGCTTCGAGGCGGAGGCGCGCGAACCGCTGGGCGGACTGACCGCCCTTGCGCTGCTTGCCCGGAACCAGGGAGGACGCCGACTTCACGGGTTCGACGCGCTTGCCCTTCAGCCAGCCGACGTTGGCCTCGCGCCGGTCGAGCACGACGAGGCCGTACAGGCCCTTGTCGGCCAGCATCTCCTCTAACGGCTCGGTGAGGAACTCGGAGTCGCAGTGGTAGCGGAACGACTGGATGGGTTGGGGCGGGTTCTCCAGCACCTCCGTGATCATGTCGGTCTGGCCGCCGCCCGCGTCCACGGCTCCGGAGAACAGCACGATGCCGTTCTCGGGCGGGAAGGTGTCGTAGTAGCGGAGCCGCGACTTGATGGAGGAGAGGGCGTCCTGGACGTTGGTGCGGGTGTCCTTCGACTTGATGTTGGACGCCTCGCTGTGCTCCTGGGTGACGTGCGCGACGACGTCGCTGATCTGCTTGTCCGGCGGGACGTAGATGGTGACGAGCTGGGTGCCGGTGCCCGTGTGCGACTGGAGCTCCTCGATGAGCTTCCGGAACTCGTACTTCTTCTTGTCCTCGCTCTGCTCGTCCTGCTCCGGCTGACTCATTGTGGGTGTGTAGCCTGCGACTCCGTAAGTAACCTTTGACCCGGCTGGGGCGGGAACGAGGCAGGGCCCTGCGACGGGCGACGGGGTCGCCCGACCGTCCCCGTCGTTCTCAGTCGCTGGGAACGCGCTGGTAGGATTTTCAAGACCCGCTGGCTACCGTCGGATGCGATGACTCACGACACGCGACTCGACCGGCGGACGTTCGTAGCGGCAACCGGCCTCGCGGGCACGACGGCGCTCGCCGGATGCTCGGCGGGCGGCGGAGGCGACGGCGGTGACGGTGACGATGGCGGTGATGGTGGCGACGGCGGCGACGCCCGGTCGTTCGGCGGCTGGTTCGACGGCGTGGGCAACTACGACGGCGTGACGGACGCCACCGGGCAGGACGCCGTCACGGTGTCGGTCGGCGCGGCGGGCAACGGCGGTAACTTCGGATTCGACCCGGCGGCGGTGACGGTCTCCCCGGGAACCGCGGTGACGTGGGAGTGGACGGGCGAGGGCAGCCCTCACAACGTCGTCGCGGACGACGGCAGCTTCGAGAGCGAGACGGCGAGCGAGGAGGGGTTCACGTTCGAGCACGCGTTCGACTCGGCGGGCGAGTACCGGTACGTCTGCGAGCCGCACGAGTCGATGGGGATGAAGGGCGTCGTGGTCGTGGAGTGATCGAGCACCTCTGTTCCACCACTGACCCCGCGTAGCTCCGCGTCGACGTCGGATTTTTCGCGGTGGCGGTCCAACTTCGCGTGTGCAGTCGCGACCCGACGGCCACGCGACCGTCCTGCTCGGGAGCGGGGTGCTCGGCGTCGGCCTCGGCGCGGTGCTCGACGTGCTCGTCTTCCACCTCGTGCTCCAGTGGCACCACCTGCTCTCCGCGACGTACCCGCCGGACACGCTCGGTGGACTGCGGGCCAACGTCTACTTCGACGGCGTCTTCGCGCTCGCCGCGCTCGCGGTCGCGGCCGTCGGCGCGGCGCTCGTCTGGCGGGGGCTAAATCGCTCCGCGCGGCCGCATCCGCCGGTTCGGGCGCTCGGGAGCGTGCTGGTCGGCGTCGGCGCGTTCAACGTCTTCGACGGCGTCGTCGACCACTACGTGCTCGGCCTCCACGACGTCGTCCACGGCACCCGCGCGTTCAACCCGCACTGGGTCGGCGCGAGCCTGCTCCTGCTCGGCCTGGGCGTGCTCGTGGCGACGCGATAGCCGGCTCACACCGCCACGACCAGCATCTCGGTCGCGCCCTGCTGGAACTCGAACGGCACGTCGCGCACCTCGACGGACAGGCCGTCGCCCTCCAGCGCTGCCACCACGTCGTCGAGCCGGGCGTAGCGCTCGGTGTCGAGGCCGACGAGCGGGAACGCGCGCACCTCGCGGCCGGCGACGCGCGCGAGTTCGCGGAGCGCGGCGAGGTGGAACGCGTGGTCGAGCCGGTCGTCGTAGAGGAAGAGGAGGTGCGCGGAGAGCACGAGCGAGAACGCGTCGTCCGCGAACGGCAGGTCGGGGAGCGCCGCCGCGACGTACCGGCCGCGGCCCGCCGGGTAGTCGGCGAGGAACCGCTCGCGCGCCCGCTCCAGGTAGCGTCGGCGGTCCGCGACGCCGTCGTAGAACTCCCAGGCGAACAGGTCGGTCTTCTCGGCGTGCTGGGCGGACACCGCTGCCACGTCCGCCGCGCACCTTGCGGCGAGCGCATCCGGGGGCTTCGCGTACGCCACGTCCGCGCCCACCACCGTCGCGCCCCGCTCCGCCGCCGTGGCGACGAACGAGTCCGGCCCGCTCGGGCAGTCCAGGATGGTCTCGCCCGCGAGCGTCCCCGGGTCGAGGTCGAACATCCGCGCGTACTCGTCGAACGTCCGCCCGATGAACGCGTAGTCGTCCACCTCGAACGTCTCGGAGGGCATCACCGGACGGTTCTCCCGGGGAACCGTAAAGCTACGTGCAGGCCGGGACGGCAGTACGCTTCTGCCGGTCCGTGCGAAGCGTACGCACATGACCGGCGTTCGAACCGTCCTCGCGGACTACACCCAGCGGTTCCTGGTGGTGCTCGGCCTGGCGCTCCTCCTGCTCGGGGCTGCCGGCCCGGAGGCGGTCGAGGTGGTCGCCGTACTCGGCATCGTGACCCTGTTCGCCGCGCTCCTGCTCGCCGAACCCATCGGGGAGCTGCTGCGGCCGGCGGACGACCCGTCGGGCGACGCACTCGCCGTGCTCCGCGAGCGCTACGCGCGCGGCGACCCCGACCGCGACGAGTTCGAGCGCCGCGTCGAGGACCTGGTGGAGACCGAGGACACGGCTGTCGCCACGCCGGAGTACGACCGCGAGCGGGCCGCCGAGTAGCTGCTCAGAACGAGAGGTGCGAGGTGGAACTCGGGCCGTCGTCGCCGCCGCTCCCGTCCTCGATACCGCCCTCGTGCCGGAACGCGTAGGCGGCGTCGGTGAGGTAGACGACGCCGTCCTCGACGGTCACGTCCACGCCCGGCAGCGTCGTGCCGGCGGCGTCGCCGTTGTCGCAGCCACCGGAGCACGCGTCGAACATCGAGCCGTGCTTCGGGCAGATCATCTCGCCGTCCCGCATCGCCACGCCGAACCCTCGGTCGAGCCGCTGGGCCTCGTGCGTGCAGCGGTTCACCCACGCCTCCACCCCGTCCTCGCCGCACGGGACGAGGACGACCTCGTCGGCGGTGCCGTTGGGGTCGGAGACGGTGAACAGCCACGAGCCGTCGTCGTGGACGGTCTCGACCGTGGTGAGTCGCGTTCCGTCGGTCACGGCGGTAGTGGTCGCGTCGGCGGTATAAGCGTTTCCAGGTCGGTCGAGGCACCGTTCAGCTTGGAAGGGCATCCCCTCTGACGTGGACTCGCGGCGTGGTTTTATGGCTCTGCCGACCGTCTACGTGGGTATGAATTTCGACGAGTTCACCGGCACGGTCCAGCACCGTCTCGAACTCCCGGGCACCGGCGAGACGGTGCGCGCTATCCGGGCGACGCTGTCGACGCTCGGCCGGCGCATCCCCGAGGGGTCGGCCGCGGACCTCGCCGCGAACCTCCCGATGGAGATACAGTGGTACCTCACGGGCGCGGTCCACGAGCACGGCGAGCGGTTCGACTGGCAGGAGTTCGTCTCGCGCGTCGCCGAGATCGAGGGCGTGGAGCGGCCGGAGGCGGCCTACCACGCGCAGGTCATCGTGGACCTGGTGGCGTCGCAGGTGCCGCCCTCGGACCTCCAGCAGCTCCGCGACCAGCTTCCCGAGAGCGAGGACGACGAGAACTGGCGGAAGCTGTTCGAGGTCGTGGACGCGGGCGGCTGGAGCGAGGGCCAGGAGGCCCAGACCGGCGGCGGCCCGCAGTCCGACGCCGAGTCGGGCGCGAGCGGCGGCGACTCGGGTGGATGACCGGAACCGGGGGCGCGGCCGGTCGGTCAGTCCGAGCGTCGATCCACCACGACGTTCCGCGTCGCCTTCGCGTCGATGCCGAACAGGAAGCCCGCGAGGAAGAGGAGTTCGTTCCCGGCGTAGTAGCTCTCGACGACGGCGTCCACGACCGGTAGCGGTCCGGGCGTGACGCCGAGGACGACGAGCACGAGCGCGACGACGGCCGCGAGGCCGGCGAACCACCGGACGACCGTCCCGGAGACGAAGCCGACGACGAACACCGCTATCGCGGTCAGGAGGCTCATACCCCGGAATCCTTCGGGAGGCGCTTCAATCCACCGACGGTCGGCCGGCGCGGTCGGTCGGCCCCGGAGCCGCCACTCGCCGTCGGCGACGCGCTCCCCGAACGCGCCCGTGGAAAACCCTCGACGCGTTTGTGGACGTTTCACTAACGCTTTGGCGTCGAGTGTCTACACACGTACGTATGGACTTCGAACTCACGGACGAACAGCAGGCTATCAGGGAGGAGGTGCGGCGATTCGCGGAGAACGAGATCGCGCCCGTCGCCACGGAGTACGACGAGGAGGAGAAGTACCCCTACGACGTCGTGGAGAAGGCCGCGGAGATGGGGCTGACCGGTCCGAACATCCCCGTGGAGTACGGGGGCGCGGGCTACGGTGCGCTGGAGGCCGCGATGATAATCGAGGAGCTGTTCGCCGTGGACCCCGGCATCGGCCTGTCGGTGTCGAGTGCGTCGTTCGGCGCGGACGCCATCATGGAGTTCGGCTCCGACGAGCAGAAGGAGGAGTACCTGCCGCCCCTCGCCCGCGGAGAGTCCGTCATGGGCGCAGCCATCAGCGAACCCCAGGCCGGCTCCGACGTGACGTCCATCACCACCACCGCCGAGAAGGACGGCGACGAGTGGGTGATCGACGGCAACAAGATGTGGATCACGAACGGCTCCGTCGGCGACTTCTTCGTGGTGATGTGCGAGACCGACCCCGAGGTCGAGGACCGGTACACGGGCTTCTCGCAGA
>CAZYYH010000117.1:0-6355 GCA_964651725.1 uncultured Halobacteriales archaeon | reverse complement strand
TCGTCACGCTCGGGTCGGACGGGGTCGCTCGCCGGGTGGACGGCGACCCGCCGTCCTATCGCGCGGTCGGCGTCGGCGTCGTAGGGGCGGCGGCGATCGCGCTCGGCGTCGTCACCACGTCGGTCCCGTTCACTCCCCTCTCGCTGGCGTCGGCCATCCTCCTCGTCGGGGGTGTGACCGGCTGGTTCGCGGGGACGGCGGGCGTCCGGGGTGCGCACGCCGGCTCGCTTGGGTGTAGCGTCGGCGTGCTCGCCGCCGTGCCGGTCGCCGCCGTCGACGCGTTCTCGATGCGGCCCGCGCTGACGTGGATGCCGATCTGGGTCGGCCTGCTCGGACCGGTAGCGGGCGTCGCGCTCGGCGGCGTCGGCGGCGCGGTGAGCGCGGGCGTCCGTCGGCGGCTTGCCGATTAGAGCAGTTCGGCGAGGCCCGCGCGATGTTTCTCGGCCGGCTCGTCGTCGTCGCCGTACCAGAGGTCGAACCACGCGAGCGGCGCGGTCCACGACTGGAGGAGGTAGAGCTCGCGGCGCACGCGGTCGGTCGCCAGGGGTCGGCGCTTCCGGTAGCCGGCGCGGAGCGCGTCACGCACGCGCTCACGGGCGGGGTCGCCCGGGGCCGCCCAGTCGCAAAGGTACTGCTCGGCGAGCACGAGGTCCAGCGCGGCGTCGCCCGTGGACTGGTTGCCCCAGTCGAGGACGGCGCGGGTCGCGCCCGAGTCGGGGTCGAGCAGCAGGTTGCCGTAGCGGTAGTCGCCGTGGACGAGCACCGGTTCGGGGTGGCTGGGCGCGGCGTCCAGGCGCTCCTCGATGGCGGCGCGGAGGTCGGCTTCGAGGTCCGCAAAGCGGGGATGGAGATTGCCGAGATGATACTCGGCCGGCTCGCGCAGCCGCCCGCGCCAGGAGTCGCGGGGGTCGGCGGGCGCGAGGCCGCCGGGGCCGGCCGGCCCCGCTACGTCCTCGGCGCACCGGAGCACGCCGTAGGCGTCCCACGACGCCGCGTCGTGGAGTGCGGCGAGGTGGCGGCCGGCCTCGCGCGCCAGCCGGTCGAGCGCGGCGGGTGCGAGGTCGTCCGGCCCGTCGACCTGCTCGCCGTCGAGTCGGTCCATCAGGAAGAACGGTGCGGGGAGGTCGGCGTGGGCGTCACGGGAATCGATCACGGAGGGCGCGGGGATGTCGGTGCGGTCGTTCACGAGCGCGAGCGTCCGCACCTCCGGCCGGAAGCTCTCGGCGTCGAGGAAGGACGCGGCCTTCAGCACGACCGCGCGGTCGCCGGCCGGCGTCGCGGCGTCCACGAACGCCACGAAGTCCGTGCCCTCGTCGGCGCGCGTCCAGTCGCGCACCCGCCACTCCGGGCGGAGGTGGCGGACCATCGCCCGCACGGCGTCGTCGTCGATGTCGCCCACGGGCGTACTCGGCCGCCGTCCGGGAGAAAGCTTGCGGTGGCGTGGGACGGCGTCTCACCTCGGTCGCCGGAACTCGTAGCGGATTCCGCCCGCCTCTACGCGCACCACGCCGTCGTCGTGGTCGAACGCGAGCGCGTCCGCGGCGTCCGCGTCGAACCCGTGCAACGGCATCCCCGACTCGACGCCGCCGTCGCGCTCCACTGCAAACCGGGCGGTGCCGAACGTCACCACCGCCCGCTCGTCGCCGATCTCCGTCGAGCCTGACTCGCCGAACCGCCGGACGTGCTCCGTGACGACGCTCCAGTCCGAGAGCGGGACGCGCTCGGGCATGGTATCGGGTACGGCGTCGAGTACCAAAGGTGTAGGCCGTCAGCCGGGTTCGGCACGACCGCCCGCCGACAGCGACGCCTGGCCGACCAGCCGACCGCTGTAGCCGACTGACCGACCGAGTGCCGTGGCGACCGACCAGCCACCGCGGGCGGGACTTCGGAAGCCGTGGGTACGACAGCACGAACTCCGGAACGTAGAGAAAAGCCTCCTACTTCTCGCGCTCGCCAGCCACCCACTTGTCCGAGTACGCGGTCCCGCAGGAGCAGTAGACGTAGGCGTGGATCACGTCGCCTTCGGCGTAGATGCCGCCGACCTCGTCGTTCTGCGCCTCCGCAAAGGCAAACACGAACTCGGCGTGGTGGTCCTGCGGGCCGGAGGCGGCTTCGGGGCAGTCGCCGCCGGTGAGCTCCGGGTCGATGGTGCCGGGGTTGTCCATCGCCGCGCCCGCGAAGCTCATGGCGTCCATCCCGGTCATGCGCTCGAAGACGGAGCGGCCGCGCTCGCCGTCGACGACGAGGAGGACGCCGCCGAAGTCGTCGCTCTCTATCCGCTCCCCGAACCCCTCCAACGCGCCGGTGTCCTCCACGAACGACTCGGAGAGGAAGAGCACCACGTCGTTGGGGCGGTCGCCCGCCAGGAACGCCCGAAGGTCGTCCATGCTCTGAACCGAAGAACGGGGTTACTCGTCGGCCTCGTCGCCCTCGTCGCCCTCGTCACCCTCGTCGCCGCCCTCGCCGAGGAGGTCGGTGACGCTGGCGTCGCCGCGCTCGGCGACCTTGAGGTTGAGCTGCTCCGTGGCGTCGCTGACCTCGCGGCCGCGCACCGTCACGCGCTTGCGCTCGCCGTCGCGCTCCGGGTTGAAGCCCGTGCCGCCGTCGAGCAGGACCTCGGTGAGGTTCGGGCCGGACACGTCGCTGCGCATCGGCCGCCCCGCGAAGTCGGAGCCGCCCGTGATCTCGACCGTGTAGCCGTCGAGACCGACCGCGCCGCCGTCGACCTCGTCGCCGATTTCGCGGCCGACGAACCTGTTCGCGTCCTGTCCGCCCACGTCGAGCTGGTAGGAGTCGCCCGTCTCGGGGTCGGAGACGACGACCTGGAAGTCTGCCATACGGGGTCGAACACGCGCAGTGTTCAAAAGGCCCGCGATTTGCGGGCGGGAACGGCGTGGATTCGACGGTGCTCCCGGACCGTTCCAGCGAGCGTCGCTCGACGCGCCACTTATGAACTACTTGAAGATTACATATTATTACGATTTATTACAATTTATTACACTTATGCGGTTTATAGGGCGATGGCCGAGCGCGCGGCCACGCCTCGCGCGCCTGCACCCGGATCGAAACCGCGCACGCCGATGACGTTCGGATCGCAGCCGATGACGGTGGGGCGCGAGATGCGGGCGGCGGCCGGGAACTCAAGACGACGCGGCCCCAACCTACGAACCATGAACCGCGAGGTGACGATGCTGCTGTTGAAGCAGGCGTTCGGCAGCACGACGGATCAGCGGCGCGTCGTCGCGCGCACCGCGGGCGACCTCGCGGACTCCGGGCGCTACCGCGCTGACAACGGCGCGGCGCTCACGCCGCAGCTGATCGTCGACGAACTCTCGGACGCGCCCGACGACCACGACCTCGTGGAGCGCTGGAACTGGTGGATGGGTGCGCTCGGCGTCGCGTACGGCGGCTACGACGAGTTCGTGGTGCGGCGAGTTCCCGGGGAGTAGGAACCCGTCGGGTGAACCGGAAGGAGTGCGTCGGCACGGGGAACGCGGCGGTGACTGTCGGCGTACCGGCCCGCGGCGCAGTACACCGTGCGAGGTCTGGACCGCGGTCCAGCCTACCGCTCGGTGCCGATGTCGATCGTGTTCCGCACCAGCGTCGAGACGGCGCGTCGCAGTCGCCCCGACATGGCGTTCGTGGAGATGTCGAACTCCTCGGCGAGCTCCCCCATCCGCACGTCGCGCGGCGCGTTGAAGTACCCCTGCTTGAACGCGGCGAGTAACGCTCGCTGCTGGCGGGCCGTGAGGTTGTACTCGCCCTGCCGGGGCGTCGTCGGCGAGAACAGCCGCTCGACGGTGACGTCGGCCCCGAGGTCGGTGAACTGGTCCCGGAACGCCTGGACGTCCCGATGCGTGTTGAACCTGAATTTGAGGTACCAGGTGTCCGCTTTCGCGTCGGCCTCCAGGACGACGCCGTGGTCGTCGAGCAGCGATTCTAGCTGCTCCGAGACCGCCTCCGACCACCTGACGTGGTAGAGGCGGGCCGGCTCCGACCGGTCGATGCATTCGAACGATTCGACAGTGTCGTCTTCGGCAGCAGCCATCTCCAGCGCATCGAGATCGTCCGTTCCGTCGGTCCCCCAGAGGTACGGGAGAACCTCCGTCTGTGCGTGACTGGCCATGCGTTCGGCGGAGATGGACACGGCGGGCGCGACGGCGAGTGCGTGGCCGAGCGCGAGCGCGTCTGCCGGTAACGTTACTTCGACGATGATGCTCACGTTGGTGTCCGGGTAGTACGGGCGTGGCTAGTCGGGTTCTCTATGTTCCTCTTCCCCCGTTCTGTCCCTCCGTCGCCTTGCGGTTCACTTCAATCACATATTGAAATCCCAAGTAGTTATTCATCCCCCCTGAAAGCTATGGGCGGTTTAAATCCCTTCGGCTATCGATAGGACGGGTCGAGCTCCGTAGTCCGAGTACGACCGCTTGCGTGGCTCGGACCGACGACACTGCCCGACACCACTCCGGGTATCGGGCCGTCTTCCGCCGGATGACGGCCGCCGGGAAAAAGTACCTCACTGCTAACGGTTCAGTTCTAAGCAACTCACGCCCGTCAAAAGATATCGGAGGGAAACGATGAACGACACCGAACCCAACGACAAATCGCGGCGCTCGTTCATGAAGAAGGGGGCACTCGCGTCGGGTGCGGCCGCGCTCGGACTCGGCTCCAGTGGAAGCGTCACCGGCGAGACGAACCTGCAGCAGCAGCAACTGGACACGGGGCTGGTGTTCGTGAACGACTACCAGCCTGGCGTGCCGCTCCGGATAGTGAGTCGGATGCAGCAGACCACGGTCAACCAGATCCTCGGCGGCCAACAGGACGGCCAGCCCGTGGTTGACCCGACCGACTACAACGGCTACATCTACAACTACCAGGGGTGCGGTGGCGGCAACTACGGTCTCGCGTTCGTGCGCGAGACCAACCTCCAGCAGGGCCAGACCTACTCGTTCGCCACCGACGCCACGTTCTTCAGCAACCAGATCCAGCTGCTCGAAGCCGGGATGCAACAGGGTGGCGGCGGTGGCGGCGGCAATCAGACCGGCGGCAACCAGACCGGTGCTGTCGGTGACTCGTGAGAGACAACGACCAAAGACCGGAGCGAACACGAACGGGGGAGACAGAGCTATGCAACAACAACTGAACACGGGATTAGTGTTCGTGAACGACTACCAGCCTGGCGTGCCGCTCCAGGTGGTGAGCCGGATGCAGCAGACCACGGTCAACCAGATCCTCGGCGGCCAACAGGACGGCCAGCCCGTGGTTGACCCGACCGACTACAACGGCTACATCTACAACTACCAGGGGTGCGGTGGCGGCAACTACGGTCTCGCGTTCGTGCGCGAGACCAACCTCCAGCAGGGCCAGACCTACTCGTTCGCCACCGACGCCACGTTCTTCAACAACCAGATCCAGCTGCTCGAAGCCACGCTACAGAGAGGCGGTGGGGGCGGCGGCGGCAACCAGACCCAGGGTGGCAACGTGACCGGAAATCAGACCGACACCAACGTGACCGCCGATAACCAGACCGACGGGAACGTCACCGATGCCAACGCGACCGCAGGGAATCAGACCGACGGGAACGCCACGGGTGGGAACGTGACCGCCGATAACCGGACCGGGGGGAACGTCACCGACGCCAACGCGACCGACGACAACCAGACCGGCGACCTGAACGTCACCATCAACACCACGGAGGATCAGACCGGCGGCTAACCCGCCCGTGACCGACCCGCAGATGTACAGCCCGTCGATCACCCGTTTCTCGCACGCATCCGGATGACGTACAGATTCACTCGCGCGGCGACCGCGGTGACGATGGCGTTGCTCCTCGCCGCGAGCGGTGCGGCGGGGTTCACGTCGACCGCGGCGACCGCCGAAGCGAACGGCGTACAGGCGTTCGAACGGACACAGGCCGGCAACGGGACGACCGGCGGGAACGTGAGCGTCACGTTCCAGAACCAGACCACCAACGGAACCACGGTGACGGTCGAGTCGGTGACGCTACCGGAGGGCGGGTTCGTCCAGATAACGAACGAGATAGGCGTCGCGGTCGGGCACTCCGGGTATCTCGAACCCGACAGCTACCAGGGAGTCGACGTGACACTCGACGAGAACCTGTCCGCGAACCAGTCCCTGACCGCGTTCGCCATCCGCGACGCGAACGACAACCAGCAGTTCGACGGGACGGGGCCCGGGAACGAGACGGACACGGTCTACACGACTGCGGCCGGTGACGCCGCGGCAGACGAAGCGTTCGTCCGTCTCGCCGAACCACGGCAGCCGGGGGCGGCAGCGAACCGGACGAACGTCACCGCCGACAACGTGACGAACGTCACGGCCGATAACGTGACGG
>CAZYYH010000116.1:0-6393 GCA_964651725.1 uncultured Halobacteriales archaeon | reverse complement strand
TCCGCGATGAGCATGACCCACCTCGACGAATCCATCGACGTGCACGCAGGCGGCCAGGATCTCGTGTTCCCGCACCACGAGAACGAGATCGCGCAGAGCGAGGCCGCGACCGGCCAGCAGTTCGCCACGTACTGGCTCCACGTCCGGCTGCTGGAGACCGGCGACGAGAAGATGTCGTCGAGTCTCGGCAACTTCATCACCGTCTTCGACGCGCTGGACGAGTACGGCGTCGACGCCCTCCGGATGTTCTACGTCTCCACCGCCTACGACCAGCGCCAGACGTACTCGCGGGAGACCATCGACGAGGCCGTCGAGCGGTGGGACCGCCTCTCCCGGGCGTACGAGCGCGCGGTCGAGGCCTGCGACGGCGTCGACGCCCGCACGAAGGTCGAGGACGCCGACCTCCGCGCCGCCGTCGCCGAGGCACGCGAGGGCTTCGCGGCCGGCATGAACGACAACTTCAACACCCGCGAGGCGGTGTCGGCGCTGCTCGAACTCGGTCGCGCCGTCAACCGCCACGTCGACGACCGCGACGAGTACGACTACCGGGGCCTGCGGGAGGCCGTCGAGACGTTCGACGAGTACGGCGGCGGCGTCCTCGGGTTCACCTTCGACGGGGCCGCCGAGGGCGAGGCCGCACTCGCGGGCGAGGTCGTCGAACTCGTACTCGACCTCCGCGAGCAGGAGCGGGCGGCCGGCAACTACGAGCGCGCCGACGAGTTACGGGACCGGCTCGAAGCACTCGGCGTCGCCGTCGAGGACACCGACGATGGGCCGACGTACCGGACGTGAGCCACGAAGTATTTGAGGGTGCCGCGGAAACCCGGCGTCCAGCATGCGAGCACATCGAACCATCGCCAGCGTCCTCCTCGCGGCGCTGATCGTGACGAGCGGCTGCGTCGGCTTCCTCACCGGGAGCGAGGCGCTGGAGTTCAGCGCGAGCAAAGCTACGCCGAGCGACCGGGCGCTCTCCGACACCGGCTACGAGGAGGTCGGGGTTGAAGAGCAGACGGTGAACGAGACGGTCTCCGCCGCCGGACAGGAACGCGAGGTGGAGGTGACGAACTGGATGGCGCAGTACGACCGCTCGGTCGACCTCGGCACGCTCGGGTCGCAGCGCGCCGCCGTCTTCGTCGCGTTCGCCACGCCGCAGGTCGAGGTCGCCGGGAAGACGTTCAACCCCGTCGGCGACATGTCGAACCGAGAACTCCTCCGGCAGCTCCAGTCGCGGTACGACGGCCTCCAGGTCGGCGCGCAGGTCGGCAACGACTCGGTGACCGCGCTCGGCGAGGAGCGCGCCGTCGAGACGTACGAGGGGCAGGCCGGCTTCCAGGGCGCCACCGCCGACGTGTACGTCCACGTCACGACGTTCGAGCACGACGGCGACTTCGTGATCGCCGTCGCGGTCTACCCGCAGCAGCTCGACGGCGAGCAGGAGCGCGTCTACGCGCTCATCGGCGGCCTCGAACGCGGCGGGTAACGCTTTTCGTCGCCCGCTCCGACCGGCGACCATGAACAGGACGCTCGCAGGCGGCGTCGCGCTCACCGCGCTCGGCGTCGTCGGCTACGCCGCCGGCGTCGTCTCGCCGTACCCGGGACGGGCGCTCTCCATCGTCTCCGTGATGGTCGGCGTCACCCTCGTCGCCGTCGGCAGCGCACGGAGGGACGAGCCGTGAGCCTCGACGCCATCGTCTACACGCGCGACGGCGTCGCCGACTACGACGACCTCGACGAGGCGAAGGCGGCCCGCGGCACGACCTGGATCCGCGCAATCGACCCCACGGCCGCCGAACTCGACGCGCTCTACGACGCGACCGACGTCCACCCCCTCGTCGTCGAGGACGTGCAGAACGGCGTCCGCCCGAAGGTCGAGGAGTTCGACGACCACACGTTCGTCCTGCTCACCGTCGCCGAGTTCCGCCGCGGCGACACCACGTTCGAGGAGGAACTCGACGACACGCCCGTCGGCCTCGTGATCGGCGACGACTGGCTCGTCACGCTCGCGTTCGAACCCTTAGACGCCGTCGACCGCACGTGGCAGGTAGTGCGCCGCGAGGACGCGCGCGTGCTCTCGCGCGGCCCCGACTTCGCCGCGTACCGCGTCGCCGACTACGTCGTCGACGGCTACTTCGGCCTGCTCGACGCCATCGAGGACCGCCTCGAAGCCATCGAGGACGCGATCATCGACGAGCCCGAGATCGGGACCTTGGAGGAGATCAACCACGCCCGCCGCGAACTCCTCTCCGTCCGGAAGCTGCTCTGGCCGTCCCGCGAGGCAGCCGGCATCCTCGCGCGCGGCGACCCCGAGCAGGTCCGCGAACCCACCGAGAAGTACTACCGCGACGTGTACGACCACCTCGTCCAGCTCGTCGACCTCGTGGAGACGTACCGCGACCTGGCTTCGGGCGCGCGCGACATCTACCTCAACGCCCTCTCCGTCTCCACCAACGAAGTGATGAAGAAGCTGACCGTGGTGGCGACGATCGTCCTCCCCCTCACCTTCGTCGTGGGTGTCTACGGCATGAACTTCGGCGACAGCCCGTGGAACATGCCCGAGTTGGGGTGGACGTACGGCTATCCGGCGGTGATGGTCGGCATGGGGCTGGTCGCCGTGATTCTGCTGGCGTACTTCCGGCGCGAGGACTGGCTGTGACTCGCTGGCTCCGTCCCGTTCGCCGTCCCGCCCGATCCGTCCGGGCTACCGGGACACGACGGATGGTGGAGTGGTAGGTCGAACGGTGCCCTGGGAGTCGTGGTCACTCGAACGCGGAACCGTTCGAGCGTGCAGTCAGGTGGAGTGTGCGTCCTCCCCGGAGCCGTCCGTGGACCCGTGGTGCCACGCGAGGCGGCCGGCGCGCGACGCCCGCTGTCCGGTCACTCTCGACGCGGCGTCGTGAAGTGGCCGAGGAGTTCCAACTGCTGCCAGTCCCCGACCAGGCACTCATCGAGGACGGCGTGGTGTTCCTCGTCGATGTCGTAGGCCTCCTCGTCACCGGCCTCGTCCGCGGCTTCCAGATCCGCGGCCGCCATGTAGCCGTAGAGGTACTCCGTCCCGTCTATCGATTGGATGAACGCCGTTTCCGTGTAGACGCCCTCGTGCTGGAGCGTCTCGACGACCTCGGGTTCGCGGTCCCGGAGTTCGGCGTACCACGCACGGAGTCGATCCGCCTTCCCAGGCTCGATGCGGGTGCGCGCGAGCATCGCCTCCATCATACTGGCCGTTTATCGGCCCACTGTTATAATCGTGTCCGAACGGACCGCTCACGCCTCCGCGCTCCCGGCTTCGGAGTCGTCTCGGGAGTGCCGACGGGGAACCACGGACCGAATCCGAGCCCCCATCCCGCTCACGTTGATGAGAGGGGTCGGTTGTCCAGTCCGCCGTCGCTCCCGGGTACTCGGGACCCTCGGCATCCCGGATTCACACCCCCACAACGATTGGAACGATCAGCACGCCCATCAGATGAACCCGTCGCGCACCGAACCGCACGGGGATCATCCCGATCGCCGCGGCCACACCGAACACCAGCACGCCGACCCAGCCGGCGAACACGCCCGCGAGCACGGCGAGCATCGCCAGCACGCTGCCGGAGAGCACCCGGTAATCGACGTTGCCGACAGCGCGCAGATAGCGGTCGCCGACGACGAGCACGAGCACGAACCCGGCGACGGAGGCGAGCGCGGTGCTGGCGAGGAGGAGCGGGAGGTTCAGCGGAACCGACGCGTTCTCGAACGCGACCATCACCCCCGTCCGGGGCGTGCCGAGGGCGACGAGTGCGAAGAGCGCGAAGATCGTGTTCGCGGTGTTGACGCCGCTGGTCGCCACGACGAAGCTCCGGTCGCCCGCGTCGGCGGGGAGGGCGACGAGCGCGAGGATGGCGGCTATCGCGCCGGAGACGCCGGGGACGTAGCCGACGACCGCGCCCGCGAGCGCGCCGGCGGCGGTCGCCAGCCCGACTGCGCGCGGCGGGGCGGCGATGCAGGCGTCGCCCTGCGGCGGCACGCCGCCGCCGTCGAGCGCGTCGAGCAGGACGGGCGCGCCGAACAGCCCGGCGAACAGCGGGCTGAGCATCCCGCCGGCGTCCACGAGCGCGGTCGCGTCGAGGTCCAGCGTGGCGGCACCGAGCGCGCCGCTCGCCGCGAACGCGAGCGCGCCGCCGGCCATCGCGTGCCGGCCGGACTCGGTGGCGACGAGGAACGCGACGACGCCGCCGAGCACGAGCGGGAGGTGCGCGCGGACGAAGGGGTAGAGATCGGTCATCGCCGCCGTGAGGGGGACGGCGAGCGGGATTGCGACGAGGACGGCGCCGCCGCTGCCGAGCGCGGAGAGGCGGAGGGCCTCGCGGCCCCTGCCCGCGATGACGAGTCGGTGGCCGGGGAGCGCGGTGACCGCCATCGCGGCGTCCGGCACGCCGAGCGCGAGCGCCGGCACCACGTCGAGGAAGGAGTGGACGACGCCCGCGGCGAGCATCGCCGCGCCGACGAGATGGGGCGGTCCCGGGACGGAGGGCGCTGCGGCCGCGAGCAGCAGCGCGAGCGTGTTGACGTGCAGTCCGGGAGTCAGGCCGGAGAGCGTGCCGAGCGCGACGCCGCCGAGCACGAACGCGAGCGCGGCGGCCGACGCGGGTGGCGAGACGACGACGCGAGCGCCGAACGGGTCCATCGGGCGGGTTTCGTCCCGTTCTCGTACTTGAAGTTTCGCAGGGTCAGTCTCAAGTGGCGGGCGTGCGTCGGCCCCGGCATGACCGACCGGCTCTCGACCCGTCGCTATCGCCCCGGCGACGCCGAGCGCGTGCGCGAACTCCACGAGGCAGCGATGCGGGACGCGGACGCCTACGACGAGAGCGTCCCCGACGACGACCTCGACGCCATCGAGGCGACGTACCTCGACGCCGGCGGCGAGTTCCTCGTCGGGACGGTGGACGGCGAGGTCGTGGCGATGGGTGCGCTCCGTCCGGCGGGCGACCGCACCGCGCCCCTGTTCGACTCGCTCCGCGAACCCGCCGCCGAGGTCACGCGGATGCGCGTCGACCCCGACCACCAGCGCCGGGGCTATGGCCGACGGCTGCTCGCCGCCCTGGAGGACTGCGCCCGCGAACTCGGGTATCGGGAGCTGTTCCTCGACACGCAGCCACACCAGCGGGCTGCGCGGGGACTCTACGAGTCCAGCGGGTTCCGGCAGGCGCGCGTCGTCGAGGTCGATGCGTTCGGCGACGCGTTCGAACTCGTCCTCTACCGGAAACCGCTGGACGATTGATGTGGCTGAGTGGATAGAGCGGCTGAACGGGCCGCTGGTAGCCCGAAAGCCCTCGGTCGCTCCGGTCGCGGGGCTCGCTACGCGCTTCGAGCGCTCGCTTCGCTCGCGCTCTCCAGTGCTTGTTCCGCGGGACTCACTGCGTTCGTCCCGCGACGTTCGCCTCACTCCGTTCGGCTCACCGTCGCCCGGCTTCCCGGAGCGACCTCGCCCTTTCAATCCACCAGGAGTACGGATGCTCGGCCGACCATCGCCGTCGGCTGTCTGGCCAGGGTTTGCACGTCGCCACGCGTCTATGCGGTCGTAGTCACGTCCGCTCGCGACACTGCTAGACGGCGGATAGCCGTCGCTACGCGATTGGCACCGAAGAAAGCGTAGGTTGCGTGAACAGCCCGGTCAGCCGAACAGGTCGCCGAGACCCTCGCCGGAGGGTTCGTCCTCGTCCTCTTCCGCTTCGGCTTCCTCGGCCGCCTCGGCCTCGGCTTCCTCCTCGTCCTCGTCGCCGGCCTCGGCCTCCTCGGCCTCGCCGCCGGCGGCGCCGCCGGCGGCGGCACCGCCCGCGGGGACGGCGGCGGCCTGCTCGACCGCCTCCTCGATGTCCACGTCCTCGAGCGCCGCGACGAGCGCCTTCACGCGGGACTCCTCCACGTCGACGCCCGCGGCGTCGAGCACCGCGGTCAGGTTGTCCTCGTTGATCTCCTCGCCCGATTCGTTCAGGATGAGTGCAGCGTAAACGTACTCCATTGTTGTGTGTTAACCGAACATCTCCCCGAGCCCTTCGGCGGCGTCGCCCTCGTCGTCATCGTCATCGTCGTCCTCGTCGTCGTCGGCCGCCTCGGCCTCGGCTGGTTCTTCGTCAGTCGATTCGTCCTCGTCGGGTTCCGCGGCGGGAGCCGCCGGAGCCTCGACGTCGCGCAGCTCCTCCGGGAGCGCGTCCTCGTCGTCGATCTGCGCCGCGAGCGCGCGAACCTGCGCGTCCGCCTTGCTCACGAGGTCGTCCGCGAGGTCCGGGCTCTCGATGGACGCCTGGAGGCCGAGGCTCTTCGCCTCGCCCGTGGCCGTCGAGAGCAGCGTCGAGACGGTGCGGGCCGTCGGGAACGCCGCGTTCACGGAGAGGTTGCGGGCGCGCGCCGCCGCCGCCT
>CAZYYH010000115.1:0-6439 GCA_964651725.1 uncultured Halobacteriales archaeon | reverse complement strand
GTGAGCTTGTAGCCCTCGTACTGGATGGTGCGGCGCTCCACGAGGTCGCGGTCGAGCGCGCGGTCGAGCCGATAGTCGGTCTCCTCCGGGCCGAGGTCGGTGAAGCCCGGCAGCTTCTCGCGTTGCACCCACTCGGAGAAGCGCATGCCGTGCTCGACGCCGGAGAGCAGGTAGAAGTCCTCCGCGTCGAGGTCGCGCACGAGCGGGGCGACGTTCCTGACCATCGGCCGAGAGTAGCGGGCCGGCCCGTAAAAGGCGCGCGCTCCCGGACCGGCGTCGGGGGACGGGGTCCGCGGGCCTTCGCGGACGCCGCGACGCTACGCGTCGTCGGACTCGGCGTCCGTCTCGGCGCTCTCCTCGGGTTCGTTCACGTAGACGGTCTCGGTCGCGTCGAAGTCGGGGACGGTCTCGTTCAGCCACTCAAGCGCCGGAAACGGGTGGCCGAAGCCCCTCCGGCCGCGTCCCGACTCGTCGCCGTCGTCGATCGTGACGCCGCAGTGGAAGAACGCCCGCGTCGCGCCGCCGACGGTGGCGTCGACGCGCGTCACCTCGACGGCCGTGATGCCGTCTCTCGGTTCGGAGAACTGGACTGCGAGTTGTCCGGTGCGGTAGCCGACGTACACCACGTCGGGGGTCTCGGTGGAGAGCCGGCGGAGGGTCGCGCGCTCCTCGCCGACGGTCCTGGGGGAGAGGGATTCGGTCATCGCGTGGGGGTGGACGGTTCAAGGGGAGCGAGTCGACAAAAACCTGTGGGTGCGACGTGACGGTGCGGATATCGCCCGTCGCCGGCTCGCTCGGAACGGGCGCGGCGACGCTTGCGTCCCTCGTAGGTGTGTCCGACACCGCCGCAGCGGCCTGTCCGAACCGCTCACCACGAACGAAACCCAGGATCACCGGTGTTCCACGCGCTCGACCAGCCTGATGGTAAAGTACGGCAGGGCCCTGCTACACGTCGACGGTACGTCGAACACCGAGTGGGATTTCGCGGGCAACAACCAGGCCGACACCACGGATATCTGTACGACGCCGTACGAGCAGCACCAGACGGTGACCTCCAACGAGGTGGTCATCACTTCTATCCCGAGAGCGAACTCGGCATCGTCGTTGACGAGGCCGGTGACGACCTCACGTACGACCTCGAAGCCAGTACTACCGGTAGCCGGGACTCGCAACCCCTTTGTCCCGGCCGCGTCTCACCTCCCGCATGGACCGCGCCGACCGGGAGTGGCGGCTCGTTCGCGAGGAGGCCCGCCGCGGCCCCGTGAACATGGCGCTCGACGAGGTGGCGGCGCGCAGCGCCGCGACGGGCGGGCCGCGCACGCTCCGCGTCTACCGGTGGGAGCCGAGCACGCTCTCGCTCGGCTACCACCAGGACCCCGACAGCGTCGACTGGGCGTTCTGCGAGCGCGAAGGCATCACCGTCACGCGCCGGCCGACGGGCGGCGGCGGCATCTACCACGACGCCGTCGCCGACGTCTCGTACACCATCGTCGCGCCCGCCGACGAGGTTCCGGGCAACCTCGTGGAGAGCTACCACCTGCTGTGCGAGCCCATCTTCGACGCGTTCGACCGGATGGGCGTGGACGCCGAGTACGTCGCCGAGGAGGTGCCCGCGCTCCACCAGCCCGCGTGCTATCTGCGCGAACTCCACCCCGCACACGACGTGGTGGTGCCCGGCGACGGCGACCCGCCGCGGAAGCTCGCCGGCAACGCCCAGTACCGCCAGCGCGACGCCGTCGTCCAGCACGGCTCGCTCTCCTTCGACCTCGCACCCGACCGCCACCTCGGCGCGTTCGCGGACCCCGGTGTGACTCCGGAGGGCTTCCGCGAGCGCGTCACGTCCATCCGCGAGAAGACCGGCATCGACCGTGCGGACGCCATCGCCGCCCTGGAGACCGCGCTCCGCGACTGGGCGGACGCCGACGATGGCGCGTGGACCGACGACGAACTCGCGGACGCCCGCGACCTCGCCGCGGCGAAGTACGAGAGCGACGCCTGGACCCGGGACGGCGACGACCCGACGGCGTAGCGCTCGTTTCCCGGGAGTTCTCACGAAACGTTATCACCAAGAACGGGACGAATTCGCCCCGATGCCGCCGGGCTACGACCGCGAGTACGCGACGCCGTTAGACTGGCGGGTTCGTCGCCGCATCGGGTTGACGACGGAGACGGGTGACGTGACGCGTTTCGTCGGCCAGTTGGAGTCCCTCCTCGACAGCGAACGGCAGACTGTAGCGCGATTCGATCACGACGAGCTTTCGGTATTCGGACTACGGCACGGAGTGAACGACGACGCGAACCGTTGACGGAGGCGGAGCACGAGGCCTTCCAGGAGGCGATGGCCGAGCAGCGGCGGCGCGTCCGAAAGGACCTCGCCGAGCTGACCGGCCGAACGCCGGAGGAGATCGAGGAGGCGGTCGCGGAGTACGACCACCCGGACCCGAATGAAGACGAGCGGATTCCCGCCGACGAGTTCTACGGCGACGAGTAGCGCCCGGCCGGGTTCGAAGTACCTTTGACCCCCGACCGCCTGGCCGCGGACATGAAGGTCGGAGCGCACGTCTCCATCGCGGGTGGCGTCCACAACGCGGTCGAGAACCAGATCGAGATCGGCGGGAACTGCGGGCAGATATTCACGCACTCGCCGCAGGTCTGGGACCACGGCAGCATCGAGGAGGACGAGGCCGAGCAGTTCCGGTCGGAGACCGCGGCGACCGAGCTGGGGCCGTGGGTCATCCACTCGTCGTACCTCGTGAACCTCTGCACGCCGAAGGATGACCTCCGGGCGAAATCCATCGACAGCATGCAGCAGGAGGTGGACGCGGCGGTGCGGCTCGGCGTCCCGTACGTGAACGTCCACCTGGGCGCGCACACGGGCGCTGGCGTCGAGGGCGGCCTCGACAACGCGGCGTCGGCGCTCGACGCGCTGGACGTGCCGGAGGACGTCACGGTGCTGGTCGAGAGCGACGCGGGGAGCGGCACGAAGCTCGGCGGGCAGTTCGAGCATCTCGCGGGCGTGCTCGACCGGTGCGGCCTCGACCTCGACGTGTGCCTCGACACCGCGCACGCGTTCGCGGCGGGCTACGACCTCTCGACGCGGGAGGGCGTCGAGGAGACGGTCGCGGAGTTCGACGACGTGGTCGGGCTGGAGCACCTGCAGTGCATCCACCTCAACGACTCGAAGCACGCCTGCGGCACGAACAAGGACGAGCACGCGCACGTCGGCGAGGGCGAGATCGGCGTCGAGGGGATGCGCGCCATCCTCAACCATCCCGACCTGTGGGACGTGCCGTTCGTGCTGGAGACGCCGCACGAGGACGGCAAGGGGTTCGCGTGGAACGTCCAGCGGTGCCGGGAGCTGCGGGAGGGCTGACCGCTACGCGCGGCACCGCTAGCGCGGAGTGGTCGGCTACGCCAGATACTCGAACGCCCAGATAGCCACCATGCCGGCGACGAGCGTGAGCACGAGGTTCTCGGTGCGCCACGCGACGACGGCGGCGACGGTGCCGGCGAGCAGCCGGCCGTTCGCGGGGTGGACTGCGACTGCGCCGTCGGCGATGACGAACTGTGGGGCGACGAGTGCGGCGAGGACGGCGGACGGGACGTAGCGGAGGGCGCGCTCGACGCGCGGCGGCACGCCGTCGATCTGACCGAAGAGTTCGATGAAGGAGAGCCGGACGGCGAACGTGCCGACGCCGATGGCGAGGATGACGAGCCAGATGACGAGGCTGGAGCCGTTCCACGCCATCAGGCGACCGCCTCCGTGGTGACGCCGGCGGCGATGCCGGCGAGCGCGCCGACGAACAGGCCGAGGTTGAACGGTGCGCCTACGGCGGCGACGGCGGTCCCGCCGCCGACGACGGCGGCGACGAGCGACGGCCGGTCGGTGATGGTGGGGACGAGGATGGCGAGGAAGACGAGCGGGACGGCGAACTCCAGCCGCCAGCTTCCGGGGAGGCCGGAGCCGAGTACGGCACCGAGTGCGGTGGTGAGCTGCCAGAGCGCCCACGCGGGCACCGCGATGCCGAGGTAGAACGACCGCCGGTTCACGCCCTCGTTCTCCGCGAACTCGACGATCGAGAGCGCGTACGCCTGATCGACGAGCAGGTACGCCATCGGCCAGCGCCAGGCGCGGGAGAACCGGCTGAAGTACGGTGCGATGGACGCGCTGTACATCGCCATCCGGAGGTTGACGACGAGCGCGGTGACGGCGGCGATGACGGCCGGTGCGTTCCGCCCGAGGAGTTCGATGGCGGCGAGCTGCGACGCGCCCGCGAACACGACGACGGAGAGGCCGACGGCGGCGAGCGGCGACAGCCCGGCGTCGACCGCGGCAACGCCGACGACCGTGCCGAACGGGACGAGGCCGACGAGGAACGGTGCGCCAGCTTTCATGCCCGCGTAGAAGTCCGTCCGGGAGAGAGGCACGCGTCACCGTAGGCGGCCGGGCCGGTATGAGCGTTGAGTTTCCGGCCAGCGTTTCGGGGTACGGGCGGCGTCGGTGGTGGCCGGATGCGGCTGGTGCAGTCGGCGGGCTGGCACAGTCCGAGCGACCACCCCTATAAACCTTATAAATGTAGTAGATTGTAATTATTTGTAATATTTTGTGCCTTTCAAGTAGTTTATGGGATGGCAAGCGGTGCCGACGCTACTCGGCAGGCGCGGGCACTGTTCGGCGCGGCTGGTCAGCCGGCCGGCCAGCCACCGTACCTGGTGGACTGAAAGCGCACGAGGGCTTTCGAGGCGGTCGTACTCGATTCGGCCCGTTCGATCACGCAATCCGAACACTACCCCAGGTGCGAACCCGCCCGCTTTTCCCGGCCGGCCCCCAACCGCCCGTCGAGACACGTGCGCGAGTTCTCGGCCGAGTACCTCCGCGAGGCGCGCGACGGCATGTGGAGCGACGGCCGCGCGGCGCTCGCGGACCTCGACCTGCCGGGCCGCGAGCGCGTGCTGGACGTGGGCTGTGGCTCCGGCGAGTTCACGGCGGTGCTCCGCGAGGACACCGACGCCGAACTCGTCGGCGCGGACGCCGACCCGGGGCTGCTCGCGCGCGTGGACGCGGCGGACGCGCTCGTCGCGGGCGACGCGACGCGGCTGCCGTTCCGCGACCGCTCGTTCGACCTCGTCGCGTGCCAGGCGCTGCTCGTGAACCTCCCGGAGCCGGAGCGAGCGGTCCGCGAGTTCGCGCGGGTGTCGTCGGACCTCGTCGCGGTCGTGGAGCCGGACAACGCCGCGGTGTCGGTGGAGTCCACGGTCGGCGCGGAGTCGGCACTCGCGGCGCGCGCCCGGCGGGCGTACATCCGGGGGATGCCGACGGACGTGACGCTCGGCGCGGACGCCGCCGAGGTGTCCGAGGCCGCGGGGCTGACCGAGGTGACGACCCGGACGTACTACCACGGGAAGCACGTGGAGCCGCCGTACTCCGAGGCGGCGCTGGAGGGTGCGCGGCGGAAGGCGAGCGCGTCGCGGCTCGCGGACGCGCGGGAGACGCTGCTCGCCGGCGACCTCGGTCCGGACGAGTACGACGCGCTCGTCGCGGACTGGCGCTCGATGGGGCGGGCCGTCGTCGAGCAGATGCAGGACGACGAGTACCGTCGCGCCGAGGTGGTGCCGTACCACGTCACCGTCGGGCGAGTGTAGCGGCGGTGTTCGGACCTGGTAGTCGGTTCGGCTGGACCGGACGCCGTGGCGTCCGGAAGCCCCCTCCCGCTGCGGTCGCGAGCCTCGCTGCGCGCTTCGCGTCCTCGCTTCGCTCGGACGCTCCAGTGCTTGTGTCGGCCGGCTTCTCGCAGCGGTCGGCCCCTTCCGAAGTCCCGCCCGGCAGTAGTCGGTCGAGCAGGGAGAAGCCGACCTCGGTCGGACCTGCGACCGGACTGCGGATGGCCGGTCGGCCCTCGCTGTGGGCTGGGCGGTATCGCTCGACAGTGCAAATAGCACGACGCGGACAGAACGTCGATTCTGGAAACCCTTTTGAGACGACCACCGCTTCGGGGTGTATGGACGAACGCGTCAGGAGACACGCCGAGATCCTCGTCGATCACTGCACGGACGTGACCGCGGACGACAACGTGCTCGTGCAGGCGTCGCCGCCCGCGGACGACCTCGTCGTCGCGCTCTACGAGGCACTCGGCGAGCGCGGCGCGCGGCCGTCGCTCTCGTGGGGCAACTCGCGCGCCGGCCGCGCCTACGCCCGGGCGATGGACGTGGACGACTTCCGCACGAAGGACCACGACCTCGCCCGGATGGGGGAGACCGACGTGGCGATCTTCGTCGGCAGCCCGACGAACAAGGCGGAGACGAGCGACGTGGACCCCGAGAAGGGGACGGCGAGCGGCCGCGCCAACCAGCCCATCCTCCAGGAGCGCCTGGAGAAGCGGTGGGTCATCACCGCGCACCCGACGCCCGCCGCCGCGCAGAAGGCGGGGATGAGCACCGC
>CAZYYH010000114.1:0-6454 GCA_964651725.1 uncultured Halobacteriales archaeon | reverse complement strand
CAACGATGATATCGCGGCTCCCCAGCCACTCCTCGTCGCTCTCGTAGTTCCCCGTCGAGATGCCGACCGACAGCCCGTGCTCCTCGAACTCCCGGAACTCCTCGGCCTTCTCCGACGCGAGCGCGCGCAGGGGAACGATGTACAGCGCCTTCCCGCCGCGCTCGATGGCCGACAGCATCGCCAGCTCCGCCACGAACGTCTTCCCGCTGGCCGTCGGCACGCTGGCGACGAGGCTCTCCCCTTCGGTGACGCCCTTCTCGACGGCCTCTGCCTGCGGCGGGTAGAGTTCCTCGATGGCCTGCTCCTGGAACTGCTCGACCACCCCGTCGGGCAGCCCCGGCACCTCGCCTACCTTCATTGGCGTGGGGTTGGCCGTTATCGGGTTTAAACTGTTGGACCGAGGGGTCGATGTCAGTGTGGGAGGGCTCGCGGCGCCGGCGGCGGTGGGCTGGTGGAGCGATTCGTGGCCAAGCAACTACCGCCCTTATAAAACTTATAACTGTAATAGATTGTAAGTATCTGTAACCTTTAAGACGTTTATAAGTGGGGTGTCGGATGGCGTCCATCCCCGCGACGCCCCGCCCGTCCGTTCACTTCACCGTTTTGCAAGGCTGGCAGAGCGCCCCGTTGGCTGTCCCTCCCTCTCTCGGCGCGCTCTCCACTGCTGCTGGACCGCAACCGTCCCGAAAGCGCCCGATACAGTAGCCGACTACGACTACACGACCACTCCAACGCCGGAGCGAACCTGCTGATACGCAACCTATACACTGTCCGTGACGGGAGCGTTTCAGCATGCATGAACGTCGTTGATCCGCGGGAGAGCTACGACGATCTTCTCGAGACGGAGAGTCGAAAAGCAGTGGACCCAGAGGCGTTCGGAGAGATCACCGACTCCGAAGTCGCAACTGCTGGCTGGCTCGTCCTGGCGTTCGTCTTCGACGACGCTGGCCGCGTGCTGCTCATCGACCAGCCGTGGGCGGACGGGTGGCTGGCCCCCGGCGGCGTTCCCGAATCGGGCGAATCGCTCGCCGAGGCCGCCGTTCGGGAGGTTCGAGAGGAAACGGGCGTCGAGATCGCCCCGGACCGCCCCCGCGCTCTCGACGAGCACACCCTCGAGAACGAGCGAACCGGCGAAACCGATGGCTGGACGGCCGTCTGTTTCGAAGCAGTCGCCGAAACCACGGCACTCGATACTGACCCCGGGCTCGAGGACGAGACGATCACCGACGCCGGGTGGTTCGATCACCTTCCGGAGAATGCGCACAATCGTGAGTGGACCGAACCGGTGTATCGACGATGTCTCGGTGAGGCATCTCCGGACTGAGTGCCCCCTCTCTTGCCGGCCTGCCCCGTCGTTCGGTGACCGAAACGAGGGGGTGTGAACTGTTCTATGACACACTCAGTTATCTAAAGCCGAATGGTCGGCCGGCTATCGCTGGTCAGTAGCCCAGTTCGAGCGTGGCGCTCAACCGTGGTCACCACTAACGCCCGGGCGAATGCCGGACTACCGAGTCGTCGGGTTCGCGGTGGCCGTCCAGCTAGCCGCCATCGCCGCCGCCGACCTGCTGCCGCTGCCGGGACCGGCGATGTGGCTCGGGGTGCTCGTCGCGCTCGGAATCGGGTTCGTCGGCGGCTACCTCGCGGGCTCGTTCGCGGACGGCGGCGGGGAGGCGCGATCGCAGGGAGTGCCGCCGAACGCACGAGCGGTGGACACCGCGAGCGGCTGGCGGACGCGCGCCCGCGCTGGCCTGCTCGCCGGTGCGGCAGGCGGGTTGGCGTTCGGCGTCGTGCTCTGGCTCAACATGAGTCACGTCCTGCCGCGCGCCCGCCACGGCGCGCTCTGGGCGATCAACCTGCTCGTCGCCACCCATCCCGTCGGCTCCGCGCGGTTCCCGTGGCTCTACACCGGCGACACGCTCGCGCTTCCCGTCGTCGCCGCGTCCGTCCTGCTGTTCGCCGCCGAGGGCTACGTCGCGGGCGCAGCAGCGCCCGGCCAACGCCGACCTGCCATCCTCGAGTAACCTCAGAACGCCCGCCGGTACTGAATCGGCGGCTCCACGTCACCATCCAACTCGTCGCTCGCGCGCAGCCCGAAGTACGGCTCCCGTAAGAACTGCCGCCCCACTATCGCCAGGTCGGCGCGCCCGTTCCGCACGACTGCGTCGGCCTGCTGCGGGGTCGTGATCCCACCCACCGCGCCGAACGTCACGTCCGACTCGACCTGCCGCCGTATCTCCTCGGCGAGCGGCACCTGGTAGCTCGGGCCGCCGTGCGGTAGCTGCTGGTCGGGGTGGACGCCGCCCGAACTCACGTCGATCAGGTCCGCGCCGAGGGCGGCGAGGTCGTCGGCGAGCCGCGCGGACTGCGCGGCGTCCCACGAGTCGCGGTCCGGCAGCCAGTCCGTGCCGGAGATGCGGACGAACACCGGCTTGCCGTCCGGCCACACCTCGCGCACGTTACGGACGACCTCGCGCACCAGCCGGGAGCGGTTCTCGAAGCTACCGCCGTACTCGTCCTCCCGGCGGTTCGACACCGGCGACAGGAACTCGTGGAGCAGGTAGCCGTGGGCGGCGTGGACCTCCGCGATCTCGAACCCGGCGTCGAGCGCGCGCTCGGCCGCCGCCGCGAACGCCTCGCGGACCTCGCGGACGTCGTCCTCGTCCATCCGCCGCGTGACCGGCGGCTCGGCGTCGTAGGGATACGGCTCCGCACTCGGCGCTATCGTCTCCCAGCCGCCGTCGTCCGGCTGGAGCGGCTCGCTTCCCTCCCACGGCCGCGCCTTCGACCCTTTCCGGCCGGCGTGCGCGAGCTGGATGGCCGGCACCGCGCCCTGCCCGCGGACGAACTCCGCGACCGGCCGGAGCGCGTCGGCGTGCTCGTCGCTCCAGATGCCGAGGTCCTCCGGCGCGATGCGGCCCCGCGGCTCCACCGCCGTCGCCTCCGCCATCACCACGCCCGCGCCGCCGACCGCCCGCGACCCGAGGTGGACGAGGTGCCAGTCCGTCGCCAGCCCGTCCCGATTCTCGCAGGAGTACTGGCACATCGGCGACACCATCAGCCGGTTCGGGAGGGTTGTCTCCCGCAACGAGAGCGGCGTGAACAGGTCGGTCATCGCGTCGCCCTACCCGCGTCGGCGGGATAGCGCTGGTGGTGGCGGGTCAGGTTGCCGCCATCCCAGCCCTCGCTCCCTCGCTTCGCTCGGTCGCTCGCCCTTGGAGATTCCGCCAGGTGTGTGGTCCGAGCGGCGGGTGGCGCGAAGCGCCGCCGAACGAGCGAGCGGTGGAGCCGCGAGCAAGCGAGAACCACGGGAGGGCGAGCGGCGAGTGCTGCGCGGTCCGACCGAAGGGAGGACCGCGAGCCGTGAGCCAAGTGCGCGGCCCCCTTGAACGCTTCCCCGAACCGGTTGCCGTCGTCCCGTCAACGCTTTGCCCCTCCCGTTCCGACCACCGGCCATGTACGTCGAGTTCGACCGCGACACCTGCATCGGGATGTTCCAGTGCGTCGCCGAGTGGGAAGCGTTCCGGAAGAACGCCGACGCCGGCAAGGCCGACCTCGACGACGCGGACGAGGTCGAGACCGACCTGTTCCGGCGCGAGATTCCGGAGGACGCGGAACTCGACGCGAAGTTCGCGGCGCGAACGTGTCCGGTCGACGCCATCACGGTGTACGACGACGACGGCGAGCAGCTGGTGCCGTGAAGCGGCCTCGCTCGTTTCGCGGTTCTCCCTGCGGTCGAACCACGCCGTACTTACGGCTCGCTGTACTCGCCGTTCGCCCGTTTCGCGGTTCTCCCTACGGTCGAACCGCGCCGCTCACACCAGCGTCTCAGGCCGGGTCGAGAAGTAGTCGAACACCGTGCCGACGGTGAACCCGTACACGACGTGCGCGCCGAGCGTGAACGCGAGGTAGGCCAGGAGGAGGCTGCCGGTCTCGCCGCTGTAGAACTCGATGACGAACCCCGTCCAGAGCGCGACGCCGAACGGGACGCCCTTGACCGCGAACCGCTCGCCGGGCAGGTACCGGCCGATGGACGCCAGCAGTAACGGCCAGACGAACATCCCGATGGCGAGGAACACGAGGTAGCCGGCCGCCACGTCGCCAACCGGGAGCAGCACGTCGAACCCGAGCAGCGAGGAGAGCGACGAGAACTGGTCGAGGTCCACCGCGCCGAGGCTCGCCCCGGCGAGCAGCACGACGGTCGCCGTGACGGTGCCGACCAGCCCGCCGAGGCCGCCGATCACCCCGTCCGTGAGCACGCCGACGAACCGGTCGAACTCCGGGGAGGCGTCCTCCCCGGTTACGTCCACCGTCGTGTCGTCCTCCCGCCGCGAATCTTCCTGTACCATGTGCGTGGGTACCACCTGTCACCGCAAAAGTGTTGGCCGGCGCTCCGACGGCGTCGGATGACGCACTCTTGCGTAATCGAGTGTAATCGCACGTACTGCGCCGTAACCCTCCTCCGCCTAGGAGTTTCGCCGAAAGACCTTTTCCGGACCGGCCGCTACCCTGGTGTGGGGAAGGATAGCATGTGTCACCACTGGACGTACGACTCCGTCGAGGAGCGACTCGCCGAGCGCGAGGAGGCCGAGGAACGCGAGCACGGACCCGAGATCGCGACCGAACTCGACCGCGAGCACCGGGGGGACCCCGAGCGGGACGACCGCGAGCGCGTCGAGGTTCCCCCTACCGACGACTGAGCGGATCGCCGGTCGGTACGCCCGTGCGGACTGCCGGCACCGTTCACCCGGTCGCGTACGCTCGTTTGTAGAGCGTCCAGCCGACGGCGAGGAGGAAGCAGATAGCGCCGATGGCGAACGGGACGGGACCGTCGACTTCGCCGAACCGCCAGCCGAAGACGACGAATCCGGCGACGCCCACGAGCGCCGCGAGCACGCCGACGTACCGGAGGGGTTTCGACTCGGACGTGCGTCCAGACATACGCGAGCGTCCGTCCACCACGCTTAAATGTCTTCTGCGTTACCCGACCCGCTCGGCCAGTTATATCGCGTGGGCTACAAAAACGACGTACGGGATACAGTCAAGGGCCGGGCCGTTCTCCGCCCGGACGAGATGGCACGCGACCCGCCCGTTCGCAGCCGGCCCACCGGGAGCGAGGGAGCAGCCGACGCCGACCACGCGCCCGGGGAGCGACTGGACGCCGACGCGTACCTCGCACGCATCGGCGTGGACCCCGCGACCGTCGGGACGCCCGACCTGGAGACGCTCGAACGGATACAGCGCGCCCACGTCACTTCGGTCGCGTTCGAGAACCTCGCCATCGTCGGCGACCCTTACGGCGACGGCGTCACCCTCTCCGTGCCACAGCTCTACGGCAAGATCGTCGAGCGCGGGCGCGGCGGCTACTGCTTCGAACTCAACGGTCTGTTCCACTGGCTGCTCGCCGACCTCGGCTACGACGTGGACCGCGTGGCCGCGCGCATCACGAGCGGCCACGGCGTGCGGACGCCCGCGAACCACCACTCGAACGTCGTCCACCTCGACCGTCGATACGTGGTGGACGTGGGGATGGGGACGCCGGTGATGCGGCGACCCACGCCCCTCGACGGCAGCCCGCGCACGGACGAGGTCGGCGTCACGTGGCGCGTCGCCGAGAGCGACCGCCCGGACGAGGCGTACCGCACCGAGTTCCGCGAACCCGGCGACGACGAGTGGACGCGACGCTACGTGTTCGGCCACGACCCCGTGGACCTCGACTACTTCGAGGCGACGAACGACTACCTCCAGACCGCGCCCGAATCCACGTTCACCGGCGACCCCATCGTCTCCATCGCCACGGACGACGGCCGGCGGAAGCTGAAGGGCGAAACCCTCTTCGTGCGCGTGGACGGCGAGGAGCGCGAGCGAACCGTCACCGGCGACGAGTGGTACGCGGTGCTGGCCGAGGAGTTCAATCTCCGGTACGACCGGGAGTAGCGATTGTGTTTGGCTTGCTCGCCAACGACAGTGTTTAGACTGGCTCGCCGGCCGCCCGCCACAGCCGGCGAATCAACCGCCGCCCTGGCGGACTGAAAGGGCGAGCCTGCTCCGGGAAGCCGGGCGAAGTAAGCACCGCAGCCGAGCGAAGCGAGGCGAGGAGCGCAGCGAGCCCCGCGACCGGAGCAGGCGAGGACTTTCGGGGCGATAGTGATCGCTCCGGTCGAACGCACCGCCCGTCCAAATTCCACCCCATCGACCGTTCCTACGCGATCTTCTCGTACTGCTCTCCGAGCTTGTCCGCGGCCTGTCCGAGCTGCTCGCGCTCGTACTCGGTGAGATCCCACTCCACGACTCCCTCGACGCCGTCCGAGCTGAGCTTGAGGGGGACGCCGAGGCCGACGTCCGAGTGGCCGAACTCGCCGTCGAGCACGGTGGAGCCGGGCAGCACCTCGCCGGTGTCGCGGAGCACCGCCTCGACCATGTGCGCGACGCCGGTCGCCGGCCCCCACTCGGTCGC
>CAZYYH010000113.1:0-6483 GCA_964651725.1 uncultured Halobacteriales archaeon | reverse complement strand
TGCTCTCGCTCATCGCGCCCGACGCCACCATCAACATCATCCGCGACTACGACGTCGTGGACAAGCTCCGCGTGGAGCGCCCGGAGCGCGTTGAGGGCGTGCTCTCCTGTCCGAACGCGAACTGCATCTCGTCGGCGAACGAGCCGGTCGAGTCGAAGTTCGAGGTGCTGGAGGACGGCGTGCGCTGCGAGTACTGCGAGACCATCGTCCGCGAGGACATCGCGGACCACCTCGCCGTCGAGTAAGCGGTCGTCAGTGCGCCGACTCCGGGGCGTCGAGCCGCGCGAGGTGCGCGGTCAGCACGCCGACGCCGAGGAGGGTGATCGCGCCGCCGACGCCCTGTACCGTCTGGCTGTTGTAGATGCCGACGCCCGCGAGCAGGACCCCGAGTCCGAGTATCACGAGCAGCAGCGAGCCGTACGTCTGGAGTGCGTCCGAGGCCATACCGGGAGTAGTAGCGCCGGTCCCTATAAATCATGGCACATGCGGCGGACCCGGACCGGCCGAACGGCCGACGACCGCGGTTTTTTGGTCGGCGGGCACTCACCTGGAGCCATGTACGGCGTCGTGACGCGCAACGAGGAGGAGGTGTCGTGGCCCGAGTTCGACCGCGGGTTCTACGAGGTGAAGGACGTGACCGGCCGGCAGGCCGAGCCGGTCGCGGACGCCGTCAACATGGTGTCCTGCTTCGGCGACAACGCCATCGCGGAGGGCCGCCCCGGCCTCGTCCCTGTGGACGCCGACGGCAACCGCGCGACGCGCGACCAGCCGTACTTCGACTGGGCGTACGTCTGCCCGAACGCCGCCGACTACCGCGAGGGGATGCTGGAGATAATCGCGGACTGCGCCGACGCCAACCCCGACGTGCGCCTCGACGACGTCGGGTTCCCGCGCCAGGGCTACTGCCGGTGCGAGCGCTGCGAGGCAGGCTTCGCTGAGAGCGACGACGACGACCGGGACGAGTGGCGTGCGTCGGTCATCACCGGGTTCGTCGCCGAGGCCGTCGAGCGCATTCCCGGGCGCACCTACCTCACGCTCTACCCCGACCCGTACCCCGGCCACCTCCACGAGCGCGCCGGCCTCGACCTTGACGCGCTCGCCGAGCACGTCGACGAGTTCGTCGTCCCGCTCTACGACATGGCGTACGAGACGACGTACTGGCTGGAGGTCATCGCCTCTGGCTTCCGGGACGCACTCTCGACGCCGTTCAGCGTCGAACTCTACGCCGTGAACGTGGACGTGGAGAACCTCGTTCACGCCGCCGAGGTCGCCGACGAGTACGCCGAGGACGTGTTCTTCGGCTACGACGCCGGGAACGCGCGGGCGGCGGTGCGGCGGATGCGGGCCGACGAGCGGGAAGGCGAGAGCTACGGGCCGGAGTGATTGCTCTAAGCCTGACGTCGATACCCCCAGATGTAACATATTGTAATTCCTTGTAACCGAAAGCAATCCGCTATTGGTTCGTGAGGAGCCTTGGCAGTCAGCTATCGCTTGTCATCTCGTTTCGTTACCGGCAGACGTCCAATCACAGGCGGAACCAACCATTAGTGCGACGATGCCGTACTTGTGCGCGTGACGGCCACGGATAGCTCGCTGGCGGTAGGCCCGGCAAACTCGCCGACAGTGGGGCGGCTGTTCTACCTCGGCGAGGGACTGGCGCTCGGCGGCATCCTCTACTTCGCGCTGTATCTGGTCTGGCTCCCGCTGTCCGACCTGCTGGACGGGGTCGGGTTCTGGGTCGCTGCGCTCGCGCTCGTCGCGTTCCTCGCCATCGGCGTCCGAAACGCGGCCGCCGTCCTGCACGCCGGCAGGTCCGGAGACGGCCGGCAACCCCCGATCTACGAGGAGTGGGTGGAGATTCGGCGGTGGTCGTGGCTCCTGGCGATCGGGGCGGTCGTCGCGTTCGTCGTCTTCGGCGCGACCGTCCTTGTCGTGAATCCGCAGTCGGCTCCCTTCTTCCAGGAGGCTGCTCTTGTCACGACTTCGCTACTGTTCGTCGGTATCGTCCTCCGGATGGCCGTGCGGGTGCTGGTGACGTGAGGCGCCGACTCCCGGTCCGGGCGCAGCGGACTTGGTAGCGTGTGCGTGCTACACCCCCAGCCGGTGCTCCCGCCACGCCTCCAGGTCCTCCCTATCGCGCGTGTCCTCCGGAAGCTCCGAGAACCACCGCGCTTCCACGATCTCGCCGTCCGGATCGTTCACCTCCGGCTCCAGCGTCTCCGCCTTCGCCTCGTACAGCGGCATCACGCCCCACGCCGAGTGCGAGCCAGCCGAGAACTCGACGCGCGTGAGGATGCCGAGGCCCGTAAACTGCACCTCGACGCCGGCCTCCTCGGCGAGTTCGCGCTCGGCGGCCTCGCGCAGGCTCTCGTCGCCGTCGGGTGCGCCGCCGGGGAGTACCCAGAGGTCGACGTAGTCGTGCCGGCAGAGCAGGAGGTCGCCGGCGTCGCGGTAGACGAGGGTGTGTGCGCCGAACGGCGCGCCGCAGTCGCCGACGCGCTCGGCGAGCGTGCGGAAGCGGTCGCGGGAGACGTGCCGCGAGTGCTCCATCTCCAGGTAGTCGTCGTGGCGGTCGGCGAGCCGGTGGTAGATCTGCTCGGCGGCCTGCTCGGCCTCGCTCGCCAGGTACCAGAGCTGGTCGACGGGCATCCTACCGGTCCGCGCGCGGACATCGACGGTCGGATGGCGACGCCGACGGAACGGGGGTCGTTGTGGCCATATTTCGAGGATTGTAGGCGACCCGGATAACGTTTCTGTCGGACAGGCGTCATCCCGTGTCGGCGGGTTTCGGTTGACTTTTACGCCGTCCGGCTGAACTCCCGGGTATGAGCTTCGACGAAGACGACCGCGTGGTCCTCCACGACGAGCACAGCGAGTTCGACGGCCAGGTCGGCACCGTCACGCAGGTCGTGGAGACGATGTTCGGCGACGCGAACTACACCGTGAGCTTCGACGACGGCCAGGAGGCCGGCGTGCCCGAGGACTCCCTGGAGACCGCCGACGAGGACGAAGAGTAACGGCTTTTCCCCGACCGAACCGTACACGTTCCCGATGAGCGTCCCGTTCCACTACGTCGACCTCCGCACGTTCTGCTACGAGACCGAGGACGAGAAGCGCGTCGAGGCGGCGCTCCGCCACTTCCTCCCCGAGGAGTTCGAGATCGAGCGCGTGGAGACCGAGGGCCACCACGGCGACCGCATCGTCGTCCTCTCGGCGCGCGTCGAGAACGCCGACGACGTGCGGTTCGTGCTCGACCGCCTCCGAGAGAGCGCGGAGTTCGACCGGCTCCGCGCCGAACTCGACGAGCGCGTCGACGAGAACTGCTCGCTGTTCGTCCACCTCGACAAGCAGGCCGCGTATCGTGGCGAGACGCGTCTGGGCGAGGGAATTTCGTTTCGGGCGAAGGTCGAGGCCTACCCCGCGAAGAAGGACGCCGCCGTCGAGAACGCCCGAGAAGCGCTTAGCTGAGTTCTCTGTGTTGGTGCTAGCGTAGTTTCTGCCGGTCCCGAAAGCCCTCGCGCTCTACGCTCCCGCGACTCGCTGCGCTCCTCGCTCGGTCACTGCGTTCCCTCGCTCCGGTGCTTGCGTCGTCGGGGTTCGCTTAGAGCGCTCGCCCTTTCGAAGTCCGCCAGGCCGTCGGCCGATTGGCTGGCTATAGCTAGTCGTCCAACCGACGTGAGTCTCGGCGTAGACGCTCCGCCTGCTGTTGCTGGTTCGACAAACCACCCCGGGCGGGACTTCGGAAGGGGCCGCGCTCTCGACGAAGGCAGGCGACACAAGTACCGCAGGCGCGAGCGGCGCGAGGCGCGACCGGAGGGAGCGCCTCGGACTAGGCGAGCGGCGAAGCCGCGAGCCAGCGAGCGCCGAGGCGTGCAGCGAGCCTCCCGAGTCGAGAGCGCGGGGGCTTCCGGACCCTGCTTTCCCGGCCGTGCTACCACCCAGCGAGCGTTCAGAACACCTTCCAACCCAGTCACCGAACCAGCTTCAGCACGGTCAGCGTCTCGAAGGGGAAGGAGTCGTCGCTCAGAGCCACTGCACTGAACCCGTTCTCGGCGGCGCGCTCGACCACCTCGTCCACCCCGGAGAGGCTGCTGACGAGGAGGAAGACGGTTCCGCCGGGAGCCAGGACGCGCCCCACCGAGTCGAGGAGCGGGTCGATGACGGCGCGGCCGGTCTCGCCGCCGGAGAGCGCGACCTCCACCCAGTCGTCGCGCTCCTCGTCGGGGTCGGTGGGGAGGTAGGGTGGGTTGGAGAGGACGACGTCGAAGACGGCGTCGCGGAAGGGTTCGACGAGGTCGCCCCGGACGGCCTCGACGCCACGGTCGCGGGTCTGGCGGGCGGCGTACGGGTTCACGTCCACGCCGACGACGCGCGCGCCGGCTTCCTCCGCGACGCGCTCGGCGACGTAGCCGGAGCCGGAGCCGACCTCCAGAACGAGGGCGTCGGCGTCTATCTCGCGGACGGCGGCGTCGGCGAGCAGGCGGGAGTCCTCGGCGGGCTGGTAGACGTCTGTTTCGACGCCGCGACGCTCCGCGAGGTCAGTCATCCGGCTCCGCGACCTCCTCCGCGGGCACCGGCTCGCCGTCCGTCGAGACGCGGAAGCCGCCGGCCTCGGCGCGGCCCGCGATCTCGCGCTGCGGGAACGGGATCTTCACGCCGCGGTCGTCGAACGAGGCCTTGACGGCCTGCACGACCGCGCTCTGCGCGCGCCACCGCTTCCGCGCGCTCGGCTTGTCGATCCAGAAGCGCAGTCCGAGCACGATGGCCGACGCGCCGAACTCCTTGCAGACGACCTGCGGGTGCGGCACCGTCAGGATGGACTCCACGTCGGCCATCGCCTCGCGCGCCGCGTCGACGGCGGCGTCGAGGTCGGCGTCGTAGTCGACGCCCACTTCGACCTCGATGCGGAGCCGGCCCTTTCGCGTGCGGTTCACGATCTCGTTCGAGGAGACGATGTCGTTCGGGAGCATGACGTACTCGCCGTCGAACGTCTGGATACGGGTATTGACGACGGTGATGTCGGTGACGATACCCTCGTTGTCGCCGACCTGCACCCAGTCGCCGATCTCGAACGGCCGCGAGAACATCAGCACGAAGCCGGCGAGGAGCGCGCCGAGCGTCTGTCGGGCGGCCATGCCGACGACGATGCCCGCGAAGCCCGCGCCGACGAGGAGGCCGCCGAGGTTGACGTCCCAGAAGCCGAGCACGACGAGACCCGCGAGCCCGTAGACGCTCAGCTGGAGCACGCGATAGACGATCTCGGCCTGGTGCTCGGAGACGCCGTCCCGCGTCCCCGCGACGCGGCGCACGAGCTGGTGGACGAGACCGGTGGCGACGTACGCGACGGCGAGCACGACCAGCGTCACCGCCACGAGCGTCGCCGTGTGGACGGGGTCGGCGAGCGACGTGAACGCGTCCGCGACCGCGGTCTCGGCGTTCCAGAGGTAGACGACGAACCCCCCGGCCGACGCGAGCACGCCGAGCAGCCCGGCCGCGACCGCCACGTCCAGCAGTCGCGTGTAGCTTCGGTTCCGCGTGCGGAGGAACGCGTACCGCGCGGCCCACGCAGCCGCGGCGACGACCCCGACCGCGAGCGCGGTGAACGCGACGCGTTCGCCGGTCGAGGCGACCGCGGGCACCCAGTCGACCGCGCCGACCATCACCCCTCGACCCCCCGTTCGAGCGCGGTGGCCGCGAGCGCGGCGAACGCCTCCGGTGGCAGGTCGCCGGGTCGCTTCCCGAGCACGTCCTCGTCGGCCGCCGCCACCACTGCGTCCGGGTCGTCCAGCCCGGAGATGTGCGCGGTGTTCCGGACGGCGTTCCGCACCGTCTTCCGGCGCTGCGTGAACAGCGCCTTCACGAACCGGAGGAAGAACGCCTCGTCCGCCACCTCGTAGTCGGGGTCGCGGGGGAGCAGCCGGACTATCGCGCTCTCGACCGCTGGCTGCGGGTCGAACGCCGTCGGCGGTACGACCTCCACCACCTCCACGTCCGCGTAGTGCCGGGCCGTCACCGACAACCGGCCGTACTCGGGCGTGCCGGGGTCGGCCGCCATCCGCTCCGCGAACTCGCGCTGGAACATCAGGACCATCGGCTTCCCGAGTGGGAAGAGGCGAAAGGCGATCTCCGAGGACGCGCCGTACGGCAGGTTCGAGACGGAGGCCGTGAACTCGGGGAGGTCCACGTCGAGCGCGTCACCGTCCACGACGGTCAGCCGGCCCGACTCGACCTCCGCCGCGAACTCCTCCCGGAGGAACGCGGCGAGGGTGGGGTCGCGCTCCACCGCGGTCACCCGGTCGGCTACCCGGAGCAGTCGGTCGGTGAGCGCGCCCGCGCCCGGTCCCACTTCGAGGACGTGCCCGACGTCCATCCCCACGTCGGTCGCGTACCCCGGGATGCGGTCGAGCACCCGGTCGTCGACCAGGAAGTGCTGGTCGAAGTCGGGGTCGCCCCGGCCGGCGCGCGCGATCAGCCCGTCGGGGT
>CAZYYH010000112.1:0-6549 GCA_964651725.1 uncultured Halobacteriales archaeon | reverse complement strand
CCGAGACGCTGGCGAAGTCCAGCGGCGGCGCGGTCGTGAAGCAGAACCGCGACGAAGCGTCGCCGTACGCGGCGATGCAGATGGCGGAGCAGGTCGCGGAGACGGTTCTGGAGCAGGGCATCGACGGCGTGCACGTTCGCGTGCGCGGGCCGGGCGGCAACCAGCAGCGCAACCCGGGCCCGGGCGCGCAGGCGACGATCCGTGCGCTGGCACGAGCCGGCCTGGAGATCGGTCGCATCGAGGACGTGACGCCGATCCCGCACGATGGAACGCGACCACCCAAGAACAGTGGCTACTAGCATGGCGACGGATTTCGAGGTCGAGTTCATCGACCGTGACGACCGCGAGACCAGGTTCGTGGCGCGTGGCGTGACGCCCGCGCTGGCGAACGGCATCCGCCGGGCCATCCTGGCGGACGTGCCGACGCTGTCCATCGACAGCGTGCGGTTCGTGGAGAACTCGTCGGTGATGTTCGACGAGGTCGTCGCGCTCCGTCTGGGGCTCGTTCCGCTGACGACGCCCGACGATTACGAGGAGGGCGAGGAGGTCGCGCTGAGCATCGACGTGGAGGGTCCGGGGACGGCGTACTCGGGTGACCTCGTGACCTCGGATCCGAAGGTCGAGCCGGCGGACGAGAACGTCCCGATCATCGAACTCAAGGAAGGCCAGCGCCTGGAGCTGGAGGCGGACGCGGTGCTCGGCCGCGGCCGCGACCACGCCAAGCATCAGGGCGGCGTGGCGGTCGGCTACCGCCACCTCCAGCGCGCCGAGGTCGTGGGCGACCGCGAGGAGTACGCGGACGACGAGCCGGAGATCGTGCGCGGGGTCGTAGAGGACGACGGCGAGCTGGTGCCGACGGAGGAGTTCGACAACGACCTCCGGAACCGGTACCCCGACTCCGAGGTGGAACTCGTGGACGTGGAGAACGCGTTCGTGTTCCACGTGGAGTCGGACGGCTCGCTGCCCGTCGAGGACCTCGTGCTCCGGGCGGTGGCGACGCTGTACGACCGCGCGGACGAACTCGAAACCGCAGTCGCACTGTAAACGATGACGGACCCGACCCGACGCGATGGCGCTCGCCTCACCGCCCAGCGACGGTGCCGTGTGGCGAGCGACGCGGTAATCGAAATCGCTTTCAAGGGTCGGGTCCAAGGGAGAATCGCCTACGAAACCAGTTCTCGGGCGTGCAGGGATAGCCAAGTTTGGCCAAAGGCGCAGCGTTCAGGGCGCTGTCCCGTAGGGGTTCGCAGGTTCAAATCCTGTTCCCTGCACTCCACCATCAGTTCTCACCAGGAGTACGAAGTATGAGCAAGACAAGTCCGAGGTTGAGCAGTCTCATCGCCGAACTCAAGTCCGTCGCCCGCGATTCGGGCGGGGACGTGTGGCGCGACGTGGCGGCGCGCCTCGAGAAGCCCCGGCGGACGCACGCCGAGGTAAACCTCAGTCGCATCGAGCGGTACGCCCGCGAGGAGGAGACCGTCGTGGTGCCGGGCAAGGTGCTCGGCTCCGGCGCGCTCCGGAAGGGCGTGACCGTGGCGGCCGTGGACTTCTCGGGGACCGCGCAGACGAAGATCGAGCAGGCGGAGGGCGAGGCGATGTCGCTAGAACAGGCAGTCGAAAACAATCCTGACGGCGGTAACGTGCGGGTGATCCGATGAGTCTCGCCGAGTTCGACGCCGACGTGGTCGTGGACGCCCGCGACTGCATCATGGGTCGCGTGGCGAGCAACGTCGCTCAGCGCGCGCTCGACGGCGAGCGCGTCGCGGTGGTGAACGCGGAGCGCGCGGTCATCACCGGCGGGAAGAACGACGTGTTCGAGACGTACGAGAAGCGCACGGAGCTGGGCTCCGACCGGGGGCCGTACTACCCGAAGCGGCCGGACGCCATCTTCAAGCGGGCGATCCGCGGAATGGTGCCGTACAAGACCGACCGCGGCCGGGAGGCGTTCGAGGGCGTGCGCGTGTACCTCGGGAACCCGTACGCGGACGACGACGACCGCGAGGCGGAGATCGTCGAGGACACGTCGCTGGACCGGCTCTCGAACATCCGCTTCGTCACGCTCGGCGAGGTCAGCGAGTACCTGGGTGCTAACGTCACATGGTAACCAACACGTCGGGGAAGAAGAAGACGGCCGTCGCCCGCGCCACGGTGCGCGACGGCGAGGGCCGCGTGCGAATCGACTCCCAGCCCGTGGAGCTGGTCGAACCGGAGATGGCGCGGCTGAAGATGCTGGAGCCGTTCCGCATCGCGGGCGACGGCGTCCGCGACGGCGTGGACGTGGACGTTCGCGTCGCGGGCGGCGGCGTCGCGGGTCGTGCGGACGCGGTCCGCACGGCCATCGCGCGCGGGCTGGTCGACCACACGAACGACGCGGAACTCCGCGACGCGTTCATGGAGTTCGACCGCTCGCTGCTCGTGAACGACGTGCGGCAGAGCGAGCCGAAGAAGTGGGGCGGCCCGGGCGCTCGGGCGCGCTACCAGAAGTCCTACCGCTAACCATGATGGTACCAGTGCGGTGTTTCACGTGCGGGACGGTCGTCGGCGAGTACTGGGAGGAGTACAAGGCTCGCGCGGCGACGCAGGACGGCGACGAGGACCCGGAGGCGGTGCTCGACGATCTGGGGCTGGAGCGGTACTGCTGTCGTCGAATGCTCATCAGCCATCAGGACCTCGTCGACGTGGTCTCCCCCTACCAATGAGTTCCCAGCAGTTCAACCGGTACGAGAAGGCGCGCATCATCGGGGCGCGAGCGCTCCAAGTGTCGTACGGTGCGCCGGTGCTCGTGGACACCGACCAGACGGAGCCGATCCTGATCGCTGCGGAGGAGTACGACGCGGGCGTGCTCCCGTTCACGGTTCGGAGGGGAGAATGACGCTCGTGGAGCGCGTCCGGCTCCGGTCGGTTCTCGACTCGCGAGGGAACCCGACGGTGGAGGCCGACGTGCTCACGGAGAGCGGCGGCTTCGGCCGCGCGTCCGCGCCGAGCGGCGCGTCGACGGGCGAGTACGAGGCCATCGAGCTGCCCGCCGAGGAGGCGGTCGCGGCGGCCCGCGAGCACGCGGTGCCGCGGCTCGAAGGCTCCGTGTACGCGGGCGACCAGCGCGAGGTCGACCGCGCGCTCCACGCAGCGGACGGCACGGACGACTTCTCCGAGATCGGCGCGAACAGCGCGGTCGCCATCAGCATGGCGGCGGCGAAGGCCGGCGCTGACGTGCTGGGTGCGCCGCTCTACCAGCATCTCGGCGGAGCGTTCCGCGGGGAGAACTTCCCGACGCCGCTCGGCAACGTCGTCGGCGGTGGCGAGCACGCGGCGGAGGCGACGGACATCCAGGAGTTCCTGGTCGCGCCGGTCGGCGCGCCGAACGTCCGGGACGCGGTGTTCGCCAACGCCGCGGTCCACCACGAAGCCGGCGACCTGCTCGCGGAGCGGGGCGTGCCGGCGGGCAAGGGCGACGAGGGTGCGTGGGCTCCGAGCGTCGACGACGTTGAGGCGTTCGAGATCGTCGCGCAGGCGGCCGACACCGTCGCGGACGAGTTCGGCTTCGACGTGCGGCTGGGGCTGGACGTGGCAGCCGCCGAACTCTGGGACGGCGACGCGTACCAGTACTCGGATACGACCCGTTCGACCGAGGAGCAGATCGAGTACGTCGCGGGCCTCGTGGACGAGTACGACCTCGTCTACGTCGAGGACCCGCTGGACGAGGACGACTTCGAGGGCTTCGCCGAGCTGACGGAGCGAACTGGCGACCGGACGCTCGTCTGCGGCGACGACCTGTTCGTGACGAACACGGACCGGCTGGAGCGCGGCATCGACGAGGGTGCGGCGAACGCCATTCTGGTGAAGCCGAACCAGATCGGGACGCTGTCGGACGCGTTCGACGCCGTGGAGATGGCGCTCCGGAACGGCTACGCGCCGGTGATCTCTCACCGGAGCGGCGAGACCGAGGACGCGACCATCGCACACCTCGCCGTGGCGACCGACGCCCCGTTCGTCAAGACGGGCGCGGTCGGCGGCGAGCGAACCGCGAAACTCAACGAACTCATCCGCATCGCAGCGGAGGCATTATGAGCGAGAATCCCAACGCAGACACCGAGACAGACGAAGAGGGCCTCGACGCCTCGGAGGCTGAGACGGAGCCCGAGCCGGCCGCGGCGGCCGACGAGGGAGCCGTCGACGCCGAGGAGGCCGTCGACGAACCGACCGCGCAGGACGAGGACGTGATGTCGGCGGAGGACGCCGACCTGCTCATCCCCGTGGAGGAGTACCTCGCGGCGGGCGTCCACATCGGCACGCAGCAGAAGACGAAGGACATGGAGCGGTTCATCCACCGCGTCCGCACGGACGGGCTGTACGTCCTCGACGTGTCGAAGACGGACGACCGCATCCGCACGGCCGCGAACTTCCTCTCGGGCTACGATCCCGAGCAGATCCTGGTGACGTCCTCCCGCCAGTACGGCCGGTTCCCCGCGGAGAAGTTCGCGGAGGCCGTGGGGGCGCGCGCCCGCACCGGCCGGTTCATCCCCGGCACGCTGACGAACCCGCAGTACGCGGGCTACATCGAGCCGGACGTGCTCGTCGTCACGGACCCCATCGGCGACGCGCAGGCGGTGAAGGAGGCCATCACGGTCGGCATCCCCGTCATCGCCATGTGCGACTCGAACAACCAGACGAGCAACGTCGACCTCGTCGTCCCGACGAACAACAAGGGTCGCCGCGCGCTCGCGGTCGTCTACTGGCTGCTGGCGAACGAGACGCTCGACCGTCGCGGCGCGGAGCCGACGTACGCGCTCGACGACTTCCAGAGCGAGATTTAACGTTCCGTCGCGTTCCGGCTGTTTCTCAGGTGTCCCCTCGGAGAGCCGTGCCGGTGAATCCGGTCAGTAGCTGGGGCCGTCGTCCTCGGTCGTGGTGTCGCCGCCGCCGTCGGAGGCCGTCGTGGTCGTCGCCATCGTCCCGCCGATCTGCGATCCGTCGGGCGCGAGCACGTACCACACGTCGTTGACGCCCTGGCCCGTGGCGTCGCCGGGCTCCTCGTCGGACGCGAAGTAGTAGAGCGGGTGGCCGGCGGCGGTCACCTGCGTCGAGCCATCGTCGCGCTCCGTGGTCCCGAGGTCGGCGGAGACGCCGTCGCCCGCGGTCGGTTCGCCGTCGACGGCGAGCGGCGGCCACGCTTCGGCGCACGAGTCGTAGCACGCACTCTCGCCGCCCGAGTCGTTGGTGAACAGGTAGAGCGTGTTGCCGTGCGCGTCGGTGAGGATGTCGCCGTGCTCGTCGTGGCTGGACACTCGCACCGACGGGACGGCGGTGCCGCCGGGCCGGACCACCCACCACACGTCGTTGATACCCTGGCCCGTGGCGTCGCCGGGCTCCTCGTCGGACGCGAAGTAGTAGAGCGGCATCCCCTCGATGGTGACCTGCGTCGAGCCGTCGTCGCGCTCGACGGTTCCGAGTTCGCCGGAGACGCCGTCGCCCGCGGTCGGTTCGCCGTCGACGGTGAGCGGCGGCCACGCTTCGGCGCACGAGTCGTAGCAGACGGTCTCGCCCTCGCTGTCGTTGGAGAACACGTAGAGGGTCATGCCCTGGGCGTCGACGAGGACGTCGCCGTGGTCGGGATGCGAGGCGACGGTCACCGTCGGGCCGTCCATGCTCCCGTCGCTTGTCGTGGTCGCGTCGGTCGTGGTCGTCGACTCCGTCGTGGTCACGGCGTCGCCACCGCCGCCACCGAGGCAGCCGGCGACCGCCGCGAGCGAACTCGCACCGACCAGTCCGAGCATCGAGCGTCGGGTACGCGTCATGTCGTCCCACGATTCCACGGGCCGCTTGAAGGCCGTTTTCCCAATTTCCGCCCGACTCACACGGTACTGTCACCCCAACCGCCGTTCGCCTTCCCGATTCGGAAGCACTCATAAGGCCCCCGACGCGTGGATTCGAGTATGGTCAGTTCGAGCGCTCCCGGGAAGGTGTACCTGTTCGGGGAGCACGCGGTCGTCTACGGCGAGCCGGCGGTGCCCTGTGCCATCGAGCGCCGCGCCACCGTCACCGTCGACGAGCGCGGCGACGACCGGCTCCGGGTGACCTCGCGCGACCTGAGCCTCGACGGCTTCACCGTCGAGTACAGCGGCTCGACCGACGACACGCCCGACGTCGACGTGCCGAACTCGCTGCTGGAGGCCGCGATGAGCTACGTCGACGCCGCCGTCGAGCAGGCGCGGGACGCCGCCGGCCGTCCCGACGCCGGTTTCGACGTCACCATCGAGAGCGACATCCCCCTCGGCGCTGGTCTCGGCTCCTCGGCGGCGGTGGCCGTCGCCGGCATCGACGCCGCGACCCGAGAACTCGGTCACTCGCTCGACCCCGCAGAGATCGCCGACCGCGCGTACCGCGTCGAGTACGACGTGCAGGAAGGCCAGGCGTCCCGCGCCGACACGTTCTGCTCCGCGATGGGCGGCGCGGTCCGCGTCGAGGGCGACGACTGCGGTCGGATCGACGCGCCGAACCTCCCGTTCGTCGTCGGCTACGACGGCGGCGCGGGCGACACCGGCGAACTCG
>CAZYYH010000111.1:0-6562 GCA_964651725.1 uncultured Halobacteriales archaeon | reverse complement strand
GGGACGACGACACCTACCTCTGGACGCTCCCGATGTTCCACTGCAACGGCTGGGGACACACGTACGCCATCACGGGCACCGGCGGGACGCACGTCTGCCAGCGCACGTTCGACGCCGAGGGGACGCTCCGGCGAGTGCGCGACCACGACGTGTCCTTCATGTGCGGCGCGCCGACGGTCCTCAACCGCCTCATCCAGTACAAGGAGGAGAACCCCGACGTGGGGACGACCGGCGACCGCGACGTGCGCATCGCCACCGCGGGGAGCGCGCCCGCGACCGCGAGCATCGAGACCATCGAGGACGAGTTCGGGTGGCGCATCATCCACATCTACGGGCTGACGGAGACCGCGCCCATCATCACGACCTCGAACTCGCCGCGCCGCCTCGCGGCGCGCGGCCGGGGTCTCAAGGTGTCGCAGGGATCGGAGACCCTCGCCACCGACGTGCGCGTCGTGGACGAGGACGGCGAGGACGTGCCACGCGACGGCGGGAGCATCGGCGAGATCGTCGTGAAGGGCAATCAGGTGATGGACCGCTATCTGGAGAAGCCCGAGGCGACCGAGGAGGCGTTCAACGCCCGGCTCCCCGGCTACTTCCACACCGGTGACCTCGCCACGATGGACGAGGACGGCTTCATCAGCATCCAGGACCGCAAGAAGGACATCATCATCTCCGGCGGCGAGAACATCTCGTCCATCGAGGTCGAGGACGCCCTCTACGACCACCCGGACGTCGCCAAGGCCGCCGTCATCCCCGTGCCGAGCGAGGAGTGGGGCGAGACCGTGAAGGCGCTCGTCGTCGAGAAGCCCGACGCTGGCCTCACCGAGAGCGACGTCGTCGAGTTCGCACGCGACAACCTCGCGCACTACAAGGCCCCGAGGAGCGTCGACTTCGTCGACGATCTCCCCGAGACCGCCACGGGGAAGGTCCAGAAGTACCAGCTCCGCCAGGAGTACTGGGACGACCAGGAGCGGATGGTCGGCGAGGGGTAGCCGGGTGGACGGTCGATTCGACCCGTTCTCGCGTCGGCCGGCCGGTCGAGCGACATCCTGGTGGAATCGCCAAGGGCCACCGGACGACGCGCCCCCGCGCGCGGGCGGCGCCCGCGAGCGAAGGCGGCTCGGGGCCGCCCGCCGGTCGCGTCCTCCGGGGTCTCGCAGTGCCTCCGGCACTCCGACGAGTCAGCGAAAACGCGGAGCGGTTTCGCGCTGCCGAGAGCGCCGAGCGCTCTCGAACCACGACCGAGCGCGTCGCTGGAGGCGGCGCGCGAGGGAGGGCCTGGATGGAAGAAGGTTTGAGTCTCGGCAGCCGAGAGCATCCATGAGCAGACGTGGGACGACGATCCGGCTGGCGACGCGGGGCTCGGACCTCGCGCTGCGGCAGGCCGGGCAGGTGAAGGCGGCGCTGGAGGACCGCCGGTACGAGGTGGAACTCGTGGAGGTCGAGACGGAGGGCGACCAGGTGCGGGACGAACTCATCCACCGGCTGGGGCGAACGGGGGCGTTCGTGCGCGCGCTGGACGAGCGCGTGCTGGACGGCGAGGTGGACGCGGCGGTCCACTCGCTGAAGGACGTGCCGACGGAGATGCCGGACGACCTGGTGGTGGCGGCGGTGCCGGAGCGAGCGTCGCCGGGGGACGTGCTGGTGACGCCGGACGGGTCGGACCTCGCCGACCTCCCGGAGGGTGCCGTCGTCGGCACGTCGAGCCTGCGACGGGGAGCGCAGGTGCTGCGGTCGCGGCCGGACCTCCGGGTGGAGCCGCTTCGCGGGAACGTGGACACGCGCGTCGAGAAGCTGCTCGCGCCTACGCTCCAGACCGAGCACGGGGAACGGCTGGACGCCGAGGAAGCGACGGATGGAGAAGAGGACGACGGAGATGGAGCGGCCGACGAGGATCGGTTCGACGAGTCCGTCGAGGAGTGGTTCGAGGGGCTGGCGGCGGTGGAGCGCCGCGCGATGGAGCGCGAGGTGGAGACGGAGTACGACGCCGTCGTGCTGGCGCGGGCGGGACTGGAGCGCATCGGACTGGACCGCCACGTCGGCCTCCACGATCTGCCGACGGACGAGTTCCCGCCCGCACCCGGGCAGGGCGCGCTCGCGGTGACGAGTCGGGACGACGACGCGGGCGACGCGATCCACTCGACGCTCGACCACCCCCGGTCGCGCGTGGAGACGACGGCGGAGCGCGTGGTGCTCGCGGAGCTCGGCGGCGGCTGCGTCGCGCCCATCGGCGTGTACGCGCTCGTGCAGGGCGAGTACGTGCATCTGGAGGCGGGCGTGTACAGCCGCGACGGCTCGGAGGTGGTGACGGCGGCCCGCGACCTCCCCGTCGAGCAGTACGTGGAGGCGGCCCGCGACCTCGCAGCGGACATGGCCGACGAGGGCGCGCGCGAATTGATCGAGGAGGCGAAGCGGGAATGACCGGGCGGCGCGCGAACGTTGCGGCCTTCCGGCCGGACGACGGTCGGCTGGCGGACGCCGAAGCTCTGCTCGACTCCCTGGGCGCGACGCCGATAGCCGACCCGATGCTCGCCGTCGAGCCGACCGGAGCCGCACCCCGCGACGACGCCGACTACGCCGTCCTCACGAGCAAGACCGGCGCGGAACTCGCGGCGGACGCCGGCTGGGAGCCGGGCGACGCCGCCGTCTGCGCCATCGGCGAGCGGACGGCGGAGAGCCTCCGCACCCAGGGCTACGCCGTCGATGTGGTGCCCGACGAGTTCTCCTCGCGGGGTCTCGTCGCAGGACTCGAAGACCGCGTGGACGGCGCGCGCGTCGAGGTCGCGCGGAGCGACCACGGCTCGCAGGGGCTCATCGACGGCCTGAACGACGCCGGAGCCTTCGTCCACGAGACGGTCCTGTACGAACTCGTCCGGCCCGAGGGTGCGGGCGAGTCCGCCGAACTCGCGGCGCGCGGCGAACTCGATGGCGCGCTGTTCACGTCGTCGCTGACCGTCGAGCACTTCCTCGACGCCGCCGCCGAACGCGGCGTGCGCGACGAGGCCGTCGACGGGCTGAACCAGGCCGTCGTCGGAGCTATCGGCGATCCGACCGCGGAGACCGCCCGAGAGCACGGCATCGCCGCCGACGTCGTCCCGGACGAGGCGCGGTTCGAGGCGCTGGCGACCGAAGTGGTGGAGCGGGTCGCGCCGAGCTACCACGAGTAGCCCCGTCCGCAACTTTATAAGCGAGAACGAGCCAACCCCGTGTAATGGACGCCACGGCCTCCGACCCCCAGCCGGTTCCCGCGCTCGTCGACCGCGCCGCCGCGTGCGCCGACCGTCTCCACGCCGCCGACGAGGTGCTGCTCGCGTCGCACATCGACGCGGACGGTCTGACCAGCGCGGGCGTCGCGTCGACCGCGCTCCGGCGGGCCGACGTTCCACACGAGGTCGTGTTCAAGAAGCAACTCGACGCCGGAGAGATCGCATCCATCGCGGAGATGCCGTACGACACCGTGCTGTTCACCGACTTCGGCAGCGGCCAGCTCGACGTGATCGCGGGACACGAGGCTGCTGGCGACTTCACGCCCGTGATCGCCGACCACCACCAGCCGGCCGACGAGGACACCGAGTTCCATCTCAACCCCCTCCTCTTCGGCATCGACGGCTCCTCGGAACTCTCGGGTGCGGGCGCGGCGTACGTGCTTGCACGGGCGCTCGAATCCGGTGAGACCGACAACCGCGACCTCGCGGCACTCGCCGTCGTCGGCGCGGTCGGCGACATGCAGGCGAGCGACGGCGAACTCGTCGGCGCGAACGAGGCCATCGTCGAGGAGGGCGTCGCCGCGGGCGCGCTCGACACCGGGAAGGACCTCGCGCTCTACGGTAAGCAGACCCGACCCCTTCCGAAGCTCCTGGAGTACGCCTCCGACGTGCGTATCCCCGGCATCTCGAACGACGAGTCCGGCGCGATGCGCTTCCTCGACTCCCTCGACCTCGACCTCAAGGTCGACGGCGAGTGGCGGACGTGGGCCGACCTCGCGGACGACGAGCGACGGACCGTCACGAGCGCGCTCATCAAGCGCGCCGTCCGACGCGGCGTGAGCGCCGGGAAGATAGACGCGCTCGTCGGCCGGAGCTACACGCTCGCGGACGAGGACGCCGGCACCGAACTCCGGGACGCCAGCGAGTTCTCGACGCTCCTCAACGCCACCGCCCGGTACCAGCGCGCGGACGTCGGCCTCGCGGTCTGCCTCGGCGACCGCGACGAGGCGCTCGCCGAAGCCCGGCGACTGCTCCGGAACCACCGCCGCAACCTCTCCGAGGGCCTCCAGTGGGTCAAGCGGGAGGGCGTCACCCGCGAGGAGCACGTCCAGTGGTTCCACGCCGGCAGTGAGATCCGGGAGACCATCGTCGGCATCGTCGCCGGGATGGCCGTCGGCGCGAGCGGCGTCGACCGCGGCACGCCCATCGTCGCGTTCGCCGAGAAGAACGACGACGAGGTGAAGGTGTCCGCCCGCGGTACGCCAGCGCTCACCCGGAAGGGTCTCGACCTCTCCGTCGTCATGGGCGAGGCGTCGCGCGCCGTCGGCGGCGACGGCGGCGGCCACAACGTCGCCGCCGGTGCGACCGTCCCGAAAGGGCGAGAGGACGAGTTCGTGGAGCGCGTCGACGATCTCGTCGGCGAGCAACTCGGGTGACGCGGGCCGTCGAGCCACGACGGTAGCCGGCCGGAACGCGAGCGCTACTTCTATCCGTATAGTCCCGGATATGAATCCTGTTTTCCCATATCGAAATATACAGAGACTGGCGCTCAAGAGGCAGAAATATGCCGTTTCAGTAAGTCCTCTCCAGGCCGGAACCAGAAAATTCGATATAGCATCATGGAGTTTATCTCCGGTGTATCCCGGTTTCGGCCGGAACACAGAATCGCTCAACGGCGAAGCGTTCCAGCCGATCAAAGCCGGATTACCGAAATCGTCTACAGGTCCAGACGAAATCCGGCGAGTAGCGGGAACCCGAGCCACTCGGGTCGTCGAACTCCGGGGTGGGCAGATCCGATAGCCGTAGTTCGCACTCCTCACCGAACCTCAGCGACCGACCGTCAAGACCCGGAACCGACCGCGTGCGGATTGGCCGCAACGGAACGCCAGCTCGGGCATCGAGCCAGCGTAACGACAGCCGCGAATCGAGATCCCGGTCGATGGACCAGCCCCGGAGTGACCCCCCAGAATCCCGAACTGATTGCCAGCGAACACCGAGCGTTCCGCCACGAGTAGCTGAACAGCCCCAGCGATACCCCCGTAGTGCTCGGAACAGCGGGGGACGGCCGACCGCGTCGAACCCGTACAATCGTTCGAGTGGTGACTGAATCGGTGACGTCTACCGAAGTCGAGGCTAGAGCTGCGAACCGACATCGTCTGTGGACCGTCCCGGCGACTGTTCGGTCGACCAGCACGGCGATGCCGGAGGATGTTCAAGTAATATACCGTATTCCACTATACAAAATCTCGAGGAGCGGGCTTCTTGTGGCGGCGGCGGGCAGCCGTGGCGATGGCTTCCGATTCTCCGGGGTCGAACCCCCGGGGTCACGAAGCCTGATCGGCTTCGAAGCGCCCCGAGAAATCGGCGACGCGGTCGGCCGAAAGGGTAGTTGGGCCGATCGTGGCTGGATTCCCGAGTTGGAACCCGAACCGGAGATGGACGGCCGCTCGGTCCGCGGAGTGCAAACCGGCATTCGACGAGGGTGCGATCCCGGATTCGAACGGGCAAGCCGAGCGGGTCGGCCAGGGCAAAGCGGCCAGTCGGCAGTCGGAAGCCACCGCTCCGAGGTCGGGAAACCCTCAAACTGGAGAGAGGAGCGTCGCTACGTACCCTCCGCGAACGCCGACCAGCCGGCTTTTGGTATATCGACATACGATTCATCATATAAGGTGTGGAATCGGATGGTTCCTCGGTGTCGCCGAGTCTGCAGTCGGAGCCGTGGCGCTGATCGGTCGCGAGGCCCGGGCCGGAGAGCACCGAGACGAAGCATCGTGGCGACCACCGAACCGTCGGATCGCTGCGGCAGCGAATCCGAGGACCGAACTTTAAGTAGTGAATCCCATTCTGCGATATCGATTTGCGGCTACTAACTGGACGTTCGACGTCCGGGCACCGCCTCACTTTTACTGCCGGTGCGCCAATCCGTGAGTATGACCGACCTCGACCCGGAGACCTTCGAGGAGAAGAAGTACGTCGAGTGGTTCCCGAAGCTCGAAACCGCGTACAAGCGAGCGTTCGACCGCGTGAACGACGAGTACGATTCCACCCTCGTCCACGCGCTCGACCAGCAGGTGTTGAGCGAGAGCGAGCCGTTCTACGAGGACGGCGAGTTCCGCCTCGATGTGCCGGACGATCCGGCCGGCCGCGTCGAGGGCGTGGTCGCGTCCGAGGAGAAGATAACGGCGGTGCTCGACGCGTACGTCGGGGAGATCGAGCGACAGCTCGGCCGAGTGTTCGGCGTCGACGGTGGCGGAGAGTGACGCGTCGGCCGCCGGGTCAAAAGGCCTAAGCGCACGCGTCACCAACCCCGGGGTATGAGCACCGAGAGTCAGGCGGGCGACGACCTGGAGGAGCGG
>CAZYYH010000110.1:2902-6597 GCA_964651725.1 uncultured Halobacteriales archaeon | reverse complement strand
CCAGCCGTCGATGGCGTCCGTCAACTCGCGCCGCGTCGTCCCGCGCTCGTCGGCGAGGTCGGCGACCGCGTTCGACAGGCTCGTCCGGAGCCCCGAGTCGGTGCCACGGTTCACCAGCCGCAGATCGCGGTCCACGAGGTCCGCGACGCCCGTCACCTCGCCGGGGTTACCTGCCGGCACGACCAGCCCCCACTCGCGCGTCCAGCCGCCGAAGTCCTCGACCGTGACCTCGCGCTCGACGGGGCCGGCCGTCACCGCGAAATCGGGGACGCCGTTGCGGAGCCGGCGCAGCCCCTCGCGCGAGCCGACCGCGAGGTATCGCGGGTGGTCGAGTCGGTCGAGCAGCCGCGAGAGCGCGGGGTCGTCCTCACCGACGCCGAAAATCGACGGCGAGCGAACGTCCGGCGAGAACAGCTGCACCGTCACCGCCTCGCCCTCGGCGAGGTACTCGGTGTCGGCCGCGACCGCCACCACGCCGTCCGCCTCCACGAGGCTCGTCGTCGCGCCGCTTCCCTTGTCCACCGGGTAGACGAGCGTGTCGCCCGCCCCGTCGGTCACCAGACCGACCGGCATCAGCCGCGTCCGCCCCTCGCCGTACCGCTCCTGCACGGCCATCCGACCCTCGACCGTGGCGGTCTCCGGCTCCGGGAGCCCGGCCGCGCGCCGGACCGCGGGCGCGACGAACGTCCGGAAGATGGTGAGCGCCGACACCGGGTAGCCCGGAAGGCCGACGTACGCCGCGCCGCCCAGCTCGCCGACGAGCATCGGCTTCCCCGGCTTCACCGCGACGCCGTGGAGCAGCAGGTCGCCGCGCTCCTCGATGACGCGGTAGATCACGTCCACCGCCGACGCCGACGTGGACCCCGACGAGAGCACGAGATCGCAGTCGTCCGCGGCCTCCCGGAGCACGCGCTCCATCTCGTCGTAGTCGTCGCCCGCGTGCGGGTAGAGCACCGGCTCGCCCCCGGCTTCCGCGACCCCTGCGGCCACCGAGTAGCTGTTCACGTCGTAGATCTGGCCCGCGTCGCCGTCCAGGGCGTCGCCGGGCCGCACGAGTTCGTCCCCCGTCGAGACGATGCCGACTCTGGGTTTCTCCCGCACCGGCACCTCGTCCACGCCGAGCGCGGAGAGGAGGCCGATCTCCCGGGCCGTGAGGCGGGTGCCGGGGCCGAGCGCGCGCTCGCCCGCCGCCACGTCGGCGCCCGCCAGCATCACGTGGTCGCCCGGCGCGACCGCGGTGCGAATCTCGACGCCCCCTTCGTCCCCGGTTTCGTCCGTCCGCTCCACCATCACCACCGCGTCCGCGCCCGGCGGCATCACCGCGCCCGTCGAGATCTCGGCGGCCTCACCCTCGCCGACCTCGACCGACGGCGTCTCCCCCGCGTGGACCGTGCCCGCGAGGTCGAGGACCGCGGGGTCCGCCTCGCCCGCGCCGAACGTGTCCCGCGCCCGCACCGCGTACCCGTCCATCGCCGCGCGGTCGAACCCCGGCACGTCGATGCCCGCGTCGACTCGCTCGGCGAGGACTCGCCCCCGGGCGTCGGCGAGTGGGACCGATTCGGGTCCGGGAGTCAGGTCGAGCGACGCGATGGCATCGTGTGCTTCTTCGGGTTCGGCGAGGTCCCTGAACTCCTTCCTATCGGGCATGGTGGTGTCCCTCCTGTGTCGGCTGGTGGACTGACCGGCGTCCTGGTGGACTGAAAGGGCGAGCGCGGTCCGGGAAGCCCGGCGACGCAAGCACCGCAACGAGGGAGCGAACGCAGTGAGCGACCGACTGAGGAGCGCAGCGAGCCGCGCGACCGGAGCGCGCGAGGGCTTTCTGGCTGTTATCGTCGTCTGCTACTGTCATCAGATCCTCTGCTGGCGTCCCCGAAAGCCCCCGGGCGCTCGACTCGCGCGGCTCGTTGCGCTCCTCGGCACTCGTTTCACTCGTGCCTGCGGTGCTTACGTCAGCGTGCTTCGCCGCCACGCGCCCGGCCCCTTTCGATTTCCCACCCGCGACGGTTGCGTAATCGAGCGCACTCATGGCAGTTCCTCCCAGAGTTCGACGGCAACCATCTCGCCCTCCGCGATCCCCTCGGACTCCTCCGGCACGACGATCCATCCGTCCGAGAGGGCGACGCTGGAGAGGATGCCGGAGCCGCTGACGCGGACGGGGGTTGCAGTCCGGTCGCCGGTTTCGTCGGTTTCCAGCCCGACCCTGGCAAAAGTCCGGACGCCGGGCTCGCTCCGGATCTTCCGGCTCAGGCGGGCGTCGACGGCCGGAAGGTCTGGGACGGGGAGGTGTCCCGTCCACTTCACGGCGGGCCGGAGGAACTGGACGGCGTTGACGATGGCGGCGACGGGGTAGCCCGGCAGCATCACGACCGGGGTGTCGTCGATCCGGCCGAGCGCGACGGGGTGACCGGGCTTGAGCGCGACGCCGTGGACGAGCACGTCGCCGAGGTCGCCGACCACGTCCGGCACGAGGTCGCGCTCGCCGACCGACGACCCGCCGGTCGTCACCACGAGGTCGGCGTCGAGGCTCCCCTCGATCGCGTCGCGGAGCGCGTCCGCATCGTCCGTGACGACGCCGTGATGGCGTGCCGCTCCGCCCCACCGCTCCCCGAGGCGCGCGACGGTGAGGCCGTTCGTCTCCACCACCTCGCCGGGCGCGGGGTCGGCCTCCACGACCTCCTCGCCCGTCGGGACGACGGCGATTTCGGGGCACTCGTACACCGGCACCTCGCGGACGCCGACCGCCTTCAGCAGCCCGAGGTCCGAGGGGCGAAGGCGGTGACCCGAGGTAAAGAGGTCGTCGCCCGCCGTCACGTCCTCGCCGACCGGCCCGACGTTCTCGCCCTCGGCGACCGCGTCGAACACCTCGACGTCGCGGCCCACCGTCTCCGCGTGCTCCACCATCACCACCGCGTCCGCGCCCGCCGGCATCGGACTGCCGGTGTGGACGCGCACCGCGCCACCCGGCGGCACCTCACCGGCGGGGGCCTCTTCGGCTCCGTCCTCGCCGCCTCCGCGCTCCGCCCGCTCCAGCACCGCCGGCGACCGGTCGCCCGCGCCGAACGTGTCCCGCGCCCGCACCGCGTACCCGTCCATCGCCGCGCGGCGGTAGTGCGGCACGTCCCGGTCCGCCGACACCGGCTCCGCGAGCGCGCGCCCGTCCGCGTCCGCGAGCGTCGCGCTCTCCACCCGGTCGTGCGGCGTCACCGCCTCGCGCAGCGTCTCTCTCGCGGCCGCCACCCGCGTCCGGTCCTTGAACCCCGCGGAACGGCGATCCTCGGACTGCTCGCTCATGCCTCTCCGTTGGAGCGCGCCCGCAAAAAGCGTCCGGACGGAGGTGGTGGGCTTGGAGCGGATGTCGTTGTCGTCGGCGCGCGTGGAGCGACCATCGGGAGCGACCGCGCGAGGGACGAGGAGCGCAGTGGAGCGACCGGAGGGAGCGAAACGAGCACCGAGTCGGCTGGGGAGGACGTGGTGCGGTTTCGTGTTGGAACAGTAGCTAGCCCGTTCCCGGTCGAGCAAGCACTCGTGATGGTGGTCGGGCAGGTGTTGCTAGCTAAACATTGACCAACGATATGACCGCACCACGTCCTCCCCAGCCGACTCGTCGCTCACCCCGTTCGCTCCGCGTCCCTCGCGCGGTCGCTCTTTCACGTCGTTCGATAGCTCCTCCGCCGCCACCGACAGGTATCACCCCT
>CAZYYH010000110.1:0-2892 GCA_964651725.1 uncultured Halobacteriales archaeon | reverse complement strand
GGCTCACTTCGTTCGCCGCTCACCAGTCCTCGGTCCGAACGGAGTGAGGACCGCGCTGCCCACGGGTCGTCGCTATGCTCCTCCCCGTTCGCCCGTTCCGCGGTTCTCGCTTCGCTCGAACCGCGCTGCCCGTACCGGGGCTCTTTTGCCCCGTCCGACCAAACCCTCACCCATGTCAGCGCTCCGGGATGCGCTCCGCAACCTGCCGGACGCGGTGTTCGCCGACCTGTTCGAGAGCGACGACGAGTACCTGTTCGTCGTGGACCTGCCGGGGGTGACGCGGGAGACGGTGGACGTGCGCGTGGAGGGCGGCCGGCTATCAATCGAGGCTCGCCGGGAGAAGGAGACGCCGCCGGAGTTCCGGTACGTGACGGAGGACCGGTCGCTGTTCCTCGACGCGGAACTTCCGCTGCCGCCGGACGCTACCAATGAAGGCGAGGCGTCGATGGACGCGGGCGTGCTGGAGGTCCGAGTGCCGAAGCGGAGCGCCGCCACGGAGATCCCCATCGAGGACGACGAGGAGTAGGTGGTACGGTGGTGAACCTGCGGGCGTACCGCCGATTCGTGGTGGTGGCGTGGCAGTTCCTCCCGCTCGCGCTGAGCTACGCGCGCGACCGCCGACGCTTCGTGTTCTTCGGCGGCCGTCGCGGGGTGTCGAGTGCGACGCGGCGGGAGCGCGCGGAGGCGCTGCTGGACTCGCTGCTGACGCTCGGGCCGACGTTCATCAAGCTCGGACAGCTGCTGTCGACGCGGCCGGACGTGCTGCCGCCGGAGTACGTGGAGGTGTTGAGCGAACTCCAGGATCGGGTGCCGCCCGCGCCGTGGCCGGCGGCACGGGCGGTCGTAGCGGACGAACTCGGACCCGTCGAGGAGCGCTTCGACGCGTTCGAGACCGACGCCATCTCCGGCGCGAGTCTCGGGCAGGTGTACCGCGCGGAGATCGACGGCGAGCCGGTGGCGGTGAAGGTGCGGCGGCCGGGCATCGAGGCGCTCGTGGAGGCCGACCTCCGCGTGGTGCGGTGGACGCTCCCGGTGTTGCTCTACTTCGTGGACGAGGCTCGCGCGTTCTCGCTTTCGAACCTCGCGGACGAGTTCGCGAAGACCATCCGGGAGGAGATGGACTACGAGCGCGAGGCGCGGATGCTGTCGACCATCCGGGCGAACTTCGCGGACCAGCCCCGTATCGCCATCCCGGAGGTCGTGGCGTCCCACTCGGGGTCGCGCGTGCTCACGATGGAGTACATCCCCGGGACGAAGATCAACGACGTCGACGCACTCGACGCGCGAGGCATCGACCGGTCGGACATCGCGGAGCGGCTGACGCGCGCGTACTTCCAGATGGTCATCGACGACGGCGTGTTCCACGCCGACCCACACCCCGGCAACCTCGCGGTGCAGGACGACGGCACCATCGTCTTCTACGACTTCGGGATGTCCGCGCACGTCGACGAGTTCGTCCAAGAGAAGATCGTGGAGTTCTACGTCGCGGTCGCCAGCCAGGACATCGACGGCATCCTCGACGCGCTCATCGAGATGGGGACGCTCTCCCCGGAGGCGGACCGCGCGACGATGGCGGAGGTGATGGAACTCGCCATTCAGGACGCCCGCGGCGAGCAGATCGAGACGTACCGCGTCCAGCAGATCGTGGGCCGCGTCGAGGACACCATCTACGAGTTCCCGCTCCGGCTCCCCGCGAACCTCGCGCTCGTCCTCCGGATGGCGACGGTGGTCGAGGGGGTCTGCGTCACGCTCGACCCCGGCTTCGACTTCATCGAGGTCGCAACCGACTTCCTCACCGAGCGCGGCTACCGCGAGGAGTCCGTCCGGCAGTTCGTCGCGGAGACCGGCGACCAGACCCGACGGTCGGCGCAGGCCGCGCTCCGCGTCCCGCCGAAGTTCGAGCGCCTCCTCGACCGGTTCGACCGCGACGACTTCTACGTCCGCGCCGACGTCGAGGACTCCGACGACGTGTTCGACCTGCTCGCCGCCCGCCTCGTCTACGGCATGGTGCTCGCTTCGACCATCGTCGCCGCCGGCCTGGTCTACCCGGCGATGGAGCCGACGGCGCTCGCGCTCGTGGCCGCAATCGCCGTCGCCGTCCTCCTCTACCGGTCGTTCCGGCGGCGGCGCGGCATCCGCGCCCGACCGCAGTTCACGCGCCAGAGCATGCGTGAGCGACGGCGCGGCGGGGAGTGAACACGCCTGCTCATAAGGACCTTGAAGATCACATTTCGTTACAGATAATTACAAACTATTACATTTATAAAGGCCTCTCTCGGCGAGCGCCGACTACCGCCGTCCGCGCCACTATTACCCCAGCCCGTCTACCTGCACCCATGCACATCGAGGAGTTCGGGCTGGAGCGGTGGTTCGACGAGTACGAGCACGAGGCCGACATCATGCTCTCGGAGTCCGGCATCCGGAGCCTCGACGCCTCCCGCTTCGACCTCGATCCCGGGACGCTCGGCTACGTCATCCCGACGGACGGCGACCCCGCGTTCCGCGCCGAGGTCGCGGCGCGCTACGACCGGGACGCCGAGGAGGTGGCGTTCACGGTCGGGACGCAGGAGGCGAACTTCCTGGCGTTCCACGCACTGTTGGACGAGGACGACCATGCCGTGGTGGTGACGCCCACCTACCAGGCGCTCACCGCCGTCCCGGACGCGCTCGCGGACGTGACCCACGTCCCGCTCGACCCGCCGGACTGGACGCTCGACGTGGACGCCGTCGCCGACGCCATCCGCCCGGAGACGCGCGTCGTCGTCCTCGTCAACCCGAACAACCCCACGGGGCGCTACCACTCCGAGGAGACCGTCCGGGCGTGCTACGACCTCGCGGCCGACGCCGACGCCTACCTGCTCTGCGACGAGGTGTACCGGCTGCTCGCCGACG
>CAZYYH010000109.1:0-6633 GCA_964651725.1 uncultured Halobacteriales archaeon | reverse complement strand
CTCCATAGGCTCCCGCCGGGGGTCGAACCCGCAGAGGGTGGCCGCTCCACCGCGGAAGTCGATGTTCGGCCCGTCGGAGCGGTCGGGCTACGTGTGGGTGGATGCCACCGGTCGGAGTGTCGCAGAAGCCGACGCACGCGCCTCGCTGGTGCGTTAGCGTCGGGAGAAGCGACCGGACCGACCGGCGGCGTCCGTCATGCAGACGTCGCCCGGCCGATCCGATTGCGATACCCGACGGCATCAGCGTCGAACCCACCGAGCGCCGCTCCGATGCGGGCGCTCGCACGCCGGACGGACGCCACGCTGGCGTCCATCGACGGCGTACACTTGGTGAGTTCGACTACCATCGGGATCACTGCCGCACCCGTGGAGGCGCGGCGTCTACTCGAACCGTCGAACCCCTACCTCTTAATTATTTTCCAGGTTTGGGAGAGATTCACACGCTCGGTCAGGGGGTGGGCACGCCGGGCCGTGCGTCGCCGTACCGTCGGTTGTCGCTCGGATGGCCGCCCGCGGCCGCGTCCGTTCCCGCCGCGTACTGGCCGGATGGAGTGCCCGCGTGCGTGCCGCCCGGCGCGGCCCGCCGTTCCTGGGGTGGGCGCGCACCCTGGCCGGCCGGCGCGGCACCGCGGCCGCCGCGTCCCTGCCGCGCTCGCTCGACCGCCGCGACGCGCTCCGCGATGCCCTGGTGCTGCGTGCGGTCGTCGTCGATCTCCAGGGACGTGACGACGCGCGAACCGGGGACGGCGTCGTGTGCCACCTGCGCGGCCTGGAACGCCGCCGTGGCCGAATCCGCCTCGATGATGGTGTCCGTCGCCGTCGTCTCGTAGCGCACGCCCTGCGCGTCGAGTGCGTCCAGCGCCGCCGCGATGGCGTCGGTCATGCTCCTGTTCCCCACCGGTATCACTTCGAGTCGTGCGATGACGGACATGGTGAGCCGCCGCAGTGATGCGGCACGGGCAACTACGGCGGAGTCCACCAAAGCGGTTGGGCGGTCCGACGGCTATAAGCCGGTCGCGGCGACACCCCCAGGGGAATGGCGGACGCCACGGACGATTCGGAGACGCCCGACGGTCCGGAGACGCGCGCCGGCCTCCGTCGCCGCGCCAGGGAGTACGCGCGCACCGTCGACCTCGACGTGGACCTCGACGCGCTCGACTGGGAGATCTCCGAGCGCGCGACCCGCCGCGCGGGCGCGACCGTCTACGACCCCGCGACGGAGCAGATCACCGTCCGGCTCACGTGGGCGGCGTACCGCGAGTACGGCTGGCAGGAGTTCGCCGCGACCGTCCGCCACGAACTCGTCCACGCCTGGGAGTTCCAGCGGTACGGCGAGTCCGGGCACGGCGACCGGTTCCGCCGGACGGCCCGCGAGGTCGACGCGCCGCGCCACTGCCGGCCGTTCACGGACGCGCGCATCCGACTCGTCTGCACCGAGAACTGCGGGTGGCGCGCCGACCGCCACCGCGCGTCGAGCACCGTCACCGACCCGGGCGACTACCGGTGTGGCGACTGCGGTGCGCCGTACCGCGTCGAGCACGTCGACTCCGGCGTGTCGTGGCAGACCGGCTTCGGCTACCGCGTCGCGCGCCGCCGGCTCGGCGACGACTGGTAGCCACAACGGCTTTCGCCTCCCGGCGGAATCCGGAGGACATGGTCGCGCTCGCACAGGTCGTCGTCGGTCTCGTCCTCCTCGCCGTCGGCGGCGTCGGCGTCAAGTACAGCTACCGGCTCTCCCGCTTCGACGAGCAGCTTGATGCCATCGGCAGCACCCGGAGCGTCGGCGACGTCGAACCCGCAGCGTGGAAGGTGCTCGGCACGAAGGCCGTCGCCGCGTTCGTCGGCCTGCTCGGCGCGGTGACGCTCGTCGTCGGTCTGCTCGCGTGATCACCGGAGCCGCTTCTCCATGACTATCTCGTCGTACTCCCGGTAGTCCAGAGGGTACTCCCCCGTCTTCTCGTAGCCGCGACGCCGGTAGAACTCGGGCAGGTGCGGGTGCTCCCCGGGCGTCGTGAGCCAGGCGGTCTCGTAGCTACGGTCCCGCATCGCCGCCTCCGCGTGGTCCAGCAGCCGGCTCCCGACGGCCTCCCCCTTCCAGTCCTCGCGGACGCCGAGCCGGCTGAGCTTCACGCGCCCGGGGTCGGTCTCCTCCAGCCGGACGCCGCCGCCGACCTCGCCCTCGACCGTGGCGACGTAGACGCGGAACTCCCGTATCCAGTCGGCGACCTCGGCCTCGGTCGCGGACTCCGCCTTCATCGGGAAGCCGAGTCGACGGGTCTCCCGGTACGCGCTCCGGTAGACGCGAGCGAGCGCCTCGGCGTCGGCGACGGTCGCCCGGCGGACCTGCAGGTCGTCCATGCGGGCCACACCACGTCGCGCGTACAAGGGCGTTTCCGTCGGCACGGAACCGTCGACTCTCGCGCCCGGCCGAGGGTCATCGAAGCACTTTTCGTTCGGAGTTCGGTGGTCCGTCGTATGGTCCCCGACACCTCCCCTGCGGCCGACGCACGACCTCCGAACGGGAACTCCACCGTCGTCAACGCCCTCCTCGGCGGAATCGCCGGGGTCATCCTCTCGTTCGTCCCGCTCTCGCCGATTCTCGGCGGCGGGATCGCCGGCTATCTCGAAGGCGGACGGCCGGGAGACGCTCTCAAGGTCGGTGCGGTCGCCGGACTCGTCATGCTCGTCCCGTTCGCGTTCCTCCTCTTCTTACTGCTGTTCTTCCTCGGATTCGGCGGCGCACCTGCCGCGTTCGGTCTGTTCGGCCTCCTCATCTTGCTTTTCAGCGCACTGTACACGGTCGGACTGAGCGTTCTCGGCGGCTACCTCGGAGCCTACGTCAAGACCGAGCGTTGATCACCGTCTCGCTCCAGCCCGCTCGCGGAACCTCGTCGTCCTTCGAGGGGTCGGGAAACCGTTAACTCGCGCGCGGTGCTCGCTCCATCCAGTGACCGACCGCTCGCTCCGCGACACGTACGTCGCCGCGCTCCAGCACGACGCGTTCGACCCCGCCCCCGAGGAGACGCTGGTCGGCGTCGTGCGCCGGCCGACGCCGTGGTTCCACGGCGCGGTCGACGAGAACGAGCCGCGGGTCGCGCCGCCCGCCGCCCTCCTCGACGACGCCAAGGCGCGACAGGCGGAACTGGAAGCCGACGGCGTGGCCGACGACGACGCCCACAACCGGGCGTGGGCCGACGTGGACTTCGACCGCCGCTACCGCGAGCACCTGGCGAGCGACGACGACGCACGGGGCGCCGTCGCCGACCTGCGGGAGCGCCTCGACGCGGGCGAGTCGCTGGTGCTCGTCTGCTTCGAGAACACCGAGCGGAAGCGATGTCACCGCACCATCCTGCGCGACGTGCTCGCCGACGGGTCGTGACCGAGCGCCACCCCGCCCTCATAAATGTAATATTTTATAATAAATTGTATTATTTTGTAAATATTTGCAATCTTCAAGTCTCCTATAAGGAATCTCCCTACTCCACGGCCACGCGCTCGCCGCGCTCGTCCGACCGCTCCACGGCGTCGAGCACGCGCTGGACCGCGAGGCCGTCCGCGAAGCTCGGGTGGAACTCCGCCCCCTCCCCGATAGCTCTCAGGAACTCGTAGTTCTCGTGGACGAACAGGTGCTCCCAGCCGAGCACGTGCCCGGGCGGCCACCACCGGTCGACGTACGGGTCGGACTCGTCCGTGACGAGGAACGTCTCGTACCCCCTGTCACCGTCGGACCTCCGGTCCGACGAGCCTCCGGTCGCTTCGCTCCCGGGGACGCCGTCCCGGAGCACCTGGAGTTCGTTGAGCCGTTCGAGTTCCCACCGGAGGCTGCCGTCGGTGCCGTGGACCGTGATCGCGAGGTCGTTCGCGTGCCCGGTGGCGACCCGCGACGCCTCGAACGACCCGGTCGCGCCCGACTCGTACCCGACCGACGCCGAGAACGCGTCGTCCACCGTCACGGGCTTCGTTCCCCCATCGCCGGTCGGTCGTTCCCCAACGAACGTCCGAAGCTGCCCCGCGACGGTCTCCGCCGCCCCGACCTCGCTCCCGACGAGGAAGCGCGCGAGGTCCACCGCGTGCGCGCCGAGGTCGCCGAGGGCGCCCGACCCCGCGAGTTCCGCGTCGTTCCGCCACGACCACTCGGCGTCCGCGTCCGCGAGCCAGTCCTGGAGGTAGCGCGCGCGGACCTGCCGAACTTCGCCGAGCGCACCGTCCGCGATCAGCTCCCGCGCGAGCACCGTCGCGGGCGCGAACCGGTAGTTGAACGCGACCGCCGCGAGCGCGTCGCTCTCCCGCGCCGCCCGCGCCATCCGCTCCGCGCCGTCGAGTCCCGGGGCCAGCGGCTTCTCGCAGAGCACGTGCACGCCCGATTCGAGCGCCGCGATGGACGGCTCGACGTGCAGGACGTTCGGCGACAGGTTGTACAGCACGTCGACGTCCTCGACGACGGCCTCCCAGTCCGTCGCCGTCGTCGCGAAGCCGAGCCGGTCCGCGGCGTCCGCGAGCGCGTCCTCGTCGCGGCCGACGAGAACGTGGCGCTCCACGTCCGGGGCCTCCGGGAAGAACATCGGCAGCCGCGCGAGCGCGTTCGCGTGCGCTCGACCCATGAATCGATAGCCGAGGAAGCCCACCTCGAGTGTCATCGCATGTCGCCTCCGTTGTCGGACCTTCGACCGCCTACGGCTCGAAAGCCCCCGCGCGCTCGACGAAGTACGACGACGCAAGCACTGGAACGAGCGAGCGAGCGAAGCGAGCGAGGGAGTGAAGCGCGCAGCGAGGCGCACGAGTCGAGCGCGCGGCCCCGTTCAGTCCCGCCCGGCGTCGGTTGGGTGGTTTGGCGACACAACGTCGGGTGGTCGGTCGGGCGAAGTGGCGTCTGCTGGTCGGCCGAGCGAACCCGTGTCGGCCGGTCGGCCGTGGTGGAGCGGTCCGGAATCATCGTCACTCGGCCCAGTACGCCTCCCCTTGCTGGGTCTCGATGACGGCGCGCTGGAGCATCTCGACGGCCTTCTCCAGGCCCTCCAGCGAACTCATCAGCGAGTCCTCGTGCTCGATGGAGATCGCGCCGTCGTAGCCGACGAGCCGGAGCGCGGTGACGACGTCCTTCCAGTGGCTCTCGTCGTGGCCGTAGCCGACGGTGCGGAACAGCCACGACCGGTCGGCCTCCTCGGTGTACGGCTTCGTGTCGAGCACGCCGCGCGTCGCCACGTTGCCGTCGAACAGCTGGGTGTCCTTCGCGTGGACGTGGTGGATGGCGTCGTCCGCGCCGAGGAATCGGACCGCCTCGACGGCGTCGATGCCCTGCCAGTAGAGGTGCGACGGGTCGAAGTTCGCGCCGACGCGGTCGCCCGCCTCGTCGCGGAGCCGCCGGAGGCCGTGTGGCTCGTACACCACCATGTTCGGATGCATCTCGATGGCGAGGTCGACGCCGTGGTCGTCGGCGTGGTCGGCGAGGTCCGACCAGTACTCGACGGCGACCTCCCACTGGTAGTCGAGCGCGTCGGCGTGCTCGGGCGGCCACGGCGCGGTGATCCAGTTCGGCACGTCGTCGTCGGGGCCGCCCGCGGGCAGCCCGGAGAAGCACGTCACGACGCCGACGTCGAGCTGGTCGGCGAGCCGCACCGCCTCGCGGAGGTCGCGGTCGGCCTCGGCGGCGGCGTCCTCGTCCGGGTGGAGCGGGTTGTTGTGCGTGGCGAGCGCGCTAATGTGCATCCCGTGGTCGTCGAGCAGCGCGTGGAGGTCCGCCTGCCGGTCGGGGTCGTCGAGGTAGTCGTCGCGCGGAAGGTGGGTGTCGCGCGGGTGGCCGCCGACGCCGGGTTCGACGGCCCGGACGCCGATGTCCGAGAGGTAGTCGAGCGCGTCCGCGAGGGACCGGTCGTACAGGGGAGGCGTGTGGACGCCGATGAACATACCCCGGCTACGCCACCGGCGCGAATAAGGCTTCAGCCCGACGTAGCTATCCGGTAGCTACGACTCGTCGCGCCTCGCGCGCCGCTCCCGCCTCGCTCCGCTCGCGCAGTCGGCGCTCACCCCGTTCGCATCGCCCCTCGCGTTGCCGTCCCGGTCGGAGCGGCCGCGACCTTTATATCATTACTTCTGAGAGCGTAATGACTTAAAGGCGGGGCCGTGCGGCCCGAGCGCCGATCCCGGCCGCCGAGTCCGGGCTACCTACCACCGCTACGGGAACCGCGCTTAAGCCGTCGGCTCCCGAAAACGATAGCGTGACCCGCGATTACACCACCCTCAGGGACCCGAACGCGGAGTACACGATGCGCGACCTCTCCCGGACGGCGATGACGCTGGAGGGCGAGCGACCCGCGCCGCGGAACGTCGAGATCACGGACGTGCAGACCACGATGGTGGACGGCAACTTCCCGTGGACGCTCGTCCGCGTGTACACGGACGCGGGCGTGACGGGCACGGGCGAGGCGTACTGGGGCGCGGGCGTCCCCGAGCTTATCGAGCGAATGACGCCGTTCGTCGTCGGGGAGAACCCCCTGGACATCGACCGGCTGTACGAGCATCTCGTCCAGAAGATGTCGGGCGAGGGCTCGCTCGGCGGCGTCACCGTCACCGCCATCTCCGGCATCGAGATCGCGCTCCACGACCTCGCGGGCAAGCTGCTCGACGTGCCCGCCT
>CAZYYH010000108.1:0-6693 GCA_964651725.1 uncultured Halobacteriales archaeon | reverse complement strand
GCGACCCGGCGGTACTGGTCGTCCGTCGCCAGCCCCCGGAGCGCCGGGTTGCGCTCGACGAGGTCGGGGTGCGCCGCCACCTCGAACAACTCCGACTCCACGAGCGCCACCAGCTTCCCGAAGTACTCCTCGACCGCCGCCTCGCGCTCCGCGTCGGAGAGCGCCGCGAACCGCTCCTCGTCGTGGACGTTCGCGCCGCCGACCTCGTGGACGCTCCCGATGGCGTACTCGAAGCCCGCGTCGTCGAGGAACGCACGGATCGCCGGCTCGTCGTCGGGATGGTAGTCCACCTCCACCGCGTCGAACACCCGGAGGTCGGTCTCCGCGCGCACCGCCTCGATGGCCTCCCGGCGGCGCTCGTACGTCAGATCGAGGTTGAAACCGTACCGCGCCCGCGCCGCCCGCACCGACTCGCGCTCCGACACCATGCAGTGGTCCGCAAAGCCCACCGCGTCGAGGCCCGCCCGCTCCGCCGCCCTGACCATAACCGGTAGCTGCGAGCCGTCGGAGTACGTCGAGTGCACGTGGTAGTCGGCGTCCATCGGAACTGGCTACGGCCGTCGGCCGCTTCAATCCGGCGTCGGAACGCGCCGTCGACCTTCGTCTCGCTACTCCGTCGACGCCTCGGCGTCCAGCCGGAGCGACATCTCCAGTTCGAAGCTCTCCTGGCTCGTCGTCTCGAACCCCTGGCTCTCGTACAGCGACACCGCCGGCCGGTTCCAGCGCTCCACCGTCAGCCACACCTCCTCCGCGCCCCGCGACGCGCCGTAGCCGAGCAGCAGCCGGATGAGTTCGGTGCCGATGCCCGCGCCCTGGTACTCCTGGTGGACGAAGATGGCGAGTTCGAACGCGCCGTCGTCCGGCACCAGCGTCGCGTGCCCCACCGCCCGGTTGCCGTGCCACGCCACCACGTTGCATCCTTCGACGAGAACGTCCAGCCAGTCCCGGATCCGGCGCTCTCCGACCGGCGGGATGCCCTGCGCGCGGTCCGACGGGTCGAACGCCAGGTACATCTCCACCAGCGCCTCCAGCTCCGCGTCCGCGCCGGGCTCCGCGCTCCCGTCCGCGTCCAGCGGTCGAACCTCGATCTCCCGGCCCTCCCCGTCCTCGAACGACGCCGGCGGCGTCGGGAACGGCCCCGCCGGCTCCTCCGGGTACTGTCGCTCCCCCGGCATCGTCACCGCACCAGCGTCACGGACACGTGCGAGTTCAACAGCACGAACTCCGCGATGTGTCCGAGCCGGATCTTCCCCATCGGGCTGCGCTCCCCGCCGCCGAGCACGATCTCGTCGAACCCCTCGTCGGACGCCACCCGGACGAGTTCCGCGCCCGGATCGCCCGATAGCTCCCGAACTACCGCCTCGACGCCCTCCCCCGCCAGCACCGACTCCGCGCGCTCCCGCACCTCCGCCGGCGACCGGTCGCTCTCCGGGTTCTCCAGTATCGCCACCGTCAGGTCGTCGCCCGCCTCCCGCGCCCGCGCCACCGTGCGGTCGAGCGCGCGGAACGAATCCTCGCTTCCCCCGATTCCCAGGAGTACCTTCATGACTGTCGGGATGCCTGGACTCGGGTTAAGGATTGTGTTGAGACGAGTGGTGTCGAGTGAACCGCTGCTACAGGACTGCTGCTCGTTGGAAGCCCCTGGCGCGGACGGCTCGCGCGGCTCGCTGCGCGCGCTCGCATCCTCACTCCGTTCGGTTGCTCGCGTGCTTGCGTCGCCGTGCTTCGCCCTCCGCGCCAGCCCCTTCCATTCCCGCCCCGTGGTCTGTTCAGTCGGACAGAGCGCGCCGGGAGGTCCACCGGCCGGAAGCTGCCGGGAATCCGGCGGGCTGAGGCTGTCGAAAAGCCGACGGTGCTAAGGCTGGTGGCAAACCGGCGCGGGCGGGACTGAAAGCCCCTGGCTCGCTCCGGGAAGGCGGCTGACGCAAGCACCGCAGGGAGCGAACGCAGTGAGCGACCGAGGAGCGCAGCGAAGCCCCCGACCGGAGCGAGCCAGGGGCTTTCGAGGCGGAAGCGGTCCCGTAGCAGTCGGCGGAGAGCGCACTAGGAATCTTCTACGAGACAGCTACGGACCTGCTACAACACCTAGTCGTCGGCGTGGGCGAGGGTGAACGGATGCGGCGGCAGCCTAAGATCCTCCAAATCCGGGCGGTGCTTGAGGTTGTAGACGACCTTCATCTCGTCGGTGGTGGGGATGCCGTTGCAGGACAGCCGGATGTCGCGGTCGAGCATCTCCGAGGGGAGGACGGTGTCGACGGGCTGCGTGAGGTCGCCCTCGATGACGGAGACGGCGCAGTTGGCGCAGGCGCCGCCGCGGCAGGCGAACGGCCACGCGTAGCCGCGAGCCTCGGCGGCTTCGAGGAGGGATTCGTGGGGGCGGACGGTGAACTCGCCGTGGTCGATGGCGTCGAGGCCGGCGTCGGCCGCCTTCTCGAACAGCGCGTCGTCGTCGAGGCTCCAGCCGTGGTCGTCGAGCACCTCGTAGTTGAGGTACTCGACGCGGGTTTCCGGGCGGCGGCGCTGCTCCCGGATGGTGTCGGCTCCGGCGTCGCCGCCGTCTACGGGTTCGCCGTCCCAGCCCGAGAGTATCTGCTCGTACGCCGTCCGGACTCGCTGGAACTCCTCCGGAGAGCCGCCGTGGTCGGGGTGGGCTTCCTTCACTCGGCGTCGGTACGCGTCCACGACCGCCGCGTCGTCCGCGTCCGGGCCGACGCCGAGCACGTCGAACGGGGAACTCACGCGAGTTGGTAGGGGGAACACGCGGTTAAATCCTCTCCCCGCGACGGCGAGTGACGCCGCGACCACCGCACCGCCCCACGCCGCCGATTCCACCGGTTCGACCCCGATACCCTTTTGCGGCCCCCCGCGCAACGCCCGGCAATGACCGAGGACGCCTCCCGACCCGACGACACCCAGGAGGCCGAACGAGACGAGGAATCGAGCGACGACGCGACTACCGTCGCGGACCCCGAGGAGCCGGTGACCGTCGCGCCGGACGCCGACGAGGACGCGGACGCCGGCGACGACACGGACGAGGCGTCGGCGTCCGGCGACGACTCGGCGTTCGCCGCGACGGGCGAGCGCAGTGAATCTGACGGTGTCTCCGGGAGCGACCGGCGGGAGCGAGCGGACGGCTCGTCGGACGAGGGAAGCGAGTCCGACGGTGTGACGGTCGAGCAGGACGACGGTGGGGCGTCCGTCGATGGCGACGGGACCGGGACGCCCGGGCAGGACGCCGGTTCGGACGCGGTGGACGACGTGACGGCGGCCGACGGGGAAACCGACGCCGACGAGTCGGCGACCGGGGGCAGCGAGGACGCCGGCGAGGCCGAAATCGCCAGCGAGACCGACGGACGCGACGACGTACCTGCTGCCGGCGACGCCGGGAGCGACGAGACGGCGGACGATCCAGACGACGCGGACGACACCGCCACCGCCGACGTCGAATCCGCCGAGGACTCGGCTGTCGAGGACGCCCCCGACGCCGTCGCGGCCGAAGACGATGCAGACACCGACGCAGACGCCGCCCCGGACGCCGAGAGCGCGCCCGGGCCGGGCCTCGACCTCCCGCCCGACGTCCGCAAGTACGACCGGTTCACGAAGATGGACGGCGCGCAGTACGAGCGCGTCAACGAGTTCCTGCGCGACCGCACCTACATCACGGCGCGCGAGTGGGCCATCGCGCGGCTCTGCGCCGACTTCCGCACGGAGACCGGCGTCGAGATGACGAAGATCGGCGAGAACCTGCCGTATCTCGTCCCGTTCATGACCGACACGTACACGCCGCAGGCCGTCAACCAGGCGCGCTCCGCGTTCGAGGACAAGGTGCGGCAGGCCGGCGCTACCTTCCTCTACGGCGCGATGTGCGACTTCTTCACCGCCGACGAACTCGACGACCTGATGTACGAGGTGACGGAGGTCGCCAAGTTCCTGCTCGAAGTCGAGGGCGTCGACCTGACGGTCGAGGAGGAACTCGAAGCCGAGGACCGCATCTCGACGGTGATGCGCGAGGTCCGGCAGTCCAGCGACGAACTCCGGAACGAGGGCATCTGCTGTCCCGAGTGCGGTCACGAGTTCGAATCGGAAGCGCACGAGGCCGAAGCGCACGAAGCGGAGTAGTGGCGGCCCTGGCCCGTTCGACGCGTCGAACCCGACTCGACTGTTGTCTTCGCGGATCTCGACAACCAACTTCGCACCGTTCTCCAGCGTTCGCTCTCCCGTAAAAAGTCTCGGCCGCTACGTCACTCCTCCTCGCTCTCCTCGGGCGGCTCGAACAGCGAGGGGTCGTCGTGCCGCAGTTCGACGTGACGGTTGTCGAGTCGGCGGAGGTAGGAGTAGAGCGCGCCCTCCTCCCGGGCGCGGTCGAAGAGCGTGGTGGTGTCGTCGTCGCGGATCCGGTAGTACGCGGGGTAGAGCAGGGCGGTCTCGGCGTCGGTGTCCTCCATGGCGACGACGAGGAGGACGAGGCCGCCTGCGACCGCCTTGTACACCTCGTAGGTGTCGAACGCGACGCCGCCGGTGACGAGGGCCTCGATCTCCTCGAACTCGTCGTCGGGGACGAGCACGTCGAGGCCGAACCGCTCGGTGCGGTCGCCCTCCGGGGTCTCGCCGGAGAGCGCCACGACGTCGCCGGGGTGGAGCTGGAGCGTCTCCCAGCCGCGCTCGTCGTACTCGGCGGCGGTCGCCTCCATGTCGGCGAGGATGTCGTCCCAGAAGTTCATCGCCTCGACGTTCGCACCTGCCCCCATCTCGGGGTCGGCCTGCTGTGGGTCCACTGGTGGTTCGTCCTCGGGGTCGCTCTCGTCGGGGTCGCTCATATCGTGAGGGGCGTCGGGGAGCGCAAAAAGGGTTGGCATCCCTGGTCGGCGGCTGGACCGGGGACGAGCCAGCTTCCGTCCCACAAGGTATTTCTTCGCACGCCCGCCAATCTGGTGGTAGTGACGGAGCTACTGTCTCTCTCGAACCTGCGGACGCAGTTCGACACGGAGCGTGGGGCGGTGAAGGCCGTCGACGGCGTCGACCTCACTATAGAGGAGGGCGAGACGGTCGGCCTCGTGGGCGAGTCCGGGTCGGGGAAGAGCGTGACGGCGCTGTCGGCGATGGGGCTCGTCGACGACCCGGGCCGGGTAGCGGGCGGCGAGGTGACGTTCCACGACGCCGAGCTGGCCGAGGCGTTCGCCGAGACGTATCCGGGCGGGTTCGCGGACCCCGAGTCGGGGACCGTGGAGCTGACGGCGGCACCGGAGTCGGCGATGCGTGACGTGCGGGGCGGCGAGATGTCGATGATATTCCAGGACCCGATGACGTCGCTGAACCCGGCGGTGACGGTGGGCGAGCAGGTCGCGGAGAGCCTGCGGCTCCACCAGTACGGCGGCCAGAAGAAAGACACCTGGCTGAACGGGGTCCGGGAGATACTGCCGAAGATCGGCGGGAAGGAACTGGACGAGGCCGTCGTCGACGACACCGTCGAGATGCTGGCGGAGGTCGGCATTCCGGAGCCGGCGACGCGCGTCGACGAGTACCCCCACGAGTTCTCGGGCGGGATGCGCCAGCGCGTGCTCATCGCCATCGCGCTCGCGTGCCGGCCACAGCTGCTCATCGCGGACGAGCCGACGACGGCGCTCGACGTGACCATCCAGGCGCAGATACTCGACCTCGTCAACGACCTCCAGGACGAGTTCGGGATGTCGGTCCTGTTCATCACGCACGACCTGGGCGTGGTCGCGGAGACGTGCGACCGCGTCGCGGTGATGTACGCGGGCAAGATCGTGGAGGAGGGGCCGGTGGACGAGATATTCCACAACCCCTCGCATCCCTACACGTACACGCTCCTGGAGTCCATCCCGTCGGAGGACAAGCAGCGGCTGACGCCCATCGAGGGGAACGTGCCGGACCTCATCGACCTGCCCGACGGCTGTCACTTCGCGGACCGGTGCCCGTGGGCACAGCCCGAGTGCCGCGAGGGCGAGATCCCGTACCTCCAGCACGGCGGCGACGGCGTCGACCACCGGTCGAAATGCATCCTCGACGACTTCGACACGTCCGAGTACGGCGTCGAGGGGGGTGTCACGGTCGCGGATCACGAGGTCGGCGACCGCCTCGTCGAGGTCGACGGCCTGAAGAAGCACTTCTCGCGCGCCGAGGGGATGCTCGACGAGTGGCTCGGGCTGGAGGCGGAGAGCGTGAAGGCGGTGGACGGCATCGACCTCGACGTGTACGAGGGCGAGACGCTGGGGCTGGTCGGCGAGTCGGGCTGCGGGAAGTCGACGGCGGGCCGCGCCATCCTCCACCTCGACGAGCCGACGGACGGCACCGTCGTGTTCGCGGGTACCGACCTCGGCGGTCTCGACCCCGACGACCTCCGGGATCGCCGGAAGGACATGCAGATGATCTTCCAGGACCCGCTGTCGAGTTTGGACCCGCGGATGACGGTGGGCCAGACGGTGATGGAGCCGCTGAAGATCCACGGGCTGGCGAAGGGCCACCGCCGCGAGCGCGTGGCGGAACTCCTGGAGAACGTGGGGCTGGAGCCGTCTGCGGCGGACCGCTACCCGCACGAGCTCTCGGGCGGGCAGCGCCAGCGCGTCGGCGTCGCGCGCGCCCTGGCGGTGGACCCGGACTTCATCGTCGCGGACGAGCCGGTCTCCGCGCTCGACGTGTCGGTGCAGGCCCAGATCCTCAACCTACTGGAGG
>CAZYYH010000107.1:5006-6717 GCA_964651725.1 uncultured Halobacteriales archaeon | reverse complement strand
GCCCACTCGACGGCGTTGCGAACGACGGTTCGCACCTCGTCCTGGAAGAAGATGGGGTACGCCTCGTGGCCGGGGCGGAATGCGAAGATTCGCCCGCGGCCTCGCCGATAGCAGATGCCCGAACGGAACACCTCGCCGCCCTCGAACCAGGAGATGAACACGGTCCGGTCCGGCTCGGGGACGTCGTAGGGCTCGCCGTACATCTCCGTGGACGGGATCTCGAAGCACTCGTCCAGGCCGTCCGCGATGGGGTGGCCGGGATCGGCGACCCACACCCGCTCCGTTTCGCCGCCGTGGCGGTACTTGATGTTACACGTCGTGCCCATCAGTTCCGTGAACGGCTTGGAGTTCTTCCCGGAGTGGAGCGGGACGAAGCCCATACCCTCGTGGACCCTGTCGACGACCCGGCTTGCCACGTCGTCGCGCACCTCGTCGTTCGCGCAGTGGGACCACCAGACGAGTACGTCGGTATCGTCCAGGACCTCCTCGGTGAGGCCGTGTTCCGTCTCCTGGAGCGTGGCGGTGCGTACGTCGTGGCCGTCCGCTGCGATCGCGTCGGCGACGGCGCCGTGGATGCCATCAGGATAGAGCTCCGCGATTTCGGACTCCTCGGTCTCGTGGACGTTCTCGTTCCACACCGTGACCTGAATGGTCATACACGCCGTTTCCGACGGGCGGAGAATAAGTCCTCCCGTCTAGCTCTGAAACGCCTCGCAGCTCATCGGGTCCCAGTCGCCGAGCACGTTGTCGAGGGTGTACGCTTCGGCCCCGGAGTCGTCGAGGATGTGCGCCCAGTTCACACGCCGATCGGGCTGGTAGCCCGGCCCCTGGTTGTCGTACTCCGCGAAGTACGCCGTCTCGGTCTTGTCGTCGTGGTCCTCCTCTGGCCACGGGTCCCACGCCTGCGGGCGGACGTGGTCGTCCATCACAGTGTTTAGATAGACGGTCTGTCCGTACGGCTCCCACGGCCGGCCGAGATAGACGGATCTGGAAGACGTGTCGTCGGATTTCGAGAGGAGACAGTCCTTGAATACGTAGCCGAACTCCGAGTCTTCGGGCTGGGCAGGCGCCGCAATGTACCCCTGTCCGATGCTGTGAATCTGGCAATTTTCGAAGACGCCCGACGAGCGCCCGAAGATGAAGTCCGTGTCGCCCTCGATATAGCAGTCCTTGAACCACGTGCGCGCGCCGCGCTTGTACGTGTAGAGCGTGTCCTGCCCGCCGATGAATCGGCAGTTCATGAACGCGACGCGGTCCGCGTCGGTGCGGGCCGCGACGGCCTGAGCGGTCTGCCCTTCGGTGTTCCGGAACGTGATGTTTAGCGCAGTGAAGTCCCGGCCGTTGATAAAGAAACTCGCCGACTCGGAGGTACCCATCTGGTCGGTCTTCCCGTTGTAGTCGTCGTACGTGAGGATCGTGTTCTGGACGTCCTCGCCGACGAGCGTCACGTCGTGTTTGGTCGCCGGCAGCTCGATTTTCTCCTTGTAGGTGCCAGGCTCGACGAGTATCGTCGTCTCCTTGCACTCCCCGCGGGGGGCCGCGTCGATGGCCGCCTGGACCGTCTCGTGGTCGCCGCTCCCGTCCTTGGCGACCGTGATGTCCACATCGTCGGAGTCTGGGCAGCCGTACCGGGCCGTCTTCTCTTCGACACTCATCGTCGTCGTTGGCTTCGCCGTCGTAGGGGCGCTCCGGCTGCTGTCGTCGACCATGC
>CAZYYH010000107.1:3223-4906 GCA_964651725.1 uncultured Halobacteriales archaeon | reverse complement strand
AGGGCGTCGGTAAGCAGCGCGGCGAACCGTTCGGTCCGTTCGGGGTGTCCCGCCTGGACTGTCTCGGTGGGACTCGCCGACTCGAGCTCGTCGACGAACTCGCCGTCGAACGTCATCTCCGCGACGCGCTCCCGGACGTCGACAGTGATGGTGTTGTCCTCGTCGGTGTCGATCCACGCTGCGGCCGCCTGCCTGTTGGTGTACTCGATGGTGTACGTCTCGCCGACCAGGTCGGTCACGTCCGACATCGTCCCCACTTCGAGCCACTCGCCCGTCGTTCCCTCGACGAACAGCGTCCCGTCGTCGATTTTCGTTCCGTAGCGGGTGTGTTCGGCCATGCGAAATCCCGGCGCGCTCGCGGGTAAACGCTTTCGGAGCCGTCGGCGCTTCTCGTGGCTTTAAGACTCTCCGGCCGTCTTGTTTCGCCACCATGGAGATAAGCGACGTTCGGGGCTACGCGCTCTCCTCGCCAATTGAACCGGTTCAGGACCGGCCGTTCCACGGCGGCAGCCGGCGCCTGAACAAGCGTGACGTGGTGTTGGTCGTCGTCGAGACCACGACCGGCAGACAGGGGTTCGCGACGGCCGGCGCGTCGAGTTCCTCGATGAAGGAGTACTTCGAGGGCGACTCACAGGGCACGTTCGCGGACGTGGTCGACGACGAGATCGCGGACGCGCTCGTCGGCGAGACCGTCGAAGCGCCCGAGGACGCCCACGTCCCCCTCCGGGAGACGGACCTCGCAGTGAACCTCCGCACGGAGGCCATCTCCGCCGTCGACGTGGCGCTGTGGGATCTGAAGGGAAAGGAGGAGGGGCAGCCGGTGTACGAACTCCTTGCCGACGAGTTCGACACCGATCCGACGACGAACATGCCGCTTTACGCCAGCGCCGGCATGTACATGGAGCCAGAGGGGTACGTCGAGCAGGCCGAGGTGCTGGAGGACGCGGGCTTCTTCGGCTACAAGTACCGTCCCGGAATCGGCGTCGAAGGCGACCGCGAGACCGTCGAACGCCTGGCGGCGGCCTGCGACGATATCGAGATCATGCTCGACGTACACACGTGGTGGAAGCTCGGCGAGTCCTACGGGCGCGAAGCGGTCCGAGACCTCCTCACCCACGCCGAAGAGCACGGCGCCTACTGGATCGAGGAGCCGGTCGAACCGGACGACTACGACGGCTACCGCGAACTCGCGGGAACGGGGTCCCCGCTTGCGGGCGGCGAGAGCGAGGAGTCCCCCGAGGGCCTGTTGGCGCTCGGCGAGACGGGAGCCGTCTCCTTCCTCCAGGGCGACGTGCGCCACCACGAGGGATTCACGGGCTGTGGGCCCGCCGTCGAGTTCTGCCAGGGCCGCGACGTGGAGTTCGTCCCGCACAACTTCGGCACGTGGTTCGGACTGATGGCCAACGCCCACCTCGTCGCCGCCTCCCCCGAAGTGTCGCTGCTGGAGTACCCCGTCTTCGAGGACGACCCACTGCTCACGGAGTACACGCCTGACCCCGGGATGTACCCCTTTGAGTTGGCCTTCGATATCGTGGAGGGCAAGCCTGACGTGACCGACGGTGAACTCTCGCTCTCGGACGCACCGGGCATCGGCGTGGATGTCGACCTCGGAGTGATTGAGGAGTACCCGTTCCAGGAAGGGCCGTGGACGGAGTTCCACTACGACGACGAGTGAAACTGCGG
>CAZYYH010000107.1:0-3123 GCA_964651725.1 uncultured Halobacteriales archaeon | reverse complement strand
TCGACCTAGATGGACGCGGCCTCGATTCGCTCGTACTGCTCGGCGACGCGGTCCTCGTCGGCGTCGGAGAGAGCGTGCAGCGGCGGGCGAACCGTTCCGCCGGTGAGGCCAGCGAGGTCCAGCCCGTACTTCACGAGCGGGACGTTGTTGCCTGCGTGCAACTCGTTACCCGGCCCCGGCTCCGTCCGCAGGTTCTCCAGGGGTCGCAGGAGCCCACGGAGCTCGCGGGCGCGCTCCCAGTTCTCGTCCTGGAGGGCGTCGAACAGCGCGAGCGTCGCCTCCGGGACGAAGTTACCGAGGCCGGTAGTGTACCCCGTCGCGCCCTCGATTGCGAAGGAGACGGCGAAACGCTCGGCGATGCCGTTCACCCACGTCACGTCCTCGGGCCCCTCGGCGACGGTCTGTGAGAACTCGTCGACGTCGTTCACCGCGAACTTCACCGCGACTACGTCCTCGCGGGCGGCGATTTCGGTCAGCACGTCGCGCGTTATCTCCGGACCGCGCTTGTAGACGACGATGCCGAGATCAGTAGCGTCGCAGACGTCGTGGTAGTACGCCGCCAGCGCGGACTGGTTGATGTACGTGTGCCCTGGGTGCATCACCAGCAGCGCGTCCGCGCCAACCGCCTCGTACGCCTCCGCGAGCGCTGTCACCTCGCCGACGCTCCCGCCCGCGCCCGCGACGATCGTGGCGTCGTCGGGGAGCGTCTCGACGTGGGTCTCGACGACACTGACCCGCTCTTGGTCGGTGAGTGAGTAGTACTCGCCGGTATTGCCACACGGGACGAATAGGCGCGCGCCGCCGTCGTACATCGATTCGAGGTTCTCGACGAGCGCGTCGTGGCGCACGCGCTCTCGGTCGTCGCTAAACGGTACGGCAGTCGTGAACGCAACGTCCTCGAACCGCTCGCGGAGTGTCTCCGGTTCCATTGTGCGTCCCCTCACGACGGGGATTGAAAACTCTGCCGCGGCTCCTGTCCCGCCAGCCCGGCTCGTTCCCTCAACGCAAGCTATTTGCCAGGCGCAACCTCCCCACCGACCATGGAGATAACCGAACTCGACGTGATACCCATCTCGTACTCACTCACCGAGGGCGAAGGGCTAGGCGACGCGCGGGGCTTCGGGCACGAGCGGGAGACGACGCTGGTTCGACTCGAAACCGACGACGGCACCGTCGGCTGGGGCGAAGCGTTCGCGCCCGGCTCTGTCGTCGAGGCGACGGTCGACGAACTGTTCCGTGAGGACGTCGTCGGGATGGACCCCTACGACGCCGGGTCGCTCGCGGAGCGCTCCTACACGGACCCGTATCACTTCGGCGGGAGCGTGTTCGTCCAGAGCACGGTCAGCGCCATCGACGTGGCCTGCTGGGACATCCGTGGGAAGGTCGCAGGACGACCCGTCTACCGCCTGCTTGGCGGCACCGAGACCGAGAGTCTCCTCCCCTACGCCTCGACGATGTACTACGCCGAGAGCGACCGGCCCATAGCAGAGCCCATCGAGAAGGCCGTCGATGAGGGGTTCACAGCGGCGAAGATAAAGATAGGTACAGGCACCGAAGCGGACGTCGAGCGGGTCCGCATCGCCCGCGAGAAACTCGGCGACGACGCCCGCCTGATGGTGGATATGAATGGGAACTACCGTCCGCGCCAGGCCATCGAGACGGCGAAGGAAATCGCTGAGTACGACATCACGTGGATAGAGGAGCCCGTCCCGCCCGAGAACCTCTCGGGCTACCGGGAGATAAAGCAGCGCATCGACACGCCACTGGCCGCCGGCGAGGCCCACTACGGCCGATTCGAGTTCAAGCGGCTCATCGACGACCGACACGTCGACGTGGTCCAGCCGAACCTCTCGCGTTGTGGCGGCCTCTCGGAGGCGAAGTTCATCGCCGACTTGGCGAGCACCGAGAACGTCGCCGTCAGGCCCCACATCTGGAATAGTGCGGTCGGGCTCGCCGCCGCGGTTCAGTTCGCCGCGAGCGTCCCCAACTACCCCCACACACGGAACGTGCCGGACCCGATGATGGTCGAGTTCGACCGGAGCCCCAACCCGCTACGCGACGACCTCCTCGAGACCCCCTTCGACCCCTCGAACGGGAACCTCGACGTGCCCCAATCACCGGGACTCGGTATCGAGATCGACGACGACACGCTCGAAACGTACCGTACCGACCGGTAGGCCGCCCCGGTCGAACCGCTACCTGGCTTCCGTCGAGAGCTTCGACCCCGACTGCTGTGCCTGACCAGCCTCGTCGCGGGAGGTATCTTTATGGTCCCCTCGGCGCATGGACCGAACACCATGGATCGAGCGCTCGTCGTACTCGACGACACCGACACACACAGAGACCTGCTCGCGGAAGCGGTCGAAATCACCCGCGCGACCGGGGCCGACCTCGAGCTGTTCTCGTGGGTCACCCCTGACGAGGTAGATCAGGAGGCAGACGCGCTGGAGGCTGCCGGAGAGGCCGAGGGCACAACCTTCACCCCTGCGAGCGCCCACGACCTCGTGACGGGCATCGTCAACGAGGTCGCAAACGACGTGTTCGACGCGGACGAGCTGCCCGAATTCGATATCGCCTCCGCAGTTGCCGAGGACGACGCCGTTGCCGACGAGATACTCGACGCCGCGAACGCGAGCGGCTGTGACCACATCTTCCTCGTCGGGCGCCGCCGATCGCCGACCGGGAAAGTGCTGTTCGGCGACGTAGCCCAGAAGGTCATCCTCAACTTCGACGGCCACGTGACGGTCACGATGGAGTGACGCCTCGGACGTACCCTTTATCACCTGCCTCGCAAACAACGCTTCCATGGCATTTCTCGACGAGGCGTATCTCCTCGAAAGCGGCGCCGCGAAGCGGCTGTACGACGAGATCAGCGACGCGCCGATACTCGACCCGCACAGCCACGTAGACGTCGCGGAGGTCGCCGACGACGACGGATGGAACGACATCTGGGAGGTAGAGGGCGCGACTGACCACTACGTCTGGGAGCTAATGCGAAAGCGCGGCGTGCCCGAAGATCGGATAACTGGGTCGGCGAGCAACCGGGAGAAATGGACGGCCCTCGCCGAGGTGTTCCCCGAGTTCGCGGGCAACCCGACCTACGAGTGGGTCCACCTCGACCTG
>CAZYYH010000106.1:0-6770 GCA_964651725.1 uncultured Halobacteriales archaeon | reverse complement strand
CGCGAGTTCCTCGTCCCTGGTGACGAGCGTCCGGTCCTCGTCGCGGGCGAGCGCGAGCAGGCGGTCGTCGGCCTCGACGCCGCGGTCGAGCGCGTACGCGGCGTCGTAGCCGCACATCCGGAGGTACGTCGCCAGCTTCCCGAGCATCGCGTCGAGAAGGAGCCGGGAGTCCGAGGGAGACGCCACGGTCAGTGCAGGAACGCGCGGAGGCCGTCGGGGTCGCGGGCGTTCAGCACGTCCGCGGTCTCCGCCCAGCCCCGGCGCGCGGTGTGGACGCCGTAGGTGACGTGGTCATAGTCGCCGGGGCGGTGCGCGTCGGTGTTGACGGCGATAGTCGCCCCCGCCCCGACCGCGGTCTGGACGGCCTCGCCCGGGAGGTCGAGCCGGTAGTAGCTGCTGTTGACCTCCAGTGCGGTGTCGTTCTCGGCCGCCGCCCCGGCGACGCGCTCCACGTCGAAGTCGAGGCCGGAGCGCTGGTTGATCATCCGGCCGCTGGGGTGGCCGAGCACGTCCACGAGCGGGTTCTCGACGGCGCGGACGAGCCGCTCGGTGGCGGTCTCGGCGTCCTGGTCGAGCGCGCTGTGCGGCGACGCCACCACGAGGTCGAGATCCGCGAGCACGTCGTCGGCCGTCGAGAGGCCGCCCTCGGCGTCGAGGTTCGTCTCCACGCCCGCGAGCAGGTCGACGTCGGCGTCGTCGGCGACCGCCCGTATCTCCGCGAGCTGCTCGCGGAGTTCGTCGTCGGAGAGCCCGACGCCGCCGACCATCCCCGGGCCGGTCGCGTGGTCGGAGATGCAGAGGTAGTCGTGGCCGAACGCCGCCGCACTCGCCGCCATCTCCGCGACCGTGTCGTCGCCGTCCGACCACTCGGTGTGGACGTGGAGGTCGCCGCGGATCTCCGTCTCCGTCACGAGATCGGGGAGGCGATCCTCGACTGCCGCCTGGATTTCGCCGCGGTCCTCGCGGAGCTCCGGCGGCATCCACGGCAGGCCGACCGCCTCGTACATCCCCTCCTCGGTCTCGCCGGCGACGCGCTCGCCGACGCGCTGGCCCGCGTCCGGGTCGTCGACCTCGCCCACGTCGAACACGCCGTACTCGTTCACCTTCAGGTCCTGGCGGATGGCGTGGTTCCGGAAGCGGATGTTGTGCTCCTTGCTCCCCGTGAAGTACTGGAGCGCGCTCCCGAACTCCGACGGCACGACCACGCGGAGGTCGACGCGCTCGCCGCTCACCCGGACGCTCGCCTTGTTCGTGCCCGCCTCGATCACGTCGCTCGCGCGCTCCCAGTCCGTGAACGCGTCCACGACCGTCTCCAGCGCGTCCTCGGTGTCCTCGGCGTCCTCCGCCCCCGCGGCCTCGCACAGCACGTCCACGTCCCCGATGGTCTCCCGCCACCGCCGGAGCGACCCGCAGACCTCGCACCGCCCCACGCTCTCGTGGCCGGCGAGGTACGCCTTCGTCTCCTGGCCGAGCGGCATCGCCTCGCCGAGCAGCCCGCGCTCCCGGGTCCGTCGGGCGAACTCCAGGTTGTCGAGGATGTTCTGCTCGGTCTTCGCGCCGAACCCCTCCACCTCGCGGATCTCGCCGGCCTCCGCCGCCGCCTCCAGGTCGTCGAGCGTCCGGATGCCGAGCGCGCCGTAGAGCGCGCCGACGGTCTTCGGGCCGACGCCCTCCACCGCGAGCAGCTCCGACAGCTCCACCGGGAGTTCCTCCCGGAGCTCCTCCAGCTCCGCTATCTCGCCCGTCTCGACGTACTCCACGATCTTGCCCGCGATGGCGTCGCCGACGCCCTCGATGCGCTCGACCGCGTCCTGGCCCTCCGTCGCTAGCTCCTCGACAGGTTCGGGACGGTCGCGCACGTTGTCCGCCGCCCGGCGGTACGCCCGCGGCTTGTACTCGACGCCCTTCGCGGCGAGGTAGTCCGCGAACTCCTCGAGCCGCGCCGCGACCTCCGCGTTCCGGCTCATCGCCGCCCCCGTCGACCCGTCGCCGGACACGCCCGCGTCCTCGTCATCGGCCCCGCCTCCGCGACGCGTCGTCGTGGCCGAGCACCTGCTTCAGGAAGTCGTACCACCGCTTCTCGTCCGCCGTCTCCTTCGCTCGCATCTCCGCCTCCAGATCCGTCGGCCCCAGGCTCTCCAGCGCGTTCAGCGCGCGGTCGATGCCGACGACGTCCCGTGCCAGCCGCTCGCCCTCCTCGCGGCTCACCTCGCCGCGCTCGACGCGCTGCTTGCGCTGCAGCCGCTCGCGCCGGAGGTTCTTCTTCGCCTCCGCCACCTCCTCCTGCCTGTCCGCCGGCACCCGGTCGAGGCGCTTCACCTCGAACACGAACTCCCGGAGGTCGAGGGTCTCGCCCTGGACCTCGATGGTCTCGGGGATCGACGCGCCGACCGTCGCACCCTCGCGCTCGATGCGCTCCAGGAGCTGCTTCCGCTCGTACTCTTGCACGGATGAAGTTCGGCGTGCCGGGCCTAAAAGCGTGTCCCGCGCGGAGAGCCTCTCACACCGCACGGCTCGGCCGCCCCGTCGCGGACGGCGCCGCCGCCCACCGCAACGACTATCCCGCCCATCCCGGTAGCACGCGGCATGGCGACCGAATCCGCCCGTCCGTCCCTCCACGACGTCGGCCACCGGCGACCGATACTCGCACTCGGCGTCTGCTGGGGTGCCACGCCGGCCCTCACCTTCCTCGTCCCCGAATCCCCGACGCGCGCGCTGCTCGCCGTCGGCGCACTGGCGACCGTCTCGCTCGCCGTGCTCTGCGAACTCGACAGTCGGGCGCTCGAACGGCACGGCACCGGCGTCCCGCTCGCGTGGTCGTACGCGCTCGTCGCTCCGATCTCCGCGGTCGCCTGGACGTTCCTCGGCCCGGCGCTGGTCGGTCTTCCCCCGTTGAGCCTGCTCGGAATCCTCGTCGGTCCGCCCGCGTCGGCGCTGCTGTACGTGTGGCAGCGCGGCCGGCGCGCGACCGTTCGCTGACGGCCCACCGGCCCGGCCGTTCGAGCCGCCCGGCTCGCGGCTCCCTGCGGTCGCCGCTCGTTCGTTCGGCGGCTCTCACTGCGTTCGAGCCGCCCGGCTCGCGCAGTCGGCGGCGCTCCCTCCGGTCGCGCCGCCCGACCCCCGATACCACAAGTCCCTTTATTACTCGCCCCCAAGCCGCGCGCAATGGCGACGTGTGATCGGTGCGGGAAGGAGGAGCCGATGCCGTACAACTGTCGGATGTGCGGCGGGACGTACTGCTCGGAGCATCGGCTCCCGGAGAACCACGACTGCCCGGGGCTGCAGGGCTGGGACGACCCCGACGGCGTGTTCGGCTCCGGGTTCGACGACTCGGTCCGCGACCAGGGCGGCTCCTCGCGCGGCGTCCTCGAACGCGTCGGCGTCGACTCCGGACCCGGCGGCCCCCTGGGCTACTTCCGCGGGAACATGACGTACGTGTTCCTCGGACTGATATGGGCGACGTTCGCCGCGGAGATGGTCGTGCTCTACGGCCTGCAGGACCCGCGGCTGTTCTCGAACCTGTTCCTGCTCTCCAGCGAGAACGTCACCTACCTCTGGACGTGGGTGACGTCGGTGTTCGCGCACAGCCCGTACGGCTTCTTCCACATCTTCGTGAACAGCCTCGTGCTCTACTTCTTCGGGCCGGTGGTCGAACAGCGCGTCGGCTCCAAGAAGTTCACCGCGCTGTTCCTCGTCGCGGGCGCGATCGCCGGCCTCGCGCAGGTCGGCGCGGCGCTGTTCCTCGGCGAGACGAGCGCCGTCCTCGGCGCGAGCGGTGCCATCGCCGCCATCCTCGGCGTGCTCACCGTCCTCAACCCCAACCTCCGCATCTACCTCTACTTCATCATCCCGATGCCGCTCTGGATCGCCACGCTGCTGTTCGCCGGCTACTCGGTGCTGGCGAGCGGCGTGGGCGGCATCGGCGCGGGCGGCACCGCACAGCTCGCGCACCTCGCCGGTCTCGGCCTCGGCCTGGTGTACGGCCTGAAACTCAAGCGCGACGGCGAGCGCGCGCCGAACCAGCTCCAGTTCGGCGGGGGCGGCGGCCCGGGCGGCCCCGGCCGCCGCGGCCGGTTCTGAGATGCGCGTCGTCCGCCCCGCGTTCCTCCCGGACGCGTCGCTCGCCCGCGCCGAGATGGAGGACCTCCAGCGCGACCTCGCCGTCGACGCCATCTTCGCCGACGATCTCGGCTTCGACCCGGTCGCGGTGTCGCTGGACGCGACCCCCGACGAGGGACAGGCGACGCTCGGCGACGAGCCGCCGGACGCGCCCGTCGACCCCCCGGTAGTCGCCGGCGTCGACCAGGCGTTCACCGACGACCGCGCCGTCAGCGCCGCCGTCGCGCTCCGGGGAGGCGAGGTCGTCGCCCGCTCCGGCGGCAGCGCGCCGCTGGAACTCCCGTACATCCCCGGGCTGCTCTCCTTCCGGGAGGCGAACGCCATCGTCGACGCGCTCGACGGTCTCGCCGTCGACCCCGACCTGCTCGTGATCGACGGCTCCGGCCGCATCCACTTCCGCCAGGCCGGCATCGCCACGCACGTCGGCGTCCTCTACGACGCGCCCGCAATCGGCGTCGCCAAGAACCTGCTCTGTGGCACCCCGCGCGACCCCCTCGACGACCCCCTGCCCGAGGGCGTACGCGTCCCCATCGACGCCGACGACGGCGTCGAACCCGTGAACGAGGGCGGCGACTGGCCCGTCATCGGCCACGCGGTCCAGTCCCGGCAGTACCCCGACCCCGAACGCCGCCACGTCAACCCGCTCTACGTCAGCCCCGGGCACCGGATCGGGGCCGAGACGACCGCCGACCTCGTCCTCGCCCTCTCCGGCGGCTACAAGCTCCCCGAACCGACGAGACTGGCTGATAGGATGGCCGACGAGCTGAAGGGTGGCTAAGTGTGCGTTCAGTGCGGTTCTGTTCCGGTGTCGGCTTGGCTTCCTGCATCGTTGCTGCCTTCTCGAAAGCCCCGGCGCGCTCGGGTCGCGCGACCCGCTCTGCGCTCCTCGGCACTCCCTTCGGTCGCGCCTGTGGTGCTTGAGGGGTCGTGCTTCCCCGACCGCGCCGCCCCTTTCAGTCCCGCCCGCGCCGGTTTTCCCCTTCAGTTCGGCAATCGGCCTCTCGGTGCTCGCAGCCCGACTGATCAGCCTGCGCTTCTCGGGCCGACGACCGACGGGGGTGGGACTTTCGAGGCGGTGGCGGCACAGTTGGAGCAGCGCGCGCCGGGGCGTTCGGAAATGCAGTCGCTCGGAACGAGGCCTCGACCGCTACGAAACCGACTGAAGTACCCCTTACTCGACCTAGTGACCACCACCGTTTACGTCCTAGGCGGGCGACAGACGGTGTATGGCCGAGGAGACGGCGCTGATAACGGGGTGTTCGTCGGGAATCGGGCGGGCGACGGCGCGGGCGTTCATCGAGGACGACTGGACGGTGTACGCGACGGCGCGCGACCCGGAGGACGTGACGGATCTGGAAGAGCGGGGTGCGGAGACGGCGGCCCTGGACGTGACCGAGCCGGCGCAGGTGGAGTCGGTGGTGGACCGGGTGGTTGACGAGCAGGGGGTGCTTTCCTGCTTGGTGAACAACGCGGGGTACGCGCAGATGGGGCCGGTGGAGGACGTGGAAGTCGGCGACCTCCACCGCCAGTTCGACGTGAACGTGTACGGGCCGCATCGGCTGGCGCGTGCGGTGCTTCCGGCGATGCGTCGGGCGGAGGACGGCACCATCGTGAACGTGTCGAGCGCGGCGGGCCGGGTGTCGGTTCCGGGTGCTGGGGCGTACTCGGCGTCGAAGCACGCGCTGGAGGCGCTGTCGGACGCGATGCGGCCGGAGGTCGCGCCGTTCGGCGTGGACGTGGTGCTGGTGGAGCCGGGGCCGGTGGAGACGGAGTTCGACGAGCGCGCGGAGGAGGAACTCGACGAACTCGAACGGTCGGGCGTCTACGAGTCGGTGTACCATCTCTACGAGGACGTGTACGCGGTGAGCAGCGTGGGCGCGGTGCAGCCGGCGGAGGTTGCGGACGCCATCCTGACCGCGGCGGTGGTGACGGATCCCGCGCCGCGCTACCCGGTGGGGCCGCTCGCGGGCGCGGCGTCGCTCGCGGGGCTGGTGCCGGCGGGGTGGCGCGACGCGGCGTACCGCGTGGTGTCGAAGCTGGCGCGATGATCCGCGACCGGGGGGCGCTCGAACGGTCGCCAGCGCACGAGGTCGCACTCGACTGCGTGGAGGCAGGCGTCGAGGCGGCCCACCCGGAGCGCGTGATCGGCGAGTCGGTCCGCCTCGACGGCGACGAACTCCGGATCGACGACGACACCTACGACCTCGCGGACTTCGAGGAGGTCGTGGTCGTCGGCGGCGGGAAGGCGGCCGCGGGAGTCGCGGCGGCCCTGGAGGGCGTGCTCGGCGACCGCATCGCCCGTGGCGCGGTCGTGACGAACGACCCGGCGGAGACGGAGCGCGTCGAGGTGCTGCCGGGCGACCACCCCGTGCCGAGCGAGGAGGGCGTGAACTCGACCCGGCGCGTGCTGGAACTCGTCGAGGGCGCGGACGAGGACACGCTGATGCTCGCGGTGATCACGGGCGGCGGGAGCGCGCTGCTCGCCGCGCCCGCGGACGGCGTCCTGGTGAGCGGAGCGAGCCAGGGCTCGGAAGACGAGCAACGCGAGTCTTCCGGCGTCACGCTGTCGGACCTCCGGGCGACGACGGACGCGCTCCTCGACTCGGGCGCGACCATCCACGAGATGAACGCCGTCCGCAAGCACCTCTCCG
>CAZYYH010000105.1:0-6830 GCA_964651725.1 uncultured Halobacteriales archaeon | reverse complement strand
AGGATGGTGGACTTCCCGGAGCCGCTCGGCCCGAGGATGGAGACGAACTCGCCGTCGTCGATGTCGAAGTCGGCGTCGTCGACCGCCACGAGGTCGCCGAAGCGCTTCGTGAGTCCGTCGACGCTGAGCAGCGACATCTGTCAGGCTGCCTTGACCGCGGTCCAGATTTCGTCGTACCTCGAGCGCACGTCGTCGGAGAGCGTCTCCGAGAACCGCAGATTCCAGCTGTCCGGCCAGGTCGTGAACTCCTGGTCCTCCTCGGAGAGCTGGTCGCTGATGTCGACGGCGGGCTTGTAGCCCATCGTCTCGAACAGCTTCGCGGCGTTCTCGGGCTTGGTGCCCCAGTTGGTGAACGCGAGACTCGCGATGGGGTTGGGTGCGCCCTTCGGGATGACGAACAGGTCGCTGGTGTACATCGCGCCCTCCTCCGGCGCGGTGTAGTGGACGGGTGCGTCCTCCTGGAACCGCGCGGAGTACGTGCGGCCCATGGTGAGCGGGCCGGCGACCACGTCCTCGTTCACGAACAGCTGCTGACCCTGCTCGTAGTCGCCCCAGTAGGTCTTGAGCAGGGGCTTCTGCTGTTTGAGCACCTCCTCGATTTCGTCGAAGTCGTCCGGCTGGATGGGGTCCTGCCCGGTGTACATCGCGGCGATCTGGCAGGAGACGGTGGAGTGGTCCCACATCATGATCTGGCCCTCGTGGGCGTCGTCCCAGAGCACGCCCCACGACGAGGGCGCGCTGTCGAAGTACTCCTCGTTGTACGTGAGCGGGTAGAGCACGAGCGCTTCGGGGACGGCGTACACGCTGCCGTCCTGCTGGTACGAGCTGATCTCCTTGTAGCGCTCGCCGACGTTCTCCCACGCCGGCATCACGTCGACGGGGAGTTCGTGGAGGAAGTCGTTCTCGATAGAGCGCTCCACCCAGTTGGTGGTCGCCGCGATGTTGTCGATCTCGGAGTTGCCGGCCTGGAGCTGCGAGTACCACTGGTCCGCCGACGAGTAGCCGGAGTTGGAGACGGAGACGTCGTACTCGTTCGGGAACTCGTCGATGGCGTACTCCATCCAGTCGTCGTACCAGTTCCAGACGTTGAGTTCGCTCTCGACGTTCTCGGGCGGCCACTCGGTGACGTCCATCGGGGTGTCGGCCTCACCGCCGCCACCCCCGCCGATGCAGCCGGCGACGGACGCGGCGAGTGCGGCACCGGTGGTGGACAGCACGGTGCGGCGCGTAATTCTGTTCGATTCCATGACGTTCGGTTTGTCTCCATCCTAATAGTGGTGTCTGTTATCGAACCACTATATCGTCTAACATAGAAGTAATATTTTGATAATCATTCCGATTATCGTAAATCCGATTGCGTTCGATAGCTCCGGGGTGCCGCTCGGATCGGGGTCGCCCGCAGAACGGCGCACCCTCGGCCGCGCCGCGAACCGGACGGGCGGTGACGGCCGTCGCCTTCGAACCTCGATTCCCCCGTAAACCTAATAAATGTAATAATTCGTAACAAATGTAATTATTTGTAACCTTCAAGTGGTTTTTAAGCAGGGCGTCGACCGACGCCGCGACCGGGCGTGGACCGCCCGCTACGCCGGACAGCGCCGCTCCGAAACGTCGGTGCAGTTTTCCCGCTGGAGCGAGACGGGCGCGGCGTGAACCGACGACGACTGCTCCGCGCGGCCGGAGTCGGGCTGGCGGGCATCGCAGGCTGCGGCGAGCGCCGGGCGTCGATGACGACGACGCGGACCACGACGACTCCCGGACTGCCGTACCGCGGCGACGGCGGGCGGACGCTGTCGGAGCCACGCGACGTCGTCGTCGACAACCGGGGTGACGCGACGCGGTTCGTGACGGTGGCGGTGTACGACGGCGACCGCCCGGTGCTCAGCCGGACGTTCGAGGTGACGGCGAACGCGCGCGTGGCGGTCGCGGACGCGCTCGCCGCACCCGGCGCGTACCGGGTCGTGGTGGAGACCGTGGACGGCGGACGCGCCACCTACGACTGGCGGGTGACGGCGGACGCCGGCGACCTGGAGGTGGTCGTGGCGGACGGCTCGTCGGGCGAGCGCCGGGTGGCGCGACCGTCGGAAGCGCCACCGACCGAGCGAGCGGCGAGCGCAGCGAGCCGTGAGCCAAGCGAGTCCGACGGCGTGACGTTCTGGGAGGTGATGGACTGCGCACCGTCGTGCCCGGCGGCCCGGGAGGGCACGGGCGGGCCGCTCCCGTACAAGTCGACGGCGACGGCGCGCGAGCCGGCGGTCCTCGTCGTGGCGAACGGGACCGCCGAGCCGCGGTCGGTCCAGATCGCGGTCGCGGACCTCTACGGCACGGTTCTCGACTACGAGTACGAGGTGTCGGCGCGGACGCGGCTCCGCGTTCCGGTGACCGGCGCGGCGGGCGTCTACGCGGTGTCCGTGCGCGCCGGGGGCGAGCACCGCGAGTACGACTGGCACGTTCCGGAGATCGAGCGCCTCCGCGTGCGCGTCGGCGACGGTCTCCGCGTCGACTGCGGCGACGCGACCGGGACGCTCCGGCTGGTGAACCGCGACGACCGCGCGCACGACCTCACCGTCCGGGTGCGGGACGGCGACGAGGTGGTGTTCGAGCGCACGGTCCGGATGGCGTCGGGCGGCGAGCGGACGATCTCGGACGCGGTCGCGGGCTCGGGCCGGCACACCATCGAGGCGTCGACGGCGGAGGGCGCGTCGGCGACCGCCGACTGGTGGGTGTGTCCGCCGGTCGCGCGGCGGCTCGTGCAGGTGCACGAGTGGGGCGGCGTCGTCGTCGGCGAGACCGGGCTGTCGTAGCGCGGGTCACTGGTCCGGTGGGCGGTCCCCGTGCGGTGTGCGGACGGCCCACGCGAGCCGATGGATGGCGACGCCGACGGTCGCGCCGACGGCGTTCGCCGCGGCGTCGAGCAGGCTGAACGCGCGGGTTGCGAGCGGTAGCTGGGCGAGTTCGACGCCGAAACCGAGCAGGGCGACTGCCGCGACGACGACCGGCCACGGTCGGCGGTGGCCGGCGTCCGCGGCGTCCGCACCGTCCGCGAGCACGGCGATCACGGCGTAGCCGGCGGCGTGGAGCCACTTGTCCGCGCCGACGCCGAGCAGGGTGGTCGCAGTTCCGCCGCCGTCGGCCGGGAGGAGGGAGGCGGCAATGACGGCGGTTGCGGCGACCGCGGCGGGCGTCCACCGCGCGTGCGCCGACCGACGGTCAGGACGCATACCGGGCCGTCGGACCGAGGCGGGAAGAGCGGCCCGGTCCGGCCCGCATCTGCGTAACCAGTTCCGGTTACAGTGGCGTGGTAACGACTAACAGGTTTCCGACCCAACATAACCGGTGTGACTTACAATGACTGATATGGGCGGCTTCCAGGACCACGTCGCCCACGTGGACCTCTCGGACGGGGACGTGCGGTACGAAGGCATCGACGGCGAGGACGCGAGGAAGTACATCGGGGCGCGCGGGCTCGGCGCGAAGTACGTGTTCGACCAGGGGCCGGACGTGGACCCGCTCGGCCCGGACAACCTGCTCGCGTTCATGAACGGGCCGCTGTCCGGCACGCAGACGACGATGAGCGGGCGCATCGCCATCTGCACCAAGTCGCCGCTGACGGGGACGGTCACGGACTCCCACCACGGCGGCTGGTCGGGCGCGCGCCTCAAGTGGGCGGGCTTCGACGGCCTGCTGTTCGAGGGGGAGGCCGAGCACCCGGTTTACGCGTACGTCGAGGACGGCGAGGTCGAACTCCACGACGCCTCCCACCTGTGGGGTTACGGCGTCCACGACACCGCCGAGGAACTCGAAGTCGAGGCGGACGGCGAGTACGGCAAGAACCTCTCCATCATGGCCATCGGCCAGGGCGGGGAGAACCAGGTGCGGTACGCCTGCATCGTCAACGAGGACGACCGCGCGTCGGGCCGCGGCGGCACGGGCGCGGTGATGGGGTCGAAGAACCTCAAGGCGGTCGTCGTGAAGTCCACGACGAAGATGCCGAAGCCCGCCGACTCCGAGACGTTCCAGGAGGGCCACCGCGCCGCGATGCAGGCCATCCAGGAGAGCGACGTGACCGCGCCGAACGAGGGTGGCCTGTCGCAGTTCGGCACGAACGTCCTCATGAACATCACGGAGGAGATGGACGGGCTGCCGACGAAGAACGCCCGGCACACCTCCACGAGTTCGGAGGCCGACGAGGACCCCTCGGAGCCGAACATCGACGCCGAGAAGGTCTCCGGCGAGAACGTCCGCGAGAACATCCTCGTGGACGAGCCGACGTGTCACTCCTGCCCCGTCGCCTGCAAGAAGGAGGTCGAGGTGCAGGTCCACCACAAGGGCGAGGACATGAACGTCCGCATGGAGTCCTTCGAGTACGAGTCCGCGTGGGCGCTCGGCCCGAACTCCATGAACGACGACCGCGACAAGGTCGCGCTCATGATCGATCGGTGCAACGACGTCGGCCTCGACACCATCGACATGGGCAACATGCTCGCCATGGGCATGGAGATGACCGAGGACGGCAAGCTCGACGGCCTTGGCGACGGCCTGGAGTGGGGCGACGCCGAGACGATGGTCGAGATGATCGACCGCGTCGCCAACCGCGAGGACGACCTCGCCGACCTGCTCGCGGAGGGCGCGGAGCGCGTCGCCGACGAGGTGGGCGCGCACGACAACAAGCTCTCCGTCAAGGGCCAGACGATGCCCGCCTACGACCCACGGTGCATGAAGGGCATGGGAATCGGCTACGCCACCTCGAACCGCGGCGCGTGCCACCTCCGCGGCTACACGCCCGCCGCCGAGATCCTCGGCATCCCGGAGAAGGTCGATCCCTACGAGTGGGAGGGCAAGGGCGAACTCTGCGCCGCCTTCCAGGACCTCCACGCCATCAGTGACAGCTTCGACATCTGCAAGTTCAACGCGTTCGCGGAGGGCATCGAGGAGTACGTCCTCCAGTTCAACGGCATGACCGGCCTCGACTACTCCGAGGACGACCTCATGGAGGCCGGCGAGCGCGTCTACAACCTCGAACGCTACTACAACAACCTCGTCGGCTTCGACGGCGCGGACGACACGCTCCCCGACCGCTTCCTCGCGGGCGAGAACGGCATCGCCGGCCAGGGCGCGAGCGAGGGCGAGTGCTGCGAACTCGACCGGATGAAACAGGAGTACTACGAGCACCGCGGCTGGGTCGACGGCGTCGTGCCCGACGACAAGCTAAACGACCTCGGCATCGAGGTCGGTCCGGGTACGGGCGTCTCGGGCGGCGACGACGCTGTCTCCGCCGACGACTAGCGCTCCCGGTAGCGACCTGCTACCGGCCGTCCCACCGACTTATGCGCTCGCAGATCCGAGGAGCCGCATGGACACCGACTCGCGGCGGGCGATGTCGACGGATGGGCTCCGCGACGTGTACGACGACCTCGCACCGCGGTTCGAGCGCCTCGACCGGCTCAACCGGCTCCTGACCGGCCGGTATCGACGCCGCCTCCTCGCGGGTGCGCGCGGTCGCACGCTCGACGTGGCGTGCGGGACCGGCGAGAACTTCCCGTACCTCCCGGCGGACGTGGACCTGGTCGCGGTCGACCTCAGCCCGGAGATGCTCGACGCCGCCGGGCGGCGGGCCGACGACCTCGACCGCGACGCCGGCCTCCGCGTGATGGACGCGGCGGCGCTCGACCTCCCCGACGACGGCTTCGACACGGTGGTGTCGTCGCTCTCGACCTGCACGTTCCCGGAGCCGGAGGCGGCGCTCCGGGAGATGATGCGGGTGTGCAGACCGGGCGGCCGCATCCTCCTGCTCGAGCACGGCCGCAGCAGCGTCGGCCCGATAGCGCGGTTCCAGGACTGGCGCGCGGAGGCCCACTTCGCGGCGGCGGGCTGCCGGTGGAACCAGGAGCCGCTCGCGCTCGTCGAGGCGGCGGGGCTGTCGGTGCGTCGCGCCGACCGGCGGCTGCTCGGCGTCCTCACGCTCGTCGAGGCCGCACCGAAGCGCTGACCTCGTCGGGTCGGTCGCGCGGCCGACGGTTGTGTAGCTCTCCGCGGCCGGACGTGATCGATCGTGCTGGCGTATGACCGGTGCCGGCCCCACGCCGACCACCACCGCGTCCCCCTCGCGCTCGCCGAAGTCGAGGTCGTCGCCGACGCGCTCCCGGTGGTCGGCCTCCACGAGGAAGCGGCGTCCCCTCCGACGACTGGTTCCGCCCGTCTCCGCCGTTTTCGACCCGTCGCCACACGAGGGTTTATCTACCGGACCGTCTACACGTAGCCCATGCGACTCGGTACCGCACCGCGTCCCGGTGGTGTCGGCGCGTGACCGACCTCCGTCGGCGCGACGTGCTGAAGCTCGCGGGCGCGGCGGGCGTGGCCGGGGCCGGAGCGGCGGCCGCGGAGACGCCGCCCGAGAGCGGGATGCGGGCGGGCCAGCCCGACCGGGGCGATCCACGCGAGTACGACGACCACGCGGTCCGGCGCGTGCCCGACGACTACGACACCATCCAGGCCGCGGTGGCGGCGGCGGCGCCGCACGACTTGGTGCTCGTCGGCCCCGGCGTCTACCACGAGGAGGTACAGATCATCGACACGCCACGGATCACCATCCGCGGCACCGACCGGAACGAGGTGATACTCGACGGGGAGTTCACGCGACGGAGCGCCGTCGTCGCCACCGTGGACGGGGTCGTGATGGAGAACCTGACCGCCCGGCACTACGGCTACAACGGCTTCTACTGGACGGGCGTGGACGGCTACCGCGGCAGCTACCTCACCGCGTACAACAACGGCGAGTACGGCGTCTACGCGTTCGACTCGGTGAACGGCCGGTTCGAGCACTCCTACGC
>CAZYYH010000104.1:0-6862 GCA_964651725.1 uncultured Halobacteriales archaeon | reverse complement strand
GCGGTGGCGTGGCTCACCAGCCTCAACCCCCTCCTGGCTCCGGGCTGGTTCGCGGGCTACGTCGAACTCCGGTACCTCTCCGTGAACCTCGACGACATCTCCACGCTCAACGCCATCCTCAGCGACGAGGAGAGCCCCATCCGGGACCTCCTCCGTCGAATGCTGGACGTGCCGCTGTTCCGGCTCATCGCCGTCGTCGCGCTCACGAACGTCGGGAGCATGGTGGCCTCCTTCCTCTTCCCGTTCGTCGTGCTGCCGCTCATCGGCGGCCCGTTCGACAGCGTCGCCGGCGTCACCGACGCGATGGCCCGCGGCATCGAGAACAGCGTCGACGCCGTCTGGAGGCTGGTCGGCTGATGCGGTTCGGCCGCAGGGAGCTTCGGGACCTCGCCGTCGCGTGGCTCGCGCTCTCGCTCGCGTTCACGTTCTTCTTCGAGCGGCCGGGCGTCGTGCAATCCCCGGAGTTCCTCTCGGTGTTCCTCACGATGGTCGCCACCGTCGGCACCGGCTTCCTCCTCCACGAACTCGCGCACAAGGTCGTCGCCGTTCGGTTCGGCCAGATCGCGGAGTTCCGCGCCGACTACGGCATGCTGCTGCTCGCCGTCGCGGGTGGCCTCGCCGGCTTCATCTTCGCCGCGCCCGGCGCAGTCCATCACCGCGGGCTGCTCAGCGACCGCGAGCACGGCCTCGTCGCGCTCGCCGGCCCCGTCACGAACCTCGCGCTCGCCGCGGCGTTCTTCCCGCTCGCGCTACAGTTCCCGGTGTTCATGCGGTACGGCGTCGGCATCAACCTCCTGCTCGCCGCGTTCAACATGCTACCGTTCGGCCCGCTTGACGGCAACACGGTGCTGAGCTGGAGCAAGCCGGTGTTCGCCGTAGCGTTCGCGGTCCCGGTCGCGCTCGGCGCAGTACTCTTCTTCCTCTGACGCCACGCCCCTCCGTTTGCCCCGACTGTGTATATACCACAGCATTTAACCTCGGTGGTTGCCCATGTTCTTGCATGTCCAGGGACGACGAGGAACTCACGTACGCCGACGCGGGCGTGGACATCGACGCGAGCGAGGCGGCGACGGCCGCGCTCGTGAACGCAGTCGGGGACGTCGACGACACCACCGACTACGCGGGCCTGCTCGACGTCGGCGACCGCTACCTGGCGCTCGCCACGGACGGTGTCGGCACGAAGCTCCTCGTCGCCGAGGCGCTCGACGACTACTCGACCATCGGCGTCGACTGCGTGGCGATGAACGTCAACGACATAGTCGCGGCGGGCGTGCGGCCGGTCGCGTTCGTGGACTACCTCGCGGTCGAGGAGCCGTCGGACGACCTCGCCGGGGCGCTCGGCGAGGGGCTGGCAGCCGGTGCGGAGGAGGCCGAGGTCGCGCTCGTCGGCGGCGAGACCGCGGTGTTACCCGAGGTGATCCGAGGGTTCGACCTCGCGGGCGCGGCCGTCGGCCTCGCGCCGAAGGACGCGGTGTTTCCCGGGGAGGCCGAGGCTGGCGACGCGCTCGTCGGGTTCCCGTCGAGCGGCGTCCACTCGAACGGGTTGACGCTCGCACGCGAGGCCGCGACGCGTCGCTACGACTACGACGACCCGTTCCCGCTCGACGAGGACCGCACTGTCGGCGAGGCGCTGCTGGAGCCGACGCGCATCTACGCGTACCTGCTCGACCACCTCCGCGAGCACGACGTGCACGCGGCCGCACACGTCACGGGTGGTGGGTGGACGAACCTCTCGCGGATGGGCGAGTTCCGGTACGAGGTCACCGACCCGTTCGACGCACAGCCCGTGTTCGAGTTCGTGCAGCGCGAGGGCAACGTCGCCGACGAGGAGATGCACCGGACGTTCAACCTGGGGACGGGGTTCGTGGTGGCGCTCCCCGAGAGCGAGGCGGCGTCGCTGGCCGCGGCGACCGACGGCCGGGTGATCGGTCGCGTGGCCGAGGGCGACGGCGTGGCGATCCGCGGCCTGGAGCTGTAGCTCGGTCCACTGTGAGGGCGTGCTGACGGTACGCGGGTCGGGAACCCGGACCGGTGCACCGCGCGACCGCGTGGCCGGTCAGGGGTGGCTCGTCAGGTCGCGGCGGGTCTGCTTCGCTCTCGTATTTGAACTTCCGGCCGGGACGACCGTTTTGCGTCTCCACACTGCACGTGGAGGCATGGCACGCGAGGGGTCGGTCCCGGGCTCGGGACGTGGCGTGGCGGTCGGCCTGGTCCTGGGTGCGGCCGTCGGGGCGACGGCCGCGACGGTGGTAGGTGCGAGCCTGGCGCTCGCGGCCGGGTACGGCGCAGGTGGTGGTATCGTCGTCGGCGCGCTGCTGGAGCGGGCCGCTCCCTGGGACGCGCCCGACGTGGCGTTCACCGCGCTCGGCGTCGGTGTCGGGGGGCAGTCGGCGTGGTCGTCGGGCTGGTGGGCGCATGGTCGGCGTCGGGTGGCCTGTCTGCGGGGCTGCCGGTCGGCGGGGTCGCAGGCGCGGTCCACGGACTGCTCCTCGGCGCGGTGCTGGCGCTGGAGCGGTACGGTCCGGAGGAGACGCCGGGGCTTAGGAGACGCGGGCGGCGACGTCGGCCTCGGTGATGATGCCGACGGTCCGGCCGCGTTCGGTGACGAAGACGGCGATGTAGTGGTCGAGGAGATCGCTGACCTTGTCGAGCGTGTCGTCGCGGGAGACGGTGGCGATGCTCTCGTCCATGTGCTCGCGCACGGGGTCGTCGCCGACGTCCTCGCCGGCGTGTGCGACGTCGCTGAGCGTGATGATGCCCTCGGCGTCGCCGTCGTCGATGACGGGTAGCTGTGAGAACCCGTGGGACTGCATCTGCCGATTCGCCTCGGTGATACTGTCGTCGGGGTCGACGCTCACGATGTCCTCGTTCATGAGGTCGGCGGCGCGGACGATGGTGCCCTCGGCCTCGTCGAGGGCTTCGACGATGCGCCGGAGAGTAGAGAGCCGGGGGTCGACGTCCCCACCCTCGATGCGGGCGATGAGGGGCTGGGAGACGTCGGCCCTGTCGGCGAGTTCGCTCTGGGTCAACTCGAGGTCGGTGCGGCGTTCCCGGAGATCCTGGGGCGTCGGCAGTTTCACACCGGCGATAACCGCGGGTTATAGATAAACCTTCGGCTACTCGCCGAGATCGTCCTCGTCCTCGAACTCGGCGGTGTCGACGATCTCGAGGGGAACGTCGCGGAGCGCGCCGCCGACCTCGCTCTTGGCGATGCGGGCGGCGTGCTCCGCGGAGTCGGCGTTGAACACCTTCATCTCCAGCACGAGGCCGACGAGCGCGGTCTTCGCCGCCATGAACGCGGCGTCGAACGGCTCGCCACAGGCGGGGCACTCCGTGAAGCCGGCGTCCACTTCGACGTAGTCGAGGCCCTGGTCGTTAAGTCGCTTCCCGGCTTCGCTGACGGCGACGCCGATCGCGTCGTCGGTCTCCTCGACGTCGCGGACGAGCCACGCCGCCTCCATCACCACGAGGTAGTTCATACCGGAGTCAACGCACGCCCGGGTTTCGTGCTTTGTGGTTCGGCCGCGCGAACTCGGCGGCGAACGTTTCCACCCGGTCGTGTGTGGGGCCGAACCGAACCCGAACGAACGTTCGTGATGTTTAATTCCGGACGGGTCGGGCGCGCACGCTACGCGTATCATCTTCATAACTTAGGAGAAAGCGTGGCGTAGCGTCGTCATCCGCGATGTCGCACCTTCGTCACGTCCGACGTTCCGTCGGATTCGCGGCGACTCGACGATAATCGCACTACGGCACCGGGGTGTGATTCGGCGGTCGGCCACAACGCTTATAAACTGGACCGGCCTGGGGACGGCATACCGATGATCGAACGGCTCTACGCCACCGCACTCCTGGCCGCCTACCAGGCCACCATCGCCCTCGGCATCGCACTGCTGCCGGTGGCGCTCGTCGCGCGACAGGCCGGCGTCAGGCTCCCCGTCGACCGCCTCGTCGAGCGCACCGGGGAAGCGTACGCCCGGACCCAGTAGTCGAGCGACCGCCCTTCGTTCGTACCGTCGTCCAGCCCCGGAGAGTCGTACCCGTCCGTCCCTCGTCGGGCCGGTCCAGGAGCGGGACCGACCCGCACCCCGAACGGATGGATTTATCAGGACTCGCGGGCAACCTGTCGTCAATGCGCGACCCTATCCAAGACTCCGAGTTCTCCAGCAACCTCCAGCGGCTCGCCAGCGACCAGCCCTCCGTCTACGAGCCCGAGGTCGGAGGCGTCCCCGACGCCGACCAGGTGGACGTCGACGCCGACGAACTCCACAAGACCGGCACCACCACCGTCGGCCTCGAAACCGCCGACGGCGTCGTGCTCGCCACCGACCAGCGCGCCAGCCTCGGCGGCCGGGTCGTCGGCAACAAGAACGTCAAGAAGATCGCGGAGATCCAGCCGAACGCCGCGCTGACCATCGCCGGCTCGCTCGCCGGCGCGCAGTCGTTCATCCGGTCGCTCCGCGCGGAGACCAATCTCTTCGAGGTCCGGCGCGGCGAGTACATGGGCATCGACGCGCTCTCCACGCTCACCAGCAACATGCTCCGCGGCGGTCTCGTGTTCATCTTCAGCCCCATCCTCGGCGGCGTCGACGACGAGGGCACGCACATCTACTCCATCGACCCCGCGGGGAGCGTGCTCGCCGACGAGTACTCCGCCACCGGCTCCGGGATGCCGTACGCGCTCGGTCTCCTCGAGGACGAGTACGAGTCCGGACTCACCCTCGACGAGGGCGCGCGCGTCGCCGCGAAGGCCATCTACAGCGGCGTGGAGCGCGACACCGCGTCCGGCAACGGCGTCTGGCTCGCCCGCATCACCGAGGACGAGCTCACCGTCGAGTCCCACAAGGACTTCGACGAGGTCATCTGACGGCCCGATCTGCCCGCTCTACCCTTCTACAGCTCCTGTCGCCCGCGTCCCAGCCAGTCCGCGAAGCTCCCCTCGATCAGCGTCTCCGCCTGCCGCCGGACGTACGCGCGCTGCATCCCGTAGACGGCGTCGGCGAACTCGTCGCCGTCGTCGAGTCGCTCCCTGACCTGCTCGCGCTTCCAGCTCGCGGGCGTCACACGGTGGCGCGCGCGCTGGCGGAGCGGCCAGAGGTAGGTCGCACACTCCTCCTCCGAGAGCCCGCGGGCCTGCAGGCCGTCCTCGGCGTGGTCGAGGAGATCCGCGTACAGCCGCTCCGTGTCCGTCGTCTCCTCGCCGTCGTTCGTTATCCACCGGAGGTCGGCGTCGAGGCCGTCGCGCGCGGCGGCGTAGAAGTTCTCGCGCGCCGTCTCCCAGTCGAGGCCGACGAGCGGATGCTCGCGCGTCGTGAGGCTGTCGAGTAAGCCGGCGAACGCGGCCTGGAAGGCGACGGTGTCGCGCACCGTCGGCTGGCTGGGGAGCGGTCGGAACTCGATGCGGGCGTTCGCGTGCGACCGCGTCGCCCCGCCGAACACCGGCCGCACCCACCGCCAGTACGTGCCGTGCTTCCGCCGGAAGTGCGCGAACTCGTCGTCGAACCGGTCGCCCTCCTCCACCGGCATCGGCACCATCGTCGCGTCCGCCGCGACGCGGTCGACGGCCTCCGCGACGCTCTCCACGTCGCGCGGGAACCGCACCTTCTCGTGGCCGTCGCCGTTCAGCACCGACTCGAACACGCCCACCCGGTGCTCGTCGTGGGCGTCCCGCAGGATCTCGTCGGGCGTCGCGTCGTCGTCGTAGAGGTCCGGCGGAAAGAACGGCGAGTTCACGCCGAGCGCGAGGAGGGGGCCGGCGAAGCGGAGCGCGTACCGGAAGTACGTCGGCAGGTCGATGGCGTGCGCGACCTGGTAGTGGGGCTGGATGGACGTGATCAGACTCTCCGGCATCACCGTGTCCGCCTCGAGGTGGACGTGGGGCGCGTCCACGACCATCCCCGCCGACTGCTGGCTGTTCGCCATCGCGTGGTACCGGGCGGAGTCGCTCATGTTCGACGCGATCCGCACCCCGCGGACCTCGACGCTGTCCGTGAGGTACTCCCGCGCCGTCTCGCCCGCGGGCGGGATGGTCCACATCGCGTCGCTCACCAGCCGCAGGCCCTCCGACCCGACAGCCTCCTGGGCGGCCGACAGCCGCGCGCGCACCTCCGCCTCCTGGGCCGCCAGCCCGTACTCGTTGAGGGGCTGGGGGCTGGTCGACATCTCCGCGTTGTGGAGGCCGAGCTCCTTCTCGAACCCGATGTACTCCAGCAGTCGGCGCGGCACCCGCGCGAGCGCGCACTGCGGCCCCTCCGCCGACCCCGCCTCCCACCGGTCGTCCGCGACCGCGTAGAACTCGTACTCCAGCCCGACGATGGCCTGCGGGTTGTTGAACGTCCCCGCGTCGATCTCGGACTTGATGACCTCGGCGTCCTCCTCGACGCGCGACTGGAACTCGTCGGCGTCGATGGTCAGCACCTCGTCCACGTCCCCCGCGAGGTCGGAGCGCATACGACGGGGTGGGTCGGCCACGGCCTTGAAAGCCGCGACCGCGTCGTCCCGACGGTCCACGACCCGGACGCCGGCTTCCGCGCGTTTTAACTCCCGACGGCAGCTACCCCGAGTCGATGGAGTTCGCCGCGTTCGCCGACCACGCCGCCGCCATCGAGGCCGAGCCAGCCGACCTGGAGATACGCGACCTCGTCGTCGATCTGCTCTCGGAGGCCGCGGCCGACCGCGACGTCGCCGACCCCACTGACGAGCCCGCGGTGGACGACGAACTCGCGGTCGTCGCGCGGTTCGTCCAGGGCCGGGTGTTCCCCGCGCACGACGAGACGAAGCTGGACGTGGGTCCGCGGTCGTGCTACGAGGCCATCGCGCGCGCCGCCGGCCCGAACGTCTCCGCGGACGACGTGGAGGACCG
>CAZYYH010000103.1:2894-6882 GCA_964651725.1 uncultured Halobacteriales archaeon | reverse complement strand
CTACACAGCTACCATGCCCGACCACCACGTCTTCGCCGTGGCGAGCGGCAAGGGCGGCGTCGGCAAGACCACGACCGCCGTGAACCTCGGCGCGGCGGTCGCGGCGAGCGGCCGCTCGGTCGTCGTCGTTGACGCGGACCTCGGAATGGCGAACGTGACAGACCTCCTCGCGGTGGAGACGGCGGGCGCGACGTTCCACGACGTGCTCGCCGGCGGCGTGGACGCGCCGGCTGCGGCCGTCCCCGGCCCCGGCGGCGTGGACGTGGTTCCGGGTGCGGCGGCGGTCGAGTCCTTCGCCGACGCCGACCCCGCGAACCTCCCGGACGCCGTCGCGGCGCTCCGCGAGCGCTACGACGTCGTGATCCTCGACGTCGGCGCGGGGCTGAGCCACGACACCGTCGTGCCGCTCGGCGCGGCTGACGAGGTGGTCGTGGTGACGACGCCGCAGACCGCGGCGGTGCGCGACGCCCGGAAGACGATGGAGCTGACGGATCGCTTCGGCGGCGCGGTCGCGGGCGTCGTCGTCGTGGACGTGGGCGGGCCGGCCGACCGCACGCCCGAGGAGGTCGCGGGCGTGCTCGACGCCGACCTGCTCGCCGCGGTCCCGTCGTCCCCTGCGGTCCCGGAGAGCACCGAGGAAGGCGTGCCGCTCCGCGAGTACGCGCCCGAGGACGCGGCGACGCGCGCGTACCGCGACGCCGCGGTGCGGCTGCTCGGCGATCCCGTGCCGAACGACGGGGACGAGGACGCCGACGCCACCGTCGAGGCGGACGCCGAAGCCGGTGAGACGGCCGCCGACGCCGTCGCGGACGCCGCAGCGACGACGGGCGACGCGACGGAAAGTGACGGCGGAGACGACGCTTCGATGGTCGAGGACGACGAGGACGCCGCCGAGTCGGCCGGGGGCGACGAGGGCGGTTCGGTCGCCATCGAAGCCGACGAGGACGCGCCGGACGACGGCGAGCGCGACGCGTCCAGGGGCGACGACGGAGAGGGCGTCGTCATCGAGGACGCCGAGTCCGACGCCGCCGCCGAACCGGACGACCTCGCCGCCGAGGTCGAGACGATGCTCGACGACGTGGGAACCGAGGAGGGCGACGACGTTCCCGAGGACGCGATGCCGACGAACCTGCCAGGGACCGGGACGAGCGAAGGCGACGACGCGGAGAACGGCGACGACTCGGGGTGGCTGTCGCGGCTCACCGGCGGCCGACTCGGGTAGGCCGACAGTGACCAACTCCACGTCCGTGCAACCCACCTGTGGCTGCGGAAGACCCGGGACCCGCTCGGCTGGATCGCGCTGTTCGTGCTGCTCGCACTCGGCCCGGCGGCCGCCGTCGTCCGGTACGTCGGGGGGAGCCTCGTCGGCGGCTGACTACATCGACTCCGGAGCCTCGACGCCGAGCGCGCCGAGCGCACCTGCGAGCGTGTGCCGCGCCGCGCGAACGAGCGCGAGCCGCGCGGCGCGCACGCCGGGGTCGACGCCCTCGGCGAGCACCGGGCAGTCGCGGTAGAACGCGTTGAACGCGTCCGCGAACTCCCGGGCGAACGTGGCGACCTGGTGGGGTTCGAGTTCGTCCGCCGCGGACTCCACGACCGCCGGGTATCGAGCGACCTCGCGAAGCAGTCGGCGCTCCGCGGGATGGTCGAGCGCGGCGGCGTCGGGCGTGGGTTCGTCGCCCGCTCCACTCAGTATTCCGCAGGCCCGGGCGTGTGCGTACTGGACGAACGGCGCGCTCTGCCCCTCGAAATCGAGGGCGTCCTCCCACTGGAACGTGATGGCCTTCGACGGCTGCTTGGCGACGATGTCGTACCGGACCGCGCCGACGCCGACCTGGCGCGCGATGCGCTCCACGTCCGCCTCGGCGAGGTCGTCGTCGCGGATGCGGTCGTCGAGGCGCTTCTCCACCTCGTCGCGGGCGCGCGCCACGGCCTCGTCCAGCAGGTCGTCGAGGTCCACGCCCGTCCCCTGCCGGGTGCTCATCCCCTCGCCGCCCGGGAGGTTCACCCAGCCGTAGAACAGCTCCGTGAGACGGTCGGTATCGTTTCCGAGGATCTCCAGTGCGGCGTGAAGCTGGCGGGCGTGGAGCGTCTGGTCCTCGCCGAGCACCGTGACGGCGCGGTCGAAGCTCGCCAGCTTCCACTCGTGGTGGGCGAGGTCGCGGGTGGTGTAGAGACTGGTGCCGTCCGACCGCAGGAACACGAACTCCTTGTCGATGCCCCACTCGGAGAGGTCGAGCACCCACGCGCCGTCGTCGCGCTCCGCGTACGCCGACTCCTTGAGCCGCGCGGTCACGTCGTCGTTCGAGCCGTCCACGATGAACCTCGTCTCGTTCACGAACTCGTCGAACCGCGCAGGCAGGCGGTCGAGCGTCTCGCACATTCCCGTGAGCACCCCGTCCACGACCGCGTGGACGCGCTCGACGGTGGCCTCGTCGCCCGCCTCCAGACCCTGCATGACGGCCTGGATCTCGGCCTCCGCCTCGTCCACGTCGGCGGGGTCCGCACTCTCCAGGTAGTCGTTTCCCTTCCGGTAGTAGCGCACCAGGTCGTAGTCACGCTTCTCGCGGTCGGGTTCGGGGAGGTCGTCCTCGTCGAAGAACTCGTACGCCCACGTGAACACCGCGATCTGTCGGCCGGCGTCGTTCACGTAGTAGTGCGTCGCCACGTCGTAGCCCGCGAGGTCGAGCACGCGCGCGAGCGCGTCCCCGATGATGGGGTTGCGCGCCCGGCCGACGTGGACCGGCCCCGTCGGGTTCGCCGACGTGTGCTCGACCACCACCGACTCGTCGCGGTCCGGCAGCCGGTAGAACTCGTCGTCCGTGGCGGCCGAATCCAGCGCGTCCGCGTAGTACGCCTCCGTCGGCGCGAAGTTCAGGTACGGTCCCTTCGTCGACACCCCGCCCACGTACTCCGCGTCGGAGAGGTCGACGGCGTCCGCCACCCGCCCCGCCACCTCCGGCGGCGGCGCACCAACCTCGCCCGCCAGCCGGAACGCCGCACTCGACGCCAGCACCGCGTCCACGTCCTCGGGCGGCTCCTCCACCCCGAGGTCGTCGTCCGGGAGGTCGAGGCGCGCGAGCGCGTCGCGGAGCGCCGCCTCCACCTCCTCGCGGAAGGCCAGGAACATACCGCGTCGTTTACCGCCGTCGGATAAAGGCGTTCTGAACCCCGGCTAGGAGTATGGTCCGTTTGTGTTGGTTCACGTCTCTCCAGCGTTGTCGGCACCGCCGCTTCCGGAAGCCCCCGCACGCTGCGGGAAGCCCGGCGACGCAAGCACTGCAACGAGCAGAGTGAGCGTAGCGAACGAAGCGAGTGAAGCGCGCAGCGAGTCGCGCGACCGCATCGTGCGGCCCCTTCCGAAGTCCCACCCGCGTCAGTTGGTCAGTCGGCCATCACACGTCGGCTGGTCGGTTAGTGTCGCCCGTTGGTTACTCGACCGGCCATCGCACGTCGGCTGGTACGCCGGCTACGGCAGCGGGCAGGCGGCGACGGCGCGGACGGTGTCGAAGGCGGGGCCGAGTTCGGTCCACGTCCCGCCGTCGTCCGTGGTGACGACGACGCGGCTCTCGTCGTCGCGGTGGGTCGCGTGGAAGACGGCGTCGCCGTCGGGGTGGACGGCGAGATTGTTGCAGCCGGTGACGGAGGCTGGCGGCACGTCGTCCAGGGGTGTCCACGTCTCCCCACGGTCGTCGCTGGCGTGGACGCTGGCGTCGGTGCTGGCTGACCCGCGCGTCGCGTCGACGTAGACCCTGTCGGGGTCCGTCGGGTCGCGGGCGAGTTCCTTCACGTACAGCCCGTCGAAGCGGTCGATGGCCGTCCAGGCCTCGCCGCCGTCGTCGCTGACGTGCAGGCCGCCGCCCGCGGACGCGAGGACGCGTCCGTCCCCGAGCGCGAGCGTGTCGTGGGCGTCGCTGCCGGCGAGGGCGTCACGCCAGGTCTCGCCGCCGTCGTGCGTGTAGACGAACGCGCCGTGCTCGACCGCCGC
>CAZYYH010000103.1:1302-2794 GCA_964651725.1 uncultured Halobacteriales archaeon | reverse complement strand
GCCAGGTCTCGCCGCCGTCGTGCGTGTAGACGAACGCGCCGTGCTCGACCGCCGCGTAGACGTGGTCCGGGTCGTCCGGGGCGACGCTCACGCCGTGGACGTGCCCCGCGTGGAACGGCTCGTAGAAGAACGTCCACCGGTCGCGGCTCGGCACGTCGTCCAGGCTGGGAAAGTCGGTCCACGATTCGCCCCCGTCGTCGCTTCGATGGAGCATCGGTGGCTCCGTGCCGGCGTAGACGGTGTCGGGGGCGGTCGGGTCCAGCGTCACGCCCCACACCCACTCGTCCGCGAACCCCAGCACCTCGAACGACTCGCCCGCGTCCGTCGTCCGATACAGCCCGTGGCCGCGCAGCCCACACGCCGCGTACGCCACCGACGGGTCGCGCGGATCGACCGCGAACTCGCGGACGGTCTCTAGGAGGTCGGCTCCGCCGACCTCTTCTAACGTGGCGGCTACGCCGCCACGCGCCGCCAGCCCGCGCCCCGCCTGGGTCGCCTCCTCGCCCGTCACGTCGAGTGCGAACGCGCCGTCCTCGGTTCCGACGTACAGGCGGCACGGTGAAACGTCGTGAGTCATGAGGGACGTTCCGCCTGCGAACCGCAAAAGCGTTCGCTGGAACCGATTCCTGTATCCGAACTATAAACACGGGACTGCCGACACGTCCGGTCGAAGGTTCCCCAGTGCCAGTCCGCTACGCGCGCTCCGCCGTCCACTCGCCGTCACGGCGGGCGACGACCGAGTCGAACAGCGGCGCGAGCGTCCGGGCCGTCACCTCGTCGCGGACGGTCGAATCCAGGTAGAACCACCCGCTCGCGTCCACCCGGGCCACCTCGTAGCAGACCAGGTGGAGGAACCTGAACGTCGTTCGGAGGGCGAACCTATCGAGCAGCGCGCCGACGGACTCGAACGTCACGAGCGTCGTCCGCGGCTGGCTCTCCCAGTCGCCGAGATGCTCGCGCAGTCGACGGCCCACCGCCGCCAGGTCGCCGGGGTCCCCGATGGCGTCGACGGTACCCCAGCCCGGCAGCGAGTGCGTCGTGACGCCTCCGGCGGCCGTCGAGCGAGCGAACTCGCCCGGCGACACCACCGCGACGCCGGCCGTCGGCGCACCGACCTCGGCGTACCACTCGTTGAGCCACAACTCCGCGTCGTCGTCGTACGTGACCGCTATCGCGTTCGACGCCGCCGGGTCGACGCCCGTGACGGAGGCGAGCGCCCGGCGCGCTACCCGGGCGTCCGACGCGAGCACCAGTGCGTTCCCGCCCTGGCGGCTCGCGCGGTCGCCCGATGCGGTAGCGCCCTCGTTCGGCGGCGTTCGAGTCACCTGCAGGCCTCCGTCACTGCCTGCTGCCGCCCCGCATACGTATCTTCTCGCCCCGTTATCAGGACCGGAAATCGTCCGACGGCGGCGGTAACTGCTCGCGCGCCGTCCACCACCGGGTGCTCGGGCGACCTGTCGCTCAGTCGGCGGCTTGGACCGTTCCGCCGCTG
>CAZYYH010000103.1:0-1292 GCA_964651725.1 uncultured Halobacteriales archaeon | reverse complement strand
CGGACTCGGCCGTCCGAGTCCGGGCGGCCTCGCGCCCCAGACGCGCCTCCCTCCGTCGGACGGTCGCGCGACCGACGAGGAGCGCGGCGACGGCCGCGAGACCGGCGACGGCGACCGCCGGGTAGCTCGCGGCGAGGACGGCTGCGGGGAGCGCGGCCGACGCGACGGCCGCACCCGCCATCGCTTCGCGGAAGGAGTTGTCGGCGAGCGTCGGGTCGGTCGGTCCCACGGGCAGATGCTCGAACGGGCTGTACTGGTCGGTCGAATCGGATGCGCGTCGACTCATTATCGTACCGTAGCGACCACACCACCGTAAATGTTAGCTGAACTATAATTCTGTAGGCGCTCCTACTGAAGCTCCGTTCACCACGCCGACCGACGCCCGCGAACGGGCCGGTCCGTCGGGTCCATAACCGAACGCCTAACTCCGGGGCGTCTCTGGACGGCGTATGAGCGAGTCCACAGGACCGGCCGAGTACTCGGCCTCGGAGGCGCTCCAGGTTCTCGCCGACCCGACGCGGCTCGACATCGTCCGCGCGCTCGGGGCGGCCCGACCCCACGGCGAACCCGCCGCACTCTCCTTCTCCGAGCTACGGGAGCGCGTCGGCGTCGAGGACAGCGGCCGGTTCACCTACCACCTCGACAAGCTCCGGGACACCTTCGTCGAGCAGGGCGAGGACGGCTACCGGCTCACCTACGCCGGCTACACCGCCTACCGCCTCCTCGTCAGAGGCACCTTCGAAGCCCACGACCCCCTGGAGCCGCTCCCGACCTGGCACCCCTGCGTCGACTGCGGCGGCCACCTCGCCGTCTCCCACCAGGGCACCGGCATGGTCGACGTGGCCTGCCCGGACTGCGGCCGCAGCTACCTCCACTACGACTTCCCGCCCCGGAGCGTCGCCGTGCGCGCCGACGACCCCAACGACCTCTGCGACGCCGTCGAAGCCTGGGTGCGGCGACAGCTCGCCCTGTTCGACCGCGGCGTCTGCCCGTGGTGTGCCGGCCCCGCCGACGCCACCCTCACCGCGAACGCCGACGACCTCCCCCACGACCTCGACGAGGACAACCCCGCCTACCTCGCCTACGTCTGCACCGAGTGCGGCGACGGAGCCTCCCTCGCCGCCGAGTACGGCGTCCTCTCACACCCCGCCCTCGCCGGCTTCCTCCACGACCACGGCATCGACCACCGGGAGGTCCCCATGTGGGAACTCCGGGAGCGCACGTCGGTGATCGTCGCCGAGGACGACCCCGCACGCGTCGTCGTCCGCGTCGAGGTCGACGAGGAGGTGCTC
>CAZYYH010000102.1:0-6966 GCA_964651725.1 uncultured Halobacteriales archaeon | reverse complement strand
CCGCGGTGGAGCGGCCACCCTCTGCGGGTTCGACCCCCGGCGGGAGCCTATGGAGAGCATCCAGACCACACCGGCCACGGTCACGCTCGAACTGCGCGTGCCGCGCGGCGACCACGGCGACCTCACGGACGGCGTCGCCGGCGTCGTCGAGCGCGTCGACGGCGTCCGGCACGCCGACGCCGTCGAGGTCGACGACCTGCGACCCGCGCTCGCCGACCTCTACGTCACCGCGACGGTCCAGCTCGAACTCGACGCTCGCGGCGGCCCGGACGCCGCCCGCGACCGGCTCGAGGACGGCTTCGGCGTCATCGAGGTCGAATCGGTCGTGCTCGCGGCCGACGAGCCATGAACCGAATCGACCGCCGCGACGCCCGGCCGACCGCCGACCGCGCAGTCCACGGCGCGACCACTGACGAACCGACAGCCGACCGACGCCCGCGACCACCACCCGACGATGACAGCGACACACGCACGACGTGAACGCACAGCCTACGAGACAGCCCGGCCGGCTCCGCCGGCCGCCGTCACGCTCGCCCTGACCGCCGCGCTCCCCGCGGCGCTCTACCTGGCGACTCACCCGGAGGCCGCGCTCGCCGCGACCCTCTCCGCGGTCGTCACCGCGAGCGTCGCCGCGCGATGACGCGGTGACCCGGCAGCGTGGCCACCTCGATTCCCCGCCGACCACCTTCGGCCCTCCGCCGGCCCCTTTCGCCGACTCTCTTCGCCGGCCCTCCCCGCCGTCGTCGTGAATCGGGAGCGCGGGCGAACGGAAACGCTTACTTCGCAGACGGTAAGTTCCGAGGGATGCCCCAGCGATTTCTCGTCATGGGTGACAACCACGGCGACGCGGAGTCGTTGCGGCGAGTGCTCTCCGACGTCGAGGACGAGACGTTCGATTTCGCCGTTCACGTCGGGGACTTCACGAACGCGGTCCGCGCGGACGGGCGGGTGGCCGCCGAGCAGCTTCGGAACGTCGAACCACTCCTCGAGGAGGTCGCTACGCGAACCCGCCACGACCTCGTGTGGGTGTACGGCAACCGGGACTACTTCGGCGACTTCGGGTACGACCTCGGAGTCGGAACGCGGATCCCCGACGAGGGCCGCGTCACCGTCGGCGGGCAGCGGTTCACGAACTCGCCGGCCGCCGTGGAGTCGGACGTCGTTCTCGTCACCCACGTGGAGAACTGGTCGTTGCTCGACAACTTCGACGGGCGGGCACAGTTCTGCGGAAACACCCACCGAGGCCGGTACAGGAACCGACGGCTCAACTCCGCGTTCCTCCAGTACGCCGACCCGGAGACGGGCGACCCGATTTACGGCGGCTACTTCGTCGTGGAGGTCGGGGACGCCCCACCGTTCGATGTCGAGATGCGAAGTGTCGGAACGCTCGAACGCAAGGAGTGTGCCGTCCACGGCGAGCGGGGCGTACTCTTCCAGCCCGCGTTCCACGACTGCATGTACTGCCGGGACGACCGGATACTGATGCGCGAGATGGCAGCCACGGCGTTCTACGGGCTGACGCACGAGGACGACCGCGACTCGGTTGCCGCGGACGAACTCGTCGAGTACGCCGTGGCGCTGTGGGACGAGCCACCGAGTGGGTTCCGGGACGACTTCCGGACGTACCTCGCGGATCTCTCCGCCGACCGGTACGCGCCGCTATCGCGGTCCGACGATGGGCGAATCGGGCTGGCCGATCCGAGCTACGCGTACTGACGCGGGACCCCTACCGTTCCGGCTGCTCCTCCCACGAGTCCGGCGCGACGCCGAGCCACAGGACGACGGGGCGGTACGAGAACACGACGACGACGATGATCGCGAGTTCGATCCAGAACCCCTGCTGTCCGGCGAGGATCTCCACGACTTCGAGCACGAGGAACACCAGCAGGAGCATGGCGACGTAGTGCGGGACGAGTTCGACGAGCCGGTCCGTGTCCACCATGTGACTCCTTCGGGACCGCCGCGTATTAAACGGCGGTGTAGCGAGGCGCGGAAACCCGCGTCGCGCAGCCGAGTCGGAGTCGCAAACCGTTTCACGCGCGGCGGGCTATCGGGTGGCAGTGACGGACGACGACCAGCAGGACGCGAGTGGGGACGACGAGGGGGGCGACGCGGAGCCGACGCTGACGGCGGACGGGTTCTACGAGGTGCTCGAGCGGCGGAGCCGGCCGCTGGTGACGGCGTCGGAGGTGGCGGCGGTGCTCGACCGCTCGCACGAGGCGGCGAGCCGGGCGCTCGACGCGCTCGCGGACGAGGGCGTGGTGGAGCGCCGCGAGGTGGACGCCGACCCCGTGGTGTGGTATCCGAGCGACTGGACGGCGAGCGTGGACCGCGAGCGCGTCACCGTCTTCCCGAAGCGCCGCGAGGTGGTGGCGGACCGGCCGACGCAGTTCACGCGCGCCCAGCTCTCGCAGTTCGCGCACCTGACGGACGCGACGAGCGACGGCGCGTACCGCTACGTGATCCGGCAGGAGGACGTGTGGCACGCGCCGTACGACGACCTCGACCGGCTGCTCGACACCGTCCACGACGTGCTCGGCGTCCACGAGGGCCTCGACGGCTGGATCGGCGACCAGTGGCGGCGCGCGCGCCAGTTCCGGCTGTACTCGCACGAGGACGGCTACGTGGTGCTGGAGGGCGACAGCGAGTCGCTGATGGGCAACGTCGCACGCCCGAAGCTCACCGACGGCGAACTCCGCGGTCCCATCTCGGACGCGGAGAGCTGGGTGAACGAGGACAGGGTGGCGGACGTGAAGCGCACGCTCTACGACGCGGGCTACCCCGTGCGCGACGACCGCGACCTGGACGAGGGCGACGCGCTGGACGTGGACCTCCGGCTCGATCTCCGCGACTACCAGCGACACTGGGTGGACCGGTTCCTCGACGCCGGGTCGGGCGTGCTCGTCGGCCCGCCCGGCAGCGGGAAGACCGTGGCCGCGATGGGCGTCCTGGCGGCCGTGGGCGGCGAGACGCTCGTGCTCGTGCCGAGCCGCGAACTCGCGGCGCAGTGGCGCGACGAACTCCTGGCGAAGACCACGCTGTCCGCGGACCAGGTCGGCGAGTACCACGGCGGCGCGAAGCAGATCCGCCCGGTGACGATAGCGACGTACCAGACCGCGGGCATGGACCGCCACCGCCGGCTGTTCGACCAGCGGCTCTGGGGGCTCATCGTGTTCGACGAGGTCCACCACATCCCCTCGCGGGTGTTCCGGCGGAGCGCCGACCTCCAGGGCAGACACCGGCTCGGGCTGACTGCGACGCCCGTTCGCGAGGACGACAAGGAGACCGACATCTACACGCTCGTCGGGCCGCCCATCGGCACCGACTGGGACGCGCTGTTCGACGCGGGCTTCGTCGCCCAGCCCGAGGTCGAGATCCGGTACGTCCCGTGGGCGGACGACGCGACGCGCAGCGAGTACGCCGCCACCGACGGCCACGAGCGCCGCCAGCAGGCCGCGACGAACCCCGCGAAGACAGCGGAGGTCCGCCACCTGCTCGCCGAGCACGACGGCAAAGCGCTCGTGTTCGTGGAGTACCTGGAGCAGGGCAGAGCCATCGCCGACGCGCTCGACGCGCCGTTCGTCAGCGGCGAGACCCGGCACCCGGAGCGCGAGCGCTACTTCGACGAACTGCGGCGGGGCGCGCGCGACGCGCTCGTCGTCTCGCGCGTCGGCGACGAGGGCATCGACCTCCCCGACGCCGAACTCGCCGTCGTCGCCTCCGGACTCGGCGGGTCGCGCCGCCAGGGCGCACAGCGCGCCGGCCGGACGATGCGCCCCACCGGCAACTCGCGCGTCTACGTGCTCGCCACGCGCGGCACCGAGGAGGAGGAGTTCGCGCGCCGTCGCACTCACCACCTCGCCGCGAAGGGCGTGCAGGTGCGGGAGCGCGACGCCGAGGCCGTCGATGGCGAGTGACCCGCAAGCGTTCAAACTCCCGTTGAAGCCACGACAAGACTTTTATCAGTAACGTCGGAATCAGGTGTCGATAGCGTCAGCCCTCCACCCCGGCGCGTCCCACCCATGCGACCGACGAGTATCCCTCCACCCCCCGCACGCCCGTCACCAGCGGTGCGTCCGCCAGGTCGCCCCGCACCGTCGCCGCCCCGCGACGCCGCCCGCCAGCGGAGGTCGAGCGACGGATGATCGCGGTCGCGGACGCCGCCGCGCTCTCCGGCTGGTTCCTCCGGCCGCTCGGGCTCGCCGCGCTCGCCGCGGTCGTCCCCATCGTCCTGCTCTACCTGCTGAAGCCCGACCCGACGCGAGTCGCGTTCCCCGCCGTCGAGTTCCTGGTCGGCGACCGCGAGCGCAGCCGGCGGCACCCCGCGCTCCGCCGGCTCCAGCGCAGCCTGCTGCTCGTGCTTCAGGTGCTCGCGGTCGCGCTCGTCGCGGTCTCGCTCGCCGCGCCCTACGTGCCGGTCTCCGAGCAGCGCACCGTCTCGGAGACCGTCGTGGTCGTGGACGCGAGCGCCAGCATGGCGACGGCGGCCGACGGCTCGACGCGATTCGACCGGGCGGTCGCGGCCGCGCGCGACGAGACGACCGCCGAGACCTCGGTGGTGGTCGCGGGCGCTCGCCCGAGCGTGGCCGCCCGCCGCGTGCCGGCGGCGGAGGCGCGTGCGGTCCTCGACGGGCTGTCGGTCACGCACGCGCCCGGCGACCTCGGGAGCGCGGTGAGTCGGGCGGCCGCGGTCGCCGGGCGGAACGCCCGCGTCGTCGTCCTGAGCGACTTCGCGGGCGACGGCTGGCGGACCGCCGTCGACGCTGCCCGGGCGCGCGGCCTCTCGGTGTCGCTCCGGCAGTTCGACGGCGGCGGCGACGCGAACGTCGGCGTCGTCGACTACGCGTTCGACGCGGGCTCGGTCACGGTCCGAGTGAAGAACTACGGCGACGCACGCGCCGAGCGCCGGGTCGAACTCGGGAACGCCTCCCGCTCGGTCACACTCGACCCGGGTGGCGTGACGACGGCGACGCTTCCGGTCCCCGCCGGCGGCGGCCGACTCCGGCTGTCGCCGCGCGACTCGTTCCGCGCCGACGACGCGATACCCGTCGCCGCGCCGGACGACGCGACGCTCGACGTGCTGGTGGTCTCGAACGACGTGGACCGGTCGCTCGTCACCGCGCTCTCCGTCGTCCGCGGAACCGAGGTGACGGTGAAGCATCCGCCTGCGTCGGTGTCGGGGCGCTACGACGTGGTGGTGTTCTCCGGGGTCGAGCCGGGCCAGCTACTCGACGGCACCCGGCAGGTCGCCCGCGAAACGCTCGCGCGTGGCGGTGGCGTGGTCGTGCAGGCCCAGCCGAACCTCTCCGCCGTCGACTACGGCGTCCCGCTACCGTTCCGACCGACCGGGACGGGGACGGATCCCGCGCTCCGCGAGTCCGCCGCGCACCCGCTCACCGAGGACGTGACCTTCCCCGCGCCGTCGTGGTACGTGACCGGCCAGTTACGGTCGGGTCGCACGCTCCTCCGGACCGTCAACGGCACGCCGCTGCTCGGCGTCGCCGAGGTGAACGGCGGTCGCGTGCTCTACGACGGCTACGCGCCGAACGGGTCCACGTTCGACCGCAACTACCGCTACCCCGTCTTCTGGAAGCGCGCGGTCCACCACCTCACGGGCCGGCGGTCGCTCGCGGAGCTGAACCGACCGACGGGGGAGACGCTTCGACTCGCCAACGGGACCACCGTCGAGACGCCCGACGGCAGCCGGCGGACGGGATCGCTGAGGCTCCGGCTGACGGGCGTCTACGAGGCGGACGACCGCCGATGGGCGGCGTCGCTCGCCGATTCCGCCGAGTCGAACGTGACCGCGCCGCCGGTCGACCGCGGCGGGGACGGGACCGACGGCCGCACCGACACCGAGCACGTCCCGCTCGACCTGACGCCCGCCGCGGCAGGGCTGACGGGTCTCGCGGTGCTGCTCGAACTCGGCTTCCTGCGCTACCGGGGTGACCTCTGATGGCGGTGCCCGGCCTCGACGCGGTGTCGTTCGCGCGACCCGAGGCGTTCGCGGCGCTCCCGGTCGCCGCCGTCGTCGTCTGGCTGCTGGTCGGCCGCGGTCGCGAGGGGAGCGAGACCGCGGACGGCCGAGCGGCGGACGCCACGAGCAGAGCGACCCGCGAGGGGAGCGCCGGCCGTCGGCCGCGGATCGCCCTCGCGGCGACCCGGCTGGTGGTGCTCGCGTGCCTCGTCACCGCGGCCGCCGGCCCGTACACGGTCACGACGGAGGCGACGCCGGGCGACCCGCAGGTCACGATGCTCGTGGACCGGTCGGCGAGCATGGAGGTTTACCCCGAGATTGCGGACGACCTCGAGACCGCCGTCGAGGCCGAGGGCGTCGGCGTGACCCGGGTGACGGTCGCCGACGGCAACCGGTCGCGGATCGGCGACGGCGTCGTCGCCAACCTCCGGCCGAACGGAAGCGTGCTCGTGGTCTCCGACGGCCAGGTGACCGGCGGCGCGTCGCTGGCGCGCGGCACGGACCTCGCGCGGTCGGTGAACGCCACCGTCAACCGCGTCGCGCTCTCGCCGAACCGGTCCGACGCCCGGGTGTCGGTCGTCGGGCCGGCGAAAGCCAGCGTCGGCGTCGAGACCGAGTTCGCGGTCCGCGCCGCCGGCGTGGACGGCGTCCCGAACGGACGGACCGTCACGGTCACCGTCGACGGTTCGGAGGTCGCGTCGAAGCCGATCCCCGAGAGCGGAACCGTCGCGGTCGCGCACAACTTCACCGAGACCGGTCCGCATCGCGTCACCGCCCGCCTCTCCGGCGGTGACGCCCACGCCACGAACGACGTGGCCCGGAAGACCGTCCACGTCGTCGACCGGCCCCGCGTGCTCTACGTCAGTCGCGGCGAGTACCCGCTCGAGGACTACCTCCGGGAACTCTACGACGTGACCCGGGCCGAGTCGGTGCCCGACGACCTCTCGCCGTACTACGCCGTCGTCGTCCAGGACGTGGCCGCGCCCGAC
>CAZYYH010000101.1:0-6967 GCA_964651725.1 uncultured Halobacteriales archaeon | reverse complement strand
GCATCGCGGTGGCGACCGACGCCGGCCTGATGGTGCCAGTCGTCCGCGACGTGGAGGGAAAGGGGATGCTCCAGCTCGCCTCGGAGGTCTCGGAGAAAGCGCAGAAGGCGCGCGACCGCTCCATCACGCGGGAAGAGATGCAGGGGTCGACCATCTCCATCACGAACTTCGGTGCCATCGGCGGCGAGTACGCGACGCCCATCATCAACTACCCGGACACGGCCATCGTGGGACTCGGCGAACTGAAGCAGCGCCCGTGGGTGGTTGACGGCGAGGTGGAGGCGCGCTGGACGCTGCCGCTGTCCATCTCCATCGACCACCGGGTCGTGGACGGCGCGGACGTCGCGTCGTTCTGCGACACGCTCATGCGCTACCTGAACGACCCGAAGCTGCTGCTACTGGAGTAGCAGCCCGGCGACAAATATTATTGGAACGGAGCACCATGGGCCGACGCTTCCGGCGCGTCCTCTGGAATCGCTGGGTCGGGGTCGTGTTCGCGCTCCCGGCCGTCGGCTATCTGGCCTTCCTCTCGCAGTTCTGGCTCGGCGAACCCGCGGGCGTCGTCGCGGACGTGCTCGGCGGCCTGTTCCTGTTCGCACTCCCCTTGCTGACCGTCTACTCGGCGTTGCTCGACGTGTTGCCGGACGCGAGCCAGTCGCTCGGCACGGTCGGGTTCTTCGCGTTCGCGTACGCCTTCGCCGTGGCGGCGGCGGCAGCCATCCGCCACCTCCACCGAGTCTGACTGCCGACTGCCGTCGTTCCCGGCCCCGGCCGCTCAGTGCCGACATCCGACCCGACTCGGAAAATTCCATCTTATCTTCGTGTAATTCATTGAACTATAGCAATAAATAAATGGCGCCGGTGTGGTGTCGTGGGTATCTCACGTCGCATGACGCACACGCCACCGAGCAGACGACAGGTCCTGAAGTTCGGAGCCGCGAGTGCGGTCGGCCTGATCGGCCTCGCGGGCGCGGCGGGCGCGACGCCGTCGGGAAGCGACAGCTGGTGTACGAGTACGCGCCCGAGACGCTCACCGTCGAGAAGTGGTTCGTCAGCCCGGACCTCGACGAGCACTTCGGCTCCCGGCGGACGCGGTTCGGCCGCTGGGAGTACGACCGCGGCGAGTTCCCCGGCGACGTGAACGACTCCCTTCCGGAGCGGGGGACGCGGGTCGCCACGACCGACCTGGACAGGCGCGTCGGCACCGAGTCCGAGTGGGCGACCCACGTCGAGTCCAAGCGCGGGTCGGACGGCCCGAGCGTCGCCGCCGAATCCGACTACGGCGGCCCGATCCGGGAGTACGACCGGAGCGACGACGGCTACTACACGATCACCGCGCCCGTCAACGTCGCGTGGGAGACGCCGTACGCGACGCTCTCCGACGTGGTGGGCGAGATGAAGGAGGGCGCGTTCCACGGGCTCGGCGCGTGCGCGCAGACGAAGTACGTCTACGTCCGCTACGAGGGGTTCGTCAGCCAGGACGCCCAGGTCGGCACGCAGGACTACTGCGGCGACGCCCAGCACCACGTGCGCCTCTGGACGGATCGCGGGAACTTCGGGAGCTGCGACGGGCAGTTCGAGATCGGGTCGGCTCACCACGACCCCGCAGGGCACAACTTCGGCTGCTGCTGTGACAGCTTCGACTTCGAGGGGGCGGAGGACTACGTGCAGGACTACTGGCGGAACAACTCCTCTGCGGACGTCGGCCTCATCTATCTGGACAACGCGAAGGACTGGTCGTCGGACTGCAAGGAGTCGAACGGAGCGTACGGCGCGTACGTCGACTGGTACTGACCACCGTTCCGGTGCCGGGAGTGGTCCACTCCCGACACCCGGTGCGGAATCCGTCTGATTTTTCACCGGGTAGACCGACCGTCCAGACATATGGTCGTCGGAGACGTATCCACTGGGACGGACGTGGCGGTTATCGGCGCGGGACCGGGCGGCTACGTGGCCGCCATCCGCGCGGGACAGCTCGGCCTCGACGTGACGCTCATAGAGAAGGACGCGTACGGCGGCGTCTGCCTGAACTACGGCTGCATCCCGTCGAAGGCGATGATAACGGCGACGGGCGTCGCGGACGAGGCGGCGAACGCCGAGGAGATGGGGATCACGGCCGACCCCGAAGTCGATCTCGGCCAGATGGTGTCCTGGAAGGACGGCGTCGTGGACCAGCTCACGGGCGGCGTCGAGAAGCTCTGCAAGGCGAACGGCGTCAACCTCGTGGAGGGACGGGCGGAGTTCGCGGGCGAGAACCGGCTCCGCGTCGTCCACGGCGGCGACGGCCAGGGCTCGGAGAGCGTCGAGTTCGAGCACGCCATCGTCGCCACCGGCTCGCGGCCCATCGAGATCCCCGGCTTCGCCTTCGCCGACGAGCCGGTGCTGGACTCGCGCCAGGCGCTCGCCCTGGAGGAGATTCCCGACCGGCTCGTGGTGGTCGGCGCGGGCTACATCGGCATGGAACTCGCGGGCGTCTTTGCGAAGCTCGGTACGGACGTGACGGTCGTGGAGATGCTGGACTCCATCCTCCCCGGATACGAGGACGACCTCAAACGGCCGGTGAAGAAGCGCGCGGAGGAACTCGGCATCGACTTCCACTTCGGCGAGGCGGCGAAGGAGTGGCGCGAGGGCGCGGTCGCTACGGACGGCGGTGAGCGAAGCGATGATTCGCGAACGGCGTCGGAGCAGCGCTCCGACGGAAGTGAGCGCGGCGACGCGCGTTCCTCGTCGGGCCGGAGGGCCGACGGCGGGACGGACGACGGCGCGGAGATCATCGAAGCGCCGTCGACGCCCGGGGAGCAGGCGACCGACGAGCCGGACGGGTCCGATGGCGGCGGGCGAGGCGACGCGCAAGCCTCGTCGGACCAGCGGTCCGACGGCGGCATCACGGTCGTCACCGAGGACGAGGACGGTAACGAGCGCGAGTACGCCGCGGACAGGGTGCTGGTCGCCGTCGGGCGGCGGCCCGTCACGGACACGCTGAACCTGGAGGCCGCGGGGCTGGAGCCGGACGAGAACGGCTTCCTCGACACCGACCACCGGGCACGGACGGACGTCGACTCCGTGTTCGCCATCGGCGACGTGGCGGGCGAGCCGATGCTCGCACACAAGGCGAGCGCGGAGGGCCAGGTCGCCGCCGAGGTCATCGCGGGCGAGCCGTCGGCACTCGATCACCAGGCCGTCCCGGCGGCGGTGTTCACGGAGCCCGAGATCGGTACCGTCGGCATGAACGAGGCGGAGGCCAAAGAGGCGGGCTTCGATCCCGCCGTCGGCGAGTTCCCGTTCCGGGCGTCCGGCCGCGCACTGACCACCGGCCACAGCGACGGTTTCGTGCGAATCGTCGCCGACGAAGAGAGCGGGTTCGTGCTCGGCGGGCAGGTCGTCGGCCCGGAGGCCTCGGAACTCATCGCGGAGATCGGACTGGCGGTGGAGATGGGTGCGACCCTGGAGGACGTGGCAAGCACCGTCCACACCCACCCGACGCTCTCCGAGGCCGTCAAGGAGGCCGCGGAGCACGCGCTCGGGCACGCCATCCACACGCTCAACAGGTAGTTAGGGAATTCACGGATTCACGTGAATCCGTGAATTTCCCGGCGGCGGCTGGAGACGGACGAGTTACCGAACGCTACCCCCGAATCCGCTTCAGCAGGTCGTCGACCTCGCTCGAGGCCAGGTCGAACGCGTCCTCGCCGGCGTTCCGGAGCACTTCGACGAACGTGGCGACGGGTCGCTCCTCCTCGACCGCGTAGTAGCCGCCGTTGGAACTGATGAGACCGTCGTCGCGGAGGCGGCCGAGGACGGTGCCGACGCTGTTGCGATTGACGCCGGTCGCCTCGGCGACCTCGCGCGGCCGGTACGCCTGCTCGGGGTTCGCGGCGAGGAACGCGAGGATGCGACCCTTGTTGGTGTCGGGATCGACCGGGATGTCGTCGGAGTCGTCGAGCATGTCGGCGTCGATTGGCATCGTTCGTGTAACTCTATGTAACTCAACGTAATTAAATGTAATCAAGCCCTCCTCCGCTCGTGGGCTGCGCCCGCTGGCTCATTCGCCGGGAGAGCTTCGCTCTCCCGGGCTGTCGTTCGCTTCGCTCACGAGGACGCCCCGGAGATTCCGCCGGGCGTGGATTGGCTCCACCGAGGAACCTGTGGACTGCTCCCACCGCGCAACACCTGTCCCGCCCGACGGCCTTTTACCGTGTCTCGGATACCTTCCTCCAATGAGAACGCTCACGCTCGGTCCCGCCGGCACCTACTCGCACCGCGCGGCGCGCTCGATCTCGGGGAGCGAGGAGATATCGTTCACGGAGTCCGTCCATGACATCGTCGAGGGCGTCGCCGGAGGGGAGTTCGACCGCGGCGTCGTCCCCATCGAGAACTCCATCGAGGGCAGCGTCACGGAGACGCTTGACGCGCTCGCGGACGCCGACGTCGCCGTGGTGCGCGAGGTCGTGACGCCGATCCGGCACGCGGTGCTCGCGCGCGACGACCGCGTGGACGTGGTCGCGAGCCACCCGCAGGCGCTCGCGCAGTGCCGGACCTTCCTCGACCGCGAGTTCCCGGACGCCGACCGCGAGGCGGCGGCGAGCACTGCCGCGGGCGTCGAGCGCGCGCGGAACGAGAGCGGCGTCGCCGCCATCGCTCATCCGGACAACGAGGGCGACGGTCTCCAGGTACTCGCCGGCGACGTGCAGGACCGGCGGTCGAACGCGACGCGCTTCTTCGTCGTCGCGCCACCTGACGAGCGGGACGACGCCGGCGGCAAGACCTCGCTCGTCGTCTACCCGAACGCCAACTACCCCGGCCTACTGCTCGAACTCCTCGAACCGTTCGCCGAGCGCGATATCAACCTCTCGCGCGTCGAATCCCGGCCGAGCGGCGAGCGCCTCGGCGACTACGTGTTCCACGTCGACGTGGCGGCGGGCCTCTACGAGGAGCGCACCCGCGAGGCCCTGGCGGTCGTGGAGTCCATCGCCGAAGACGGCTGGGTGCGGCGACTCGGCTCGTACGACGTGGAGCACGTGGTCTGAGACCGGGAGAACGTTTTCGTCGGATTTCGAGGACGTTCGTGCGTGGTCCCCGAACGTGGTTGTGCGAGCGTACCCTGACTCCCGGAGCCACGGCAACGATTTAAGTTGCCGGGGAACCAACAGAAGACCGCCATGGACGACCGACGAAACCCGTTCGAGGAGATCGAGCGACTGTTCGACCGCATGGGCAGCCAGTTCCAGGGCGACTTCGGTAGCGGCGGCCTCGGTAAGATGGGTAGCATGGGAGGCCCCGCCATCGACCTCGCCGATCAGGGCGACGAGTTCGTCGCCACCGCCGACCTCCCCGGCTACGAGAAGGAGAACATCGACGTGCAGCTCCGCGGCGACCAGCTCCACATCTCCGCGGAGCGCGCAACCGGGGGCGAGCAGGAGGAGAGCGGCGACGGCGGCCGGTTCATCCGCCGCGAACGCCAGCGCAAGTCCGCCAGCCGGACGCTCACCCTCCCCGAGGAGGTCGACGAGGACGGCGTGACCGCGTCGTACCGGAACGGCGTCCTCACCGTCCACCTCCCGAAGACGAGCGCGAGCGGCAGTGGGCACAGCATCGACATCGAGTGACCTAAGCCCGCCGCGGAAGAACGCCCGGGCATGACGCTCCAGCCAGGCGACCCCGTGCCCGCCGTCTCCGCACGCACACAGGACGGCGACCGCGTGGAACCGTCGTTCGCGGAGCCGACGGTCGTCTATTTTTATCCGAGAGATGACACCCCGGGCTGCACCGTCGAGGCCGAGCAGTTCCAGCGCGAACTCGACGCCTACCGGGACGCCGGCGTGACCGTGTACGGCGTCTCGACCGACGACGTGGACTCGCACCGCGAGTTCGCCGACGAGTACGACCTCGGCTTCGACCTGCTCGCCGACCCCGACGGCGACGTGGCTGACGCGTTCGGGGTGGAGACCGCGCGTGGAGCAGCGCGACGGACGACATTCGTTATTGTGGGTGGTGAGGTGGAAGCCGTCTACGAGGGCGTCGATCCGGACGGGCACGCTCGGGACGTGTTGGGGGATATGTTGGACGACGGGCTGGTGACGCTGGAGTAGCCTACTCGCCCGGCACCAGTGCAGCGATCTCGGCTGCCGTCTCGTCCGCCGCGTCCCGCCAGCCGTCCGGTCGCTCGCCGCCGCGCTTCGGCGGATCGACTGCCAGGTCAAGCGCGTAGTACGAGAAGTGGTCGAGCGTCTCCGCGGCCAGGTCGCCGACGAACTCCGCGTTCTCGCGCTTCGAGTTCGGCTCACCACCCTGCAGGTCGTAGTACCGAGTGAACACCTGGCAGACCACGGCAGCCCCTACCTCGTCGTTCCAGAGGTGCCGGAACAGCTTCGCAGTGTTGTCCGACGGATCGGCGCGCCGCCATTCGAGTTCCACGAGCACCGCCGGGCCACCCGGACTCGCCACGTCCACCGGCGTCCCGCCGACGTAGAATTCAGTCGCCCACTCGCGGCCCGGGAACGCAACCGCGAGGCTATCGCGGAGCCGGGCCCCCACATCCGACGCGAACTCGCCCACGAGCTGGCCGTGCGCAGGCCGGGGTGAAGAAAGGTTCGCTGTCGCAAGGGTGAGAAGTGTACAGACGAGGTCCGCCGAAACCCAAAATCGAACTCTCCGGTGAGTCGCCGTTCCGGACGGACCCTCGCAGGGCTGACGCATCGAGTGCCTCGACCAGGGCTACGAGTGCAGTCGCGTTCCAGATGTGGTCTTGTAGAGCCGAAACCGGCCGCGAACACCGCCCTTATAAATGTAATAATTTGTAATATTTTGTAATTCTTTGTGAGCTTCAAGTGGTTTATAGGCGAGCCGGACGCCACGGCCGCTACTCGTGTATCTCGATGGCGGGCCGCCCGGGTCGGGCCTTCCGCGCCAACTCCTCGCTGGCTTCGTCGGCGGAGCGCACCACGACGCCGGCGTCGAACTCGCGCTC
>CAZYYH010000100.1:0-6982 GCA_964651725.1 uncultured Halobacteriales archaeon | reverse complement strand
TGACGACCGGCTACGTCGTCGGGATGGAGCTGACGCCGCCCGGCCCGACCTTCCGAGACGTCGCCGAACTCGAACATCTCGCCGAACCGACCGGGATCGTGGTCGTCGAGAACGGGCTCTACGTCGTGCGCTACATGGTCAACGCGTCGGTCTGGACCGTCGGCTTCCTGTTCGCCGGCCTGGTCGAGTACGCCGCTCGAACCGGGTGGCGGCGGCTCCCGTCCGTGCCGGCGATTCCCTGGCTGTCGATCCCCGCCTCGCGGCGGCGGGCGGCCGTCGTCGCCGCGGGCGGTGGCCTCCTCCACGCCGCCGTCATGACGTGGTTCGCCGTCCGTCTCGGCGTCAGAGGTCCCGACGGCTTCGAGTGGGTGGTGTACGCGTTCGGGGCCGCCGGAACGTGGCTGCTCGCCGCGGTGCCGCTGTACCTGCTCGTTCGCGACCGACTGCTCGCGCCGGCGACCCTGCTGACGGCGTTCGTCCTGCTCGACGTGCGCGCCGAGTTCACGGCCGGCGTGGACAGTCCACACGCGCTGTACTTCAGTGGATGGTTCTTCTATCTCGCCATCCTCCTCGTCGCCGCGGGCGTCGAGTACGGCCTCCGCCGGGTGAACGGGTCTCGCCGGTGGGGTTCGCTGACCTGACCGCCGACGCGTCCGCCCTCGGCGACCGGCCCCCTCGGAGCGCTTCCGACGCCGGCCAGGTCGCGCGCCGCCGGCCACCGCCTCAGATGCGGTCGAGCAGCCACAGCACGATGAGCACGATCACGACGGCGCCGATGACCTCCGGCAGCACGCCGAACACCCACAGCGTCATCCGCAGCACCGTCCCGACGACTTCGAGCGCGAGCCACACGATCACCAGCACGAGGACGATCTTCAGCAGGTCCTCCACGTCCATCGCGGCTCTCTCCGGCGTCATGGCCGGAGGTGCTTGCGGTGCGAGCATAAGCGTTCGGGCCTCGTAGCTTCTGCTGTGGCCTGTATCGGGGTCACAGCCGACGGGACCGGAAGCTACCGAGTCGGCTCCGGCTACGCCACCCTACTCGTGCCGTGGTTGTTCTCGTACGTCCGGGCGTAGTGGAGCCAGTTCGCTTCCAGAAGGTCCTCGGCCTCCCAAACGGATTCGACATCGATATCGAAGTCTTTCGCGTTAGCTCCCTCGGCGCGGTAGTAGCGGTCGAAGTGAACCCGGCCCTCGTCGTGTTCGGCGTCGTCGATCTTCGCCACCTCGATGCGCTCACCGTCGTCGCGCTCGAAGAAGAGAATCGCCGCGAAGGAGACGACGGTGTCCAAGTCCGGGTCGACGCGAACGCCGATCTGGTACGTCCGATCACGGTACTTCTCGAGGTCGTAGACGTAGTCGAACTCGGACATCGATAGTAGTTCAGCAGTTGAGTCGGCCGGTGGGCGGTAGGTCGCCTCACTCTCTCCTGCTGCCCAATCGCTTAAGTGTATTCGTTCCGAGGTTCCGTCTCCTGATTCGCCCGCCTTGGGGAGGGTGAACAAGACTTTTACCGTTGAGGAATGTACACAACGATATACGAGGTGAGAAGTATGCCGGATTCGACGTGGGGCCGTCCAGCCCCCCAGGAAAGCGAGGACAGCGATTCCCGAATCACCCGCCGCAAGCAGATGGCGCGAGCGCTCGCTCGCGGCGGAATGACGGGCGTCCAGGTCCTCAGTCACGAAAGCGCCGAGCGCGTCCTGACAGGGAAGCGCCGCGAACTCGTCGACGTGCTCGCCCGGGAAGAGGTCGAGTCGGTCCGTGGCCTCGCACGCCGTCTCGGCCGGGACAAGGGGCAGGTCAGCCGCGACCTCAAGGTGCTCGCCGAGCACGGCGTCGTCGACTTCGACGAGAGCGGGCGCGCGAAGCGGCCGTACCTCCAACACGACCACGTCGTGGTCGAGCCCATCGTCTGAGCGCGCCAGACAACCCCTCACACGGACGGCAAACCCTGCAGGGACGAAAGCCATTAATACGTCCCGTCCTGTACCAGTCTGCTAACGATGCAGTCTCGTACGCGCTCCGCGCTCGCCCTGCCCGCGAGCGACGAGGCTGCGCTCTTCTCGCCGCGACGACCGGGGTCTCCCTGACCCCACTCCATCACTCCAGCCGTCCCGCAGGTTCCATCGTCCACCTGACGTGACCCGTATCGTTCGCCGACCACCCGCCAGCGACGTTCGCCGGCGGGCCTCTCCACCACACACCGACACCAGCACACCACAATGCCAGCACAATCGACGGTCGCGCTCGCCTTCTCGGGCGGGCTCGACACGACGGTCTGCGTACCGCTCCTCGAGGAAGAGTACGGCTTCGACGAGGTGATCGGCGTCACCGTCGACGTCGGCCAGCCCGAGTCGGAGTTCGCGGAGGCCAACGAGACCGCAGCCGCGCTCGGCCTGGAGCAGTACGTCGTCGACGCGAAGAGCGAGTTCGCGGACGTCTGCTTCACGGCGGTGCAGGCGAACGCGGACTACCAGGGCTACCCCCTGGGGACGGCGCTCGCTCGGCCGGTCATCGCCGAGGCCATCCTCGACGTGGCGAAGGAGCAAGGGGCGGACGCGCTCGCGCACGGCTGCACGGGCAAGGGCAACGACCAGCTACGGTTCGAGGCGGTGTGGCGCACCTCGGACCTCGACGTGATCGCGCCCGTCCGCGAGATGGGGCTCACGCGCGAGTGGGAGATGGCGTACGCCGACGAGAAGGGGCTGCCCGTCGAGGGCGGCAACGAGGGCGTGTGGAGCATCGACACGAACCTCTGGAGCCGGTCCGTCGAGGGCGGGAACCTGGAGGACCCGGGCTACCAGCCGCCGGAGGACATCTACGAGTGGACCGACGCGCCGTCGGGCGAGACGGAGACGGTCGAGATCGCGTTCGAGCAGGGGACGCCGGTCGCCGTGGACGGCGAGGAACTCCCGCCAGTCGCGCTCGTCGAGCACCTCAACGACCTCGCCGGGCAGCACGGCGTCGGCCGCACTGACACGATGGAGGACCGCATCCTCGGGCTGAAGGTGCGCGAGAACTACGAGCACCCGGCCGCCACCACCCTGCTCGCGGCCCACGAGGCGCTGGAAGGCCTCGTCCTCACGAAGGCCGAGCGCGGGTTCAAGGCGCAGGTCGAGGCCGAGTGGTCCGAGCAGGCCTACCGGGGCCTGCTCGCCAGCCCGCTGGTGGACGCGCTCGAATCCTTCGTCGCGGAGACGCAGGAGACGGTGACGGGCACGGTGACGGTGAAGTTCGAGGGCGGCCAGGCCCGCGCCGTCGCCCGCGAGAGCGAGTACGCGGTGTACTCGGAGTCCGCGGCCTCCTTCGACACGGAGACGGTGGACGGCATCAAGCAGGCCGACGCCACGGGCGTCGCCAAGTACCACGGCTTCCAGTCGCGCCTGGCGAACGCCGCGACCGAGGCCGCGAAACCCGAACTCGAATCCAAGAGCGATTGAGATGACGGACGAAGCCGACGAGACGGTGGTGCGCCGCGACCGCTTCAGCGGCGGCCCCGCCCGCGGCTTCCTCTCCTCTCTGGACGCCGACCGCCGCATCTTCGCGGCGGACCTCGCGGTGGACCGCGCGCACGTCGTCATGCTCGCCGAGCAGGGGATCCTGACGGACGACGACGCCGGCACCATCCTCGCCGCGCTCGACGCGGTCGAGGACGCGGGCTTCGACGCGCTCCCGGACGGCGAGGACGTACACGAGGCCGTCGAGTCCGCGGTCGTCGAGCGGGTGGACGACGTGGGCGGGCGGATGCACACCGCCCGCAGCCGCAACGACGAGGTGGCGGCGTGCATCCGGCATCGCCTGCGCGCGGACCTGCTGGACGCCGTCGAGGCGGTGCTGGGGCTACGTGCGGCGCTGTCGGAGGTGGCGGCCGAACACACGGAGACGGTGATGCCCGGCTACACGCATCTCCAGCCCGCCCAGCCCACGACGGTCGCGCAGTACCTGCTGTCCTACGAGAGTGCGCTCCGCCGCGACGCCGCGCGCCTGCTCGACGCCTACGACCGGACGAACCGGTCGCCGCTCGGCGCGGCGGCGTTCGCCGGCACGACGTTCGACGTGGACCGCGAGCGCACGGCCGCCCTGCTCGGGTTCGACGACACCATCGAGAACGCGATGGACGCGTCCTCGGCCCGCGACTTCCTCGTGGAGTCGGCGGCGGCGTTCGCGGGCCTGGCGACCACCCTGTCCGGACTCGCCGAGGACCTCGTGCTGTTCTCGAATAAGGGGTTCGTCGCGCTCTCGGACGACTACGCGTCCACCTCCTCGATCATGCCCCAGAAGAAGAACCCGGACACGATGGAACTCGTGCGCGCGGCCGCCGGGGACGCCGCGGCCGGCCTCCAGGGCCTGCTGACGACGCTGAAAGGGCTGCCCCGCGCGTACAACCGCGACCTCCAGTCGGCGACGCCGCACGCGTGGGCCGTCGCGGACGGCGTGACCGAGGCGACGGAGGTCGCGGCCGGCGCGGTAGCGACCGCGACCTGGAACGTGGGCGCGCTCGCGGACGCGGCGGGCGAGGGCTTCGGCACGGCGACGGGCGTCGCCGACCTCCTCGCGGCGCACGGCCTGCCGTTCCGGACGGCGCACGAGATCGTGGCGCTTGCTGCCGAGCGAGGGAGCGACCTCGACGCCATCGACGCCGCCGCACGCGAGGTGGCGGGCGAACCGCTCGCCGACCTCGCGCCCGAGTCGGCGGTCGAGGCGGCGCTCGACCCCGCGGAGAGCGTGGCGTCGCGCGACTCGCTCGGCGGTCCCGCACCCAGGCAGACGACCGCGGCGCTGGAGCGCGCGGCGGACGCGCTCGCGGCCGACCGCGACGCGCTCGACGCCCGCCGGGACGCGCTCGCGGACGCCGCCGAGTCGCTGGAATCGGAGGTGGCGACGTATGCTTAGCGTGCGACGACCGCGAGGGCTGCGAGAGCGACGCGGGACGGTCGACGGTCGAGCCTCCCCGCACTCGCGGGTCGCTCCGCTCCCCGTTCGCCCGTTCGGAGGCTCCCCCTGCGGTCGAGCCTCCCCGCCGCCGTCCCCTCTCGGGGACAAATATCAACACACAGACTTGGAATCTGTCGAAGCGGCTTGTTGACGCGTTTCGCACCGTTAGTCCACAGTGTCCCTCTTGTTATTATCCTGGTAGATTCGACGCGCTTAAGTGTGTGGCGCGGGTAGCAGGGAGTACAATGGCGGAATGCATCGAGTGCGGGGCCGACCTGACCCTGCACGACGACCTGGAGACGGGCGAGATCGTGGACTGCACCACCTGTGGCACCGAACTCGAAGTCGTCGACACCACCCCGCCGGTCCTCGACCGAGCCCCCGAACTCGAAGAGGACTGGGGGGAGTAGATTGCACACCGAAACAGCTAGCAGTTTCGAGCTCACCCTCACCCCGGAGGGGTTCGCGTGAACCTCGGACTGCTCTACTCCCGGATACGCAGGGACGAGAAGCTGCTGCTGAACGAGCTTCGCTCGCGCGGCCACGCCGTGGAGAAGATCGACGTCCGGAAGCAGGCCTTCGGCGTCGGCGACGCGCCCGACGCGCTCGCGGACATCGACGTGCTGCTCGACCGGTGCCTGGCGACGAGCCGGAGCGTCTACGCCTCGCAGTTCGCGGCGTCGTACGGCGTCCCCGTCGTGAACGCGGCGGAGACCGCGCGCGTCTGCGCGGACAAGGTGCAGACGAGCCTCGCGCTCGCGGACGCGGGCGTGCCGACGCCCGAGACGACCGTCGCGTTCACCGAGGAGTCGGCGCTCGCGGCGATCGAGGCGTTCGGCTACCCGTGCGTGCTCAAGCCGGTCGTCGGCTCGTGGGGCCGGCTGATGGCGAAGATCGACTCGCGGAGCGCGGCCGAGGCCATCCTGGAGCACAAGGCGACGCTCGGGCACTACGAGCACAAGGTGTTCTACGTCCAGGAGTTCGTGGAGAAGCCCGGCCGCGACGTGCGCGTCGTCGCCGCCGACGGCGAGCCAATCGCGGCGATGACCCGGTCCGCCGACCACTGGCTCACGAACGCCGCGAAGGGCGGCGAGACGGCCGAGTTCGACGTGGACGACGAGGTGGCGGACCTCGTGGCGGCCGCCTCGGAGGCGGTCGGCGGCGGGCTGCTCGGCGTGGACCTGATGGAGACCGGCGGAGACGACGCAGGGTACACCGTCCACGAGGTCAACCACACGGTCGAGTTCAAGGCGCTGAACGACGCCGTGGACGCCGACGTGCCTGCTGCCGTCGTGGACTGGCTGGAGGCGACGGTCGGCGACGAGACCGCGGTGGAGGTGACGGCGTGATGGCGGCGGGCGACGCCACCGCGGCGGCCGACCCCGGGGAGGCGGAGACGCTGACCGCCTCGGTCGTCGGCGGTTCGGGGTTCGCGGGCGGCGAACTCCTCCGGCTGCTCGCCGGCCACCCCGGCTTCGAGGTGGCGCAGGCGACCAGCCGGTCGTACGCGAAGCGCGCGGTCGGCACCCTCCACCCGAACCTTCGCGGGCTGGACGTGCGGTTCTCGGACCCCGCCGACCTCGACTCGGTGGACGTACTGTTCGCGGCGACCCCCCACGGCGTCTCGATGGAGCGCGTCGAGGAGTTCCGCGACGCGGCCGACCTCGTGGTGGACCTCTCGGCGGACTTCCGGCTCGCCGACGAGGCGGCGTACGACGAGTGGTACGACGGCCACGCCGCACCGGAGCATCTCGCGGACGCCGTCTACGCGCTCCCCGAACTCTCGCGGGAGGAGCTGCCCGGAGCGGAGCTGATCGCGTCCGGCGGCTGCAACGCGACGGCGACGCTGCTCGGCCTCCACCCTCTCGCCGAGGCCGGCGTCCTCGCGGACGAGCAGGTCGTGGTGGACGTGAAGGTCGGCTCCTCGGAGGGCGGAGCCGGCGGTGGCGCGGCGTCCTCGCACGCCGAGCGCTCGGGCGTCGTGCGGCCGTACGCGCCGACCGGCCACCGCCACGAGGCCGAGATCGAGCGGTTCCTCGGCCGG
>CAZYYH010000099.1:0-7082 GCA_964651725.1 uncultured Halobacteriales archaeon | reverse complement strand
TCGTGTCGAGTTCGTGGACCACGACCTCCTCCGAATCCTTGTCGAGCTTCGCGGCGATGCTGTCGCGGACTTGGAGCCGCGACGGCGACGCGTCCTCGTGGACGACCGTGAACTGGACCTCAGTGCGGTGGAGCAGGGGGTTCTCCTCCTCCTCGACGATTTCGATGTCCATAGTCAGTTACCGCTATGTTCGCCCGGAACGCTGTAAAAGGATTTCGATGGGTGCGTCCGGGTGCGTGGAGTGGGTTTCGCTGGCGACGGCGTGTGGGGAGCGACCGGAGGGAGCGACCGCCCGAGGGGCGAGGCGCGACGCGAACGAAGTGAGCGTCGAGTCGGCTGGGGAGGCGTGTGGCTGCGGCCCTCACGTTTGGAAGGGTTAGCTAGTGACACCTACTCGACCAACACCCCGACGACTGCTTGCTCGGATGGGAACAGGCTAGCTACTGCTTCCAACTATGAGACCGCACCACGGCCTCCCCAGCCGACTGCGGTGCTCACACCGCTCGTTGCACTCGCGGCGTTGCGCTCCTCGTCCCTCACGGGTCGCTCCGCTCCCCGTTCGGTGTCCGAGGTCTCGCTCCCTCCCGTCGCTCCACGCGCGCCGGGGCGTTCTATTCCACCCAACGCACCGGCAGCCCCATCACGCGAACCGAAAGCCGGCGTCCCGGTGGATTTCATAGGCGCTCGAACAGACGCCGCCCAGTGCGGAGACGAGGCCGACGACGGACGCGGAGGAGGGGCGGTCGTCGCCGTGCGCGACGAACACGGGGCCACCGGAGTCGCCGCGGTCGATGGACAGCGACGTGTCGACGAACCCGCGGCCGACGCCCGCACAGCCCGCGCGGCTCCGGTGCATCTCGGTGACGCGGCCGGTCCGCCAGCCGGAGGCCGCGCCGACGACGGCGACACGCGTCTCCGCGGCCATGAGTCGCGCGACGCCGGCCTCGGTGACGTGGCCGTCGACGGGGCCGGCGCAGACGACGGCGTCGTCGAACGCGACGGCTCCCTCGGGCTCCGTCTCGGCGATTGCGACGTAGTCGAGCCGGGGGTTCGCGCGGGCGACGTGGCCGACGGTCCCGCCGCCCCGGAGCGCGGGGTCGCCGACGCGCCCGCCACCGCACGCGTCGAAGACGTGCGCGGCGTGAAGCAGGCGCGGGGTGCCGGCGTCGTCGACGACGCGGCAGGTCGCCGTCCCGGACTTCCGCCGCGAGGACACCCGCTCGCCGCCCGCGACGGACGCGGGGACGTACGGCCGGCGGTCCGCCGCGGTCGGGTCGCGGACGCCCGCGGCGTCGGCGTACTCGTCCGGGGCCGTCGGCTCGGTGCGGACCTCGACGCCGCTCGCGGCGTCCGGGACGGCCGGCGGCGCGCGGTCGGGCGCGACGTGCACGACGACGACCGGCCGCCGGAGGTCGCCGACGCGCTCTCCCCGGGTGCCGACGCCCACGTCGACCACCGCGGGGTCGTCGCGGTGGCGGGCGGCGAGTCGTCGCCGGGCTTCGGTGGCGTCTCGGAGTTCCGCGCGCCACCGCGACGGCACGCGCTCGCGCTCGGCGTCGCCCGACGCGGCGCGGGCGGTCGTCACGCGCTCGTGTCGCTCGCGCACGCGGCCGAGCACCGAGACGCCCGCGAACACGCCGCCCGCGGCCGCGAGCACGCCGCGACGCGTCGTCGAATCCGAGGAGGGCACGGTGGGGCGATTGTAGGTCACCGTGATATAGCTACCGGCTCCCGGGAGGTGCTTCCCGGATGGCTTCGATTACCTACCGACTGCGTTCCGGATACCGTGACTGCCGACGCGCCTAACCGTCACCGGACCCGAGTTCGTCCATGGACCGTGACACCCAGCAGCTCTGGGGTGGGGTGCTGCTCGTCGCGCTCGGCGCGGCCGTGCTGTTCGCCAGCGTCGTGCTCTGGTCGTCCGACCTCGCGGTGCTGGTCGTCGGCACCCTCCTGCTCGCCGTCGGCGCGCTGCTCGTCGGGTGGTCGCAGCGCGGCCGGCCCGTGTAGCCCTGGAGCCGCGGGTTTTTTGCCGGGAGCGCGACGACTCCCGGGTAGTATGCCCTCCATCACGTCACGCCAGCGAATGCACGGACGGCGAGCCGCGTCGCTGCCCGCGCCCCCACTCGCCGGGCGATGACTCGCAGCGAGCATCGCGCGCTCGCGGTAGCTGCGACCGGCGTACTCCTGCTCGCGCTGAGCGTCGGGCTGCTCGCCGCGTCGCTCGGGGGCGGCGCCGGCACTGGAGCCGACGCGCCGTCGAACGCGAGCGAGCCCCTCCAGCAGGTTCACGCAGCCGGCGTCACCGGCGGGAACGTGACCGTGGGCGTCGTGGACGCCACCGGCTTCGACGCGGCCCACCCCGCGCTCGACGGCCGGGTCGCGTCGGCGCGGGCGTTCGGGCCGGACGCGACCGTCGCCAACGGCGGCCGGAACGACCACGGCACGGCGTCGGCGGCGGTCGTCGCCCGAACGGCTCCCGACGCCGACCTCTACCTCGCCGCGTTCGACTCGCCCGACGGCTACGAGCGCGCGGTCGAGTGGCTCGTCGCGGCGGACGTGGACGTGATCGTCGCGCCCGTCTCCTTCCTCGGGCAGCCGGGCGACGGCAGCGCCCGCGTCTCGCGCGTCGCCACGCGCGCCGTCGAGGCGGGCGTCGTGTTCGTCGCGCCCACCGGGAACGTCGCCCGCGGCCACTGGACGGGGGAGTACGACCGCGTCCGCGACGGCCGGCTCCGGTTCGGGAGCAGCGCACGCAACTTCCTCCACGGCGACGGCCGCGAGGTATCGCTGTGGCTGTCGTGGGATCGCGCGCACCGCCACCAGGAGTACTCGCTGGCGCTCTACCGGACCGACGGCGAGGCCACGCGACTGGTCGCGGAGTCCAGCCCGTACGCCGACGACGACGTGCCGAACCAGCGCCTCCGCGCCGCGGTCGGCGACGGCTCGTACTTCTTCGTCGTGCGCGGCCCGCCGAACGCGACCGGCGCGCGCCTCCGCGCGTCGTCGCCCAGCCACGACTTCCAGTACGGGAGCGCCGCCGGGAGCGTCGTCGCGCCCGCGACCGCGCGCGGCGCGCTCGCGGTCGGCGCGTACGACCCGGGCGGCGGCGTCGAGCCGTTCAGCTCGCGCGGGCCGACGCGCGACGGCCGCCTCGGCGTCGACGTGGTCGCGCCCGACCGCCACGACGTTCGAGGCGTCAGCGGGTTCGTCGGGTCGTCGGCCGCCGCGCCCTACGTCGGCGGCGTCGCCGCGCTCGTGCTCGACGCCGACCCCGGGCTGTCGCCGCGCGAGGTCGAATCCCGGATCGAGGGGTCGGCAGCGGACGCGGCGCGACCCGGCGTCGACTTCGCCGCCGGCTACGGCCTCGTCCGGCCGTCCCGCGCCGTCCGCGACGCCCGCAACGCGACCGGTTAAAGCGCGATTGAAGCTACGGACAGGGTTTAGTTGCCGTGCGCCCGTGGAGTGACCAGGAGCACGGCATGTCGGGACTCATCGACCGGATACAGCAGCGGACGGCGTCGCCCGACGAGCACCCCCGGGTCCTGCCCGCCGGCGGCGACGCGGCCGACGAGGTGCTCGACGCGCTCGCCTCGGACACCCGTCGCACGGTCCTCTGGAGTCTCTACGAGGAGCCGGGCACGCCCTCGGAGATCGCGCGCCGCGCCGACACGTCCGTCCAGAACGTCCACTACCACCTCGCCAGCCTGGAGGACGCCGGCCTCGTGGAGCGCGTCGACACGCGCTACTCCGAGAAGGGCAACGAGATGACTGTGTACGCGCCGGCGAGCGACCCCATCGTGTTCGTCGGTGACGGCGAGATGCAGCCGCGTGTCGAGCGGTCGCTCTCCGACCTCGTCGCCGGCCTCGGCGTGCTCGCGGGCGCGAGCCTGCTCGTGCAGTGGGGCGCGGAGCGCCTCGCGGCCGGGGCCGTCGGCGGCGGCGTCGCCGAGCCTGCGAGTCGGGGATCGACCGAGCCGGCCGGGTCCGTCGGCTGGCTGGTGTTCGACGCGTTGGAGCCGGGCGTGCTCTTCTTCTTCGGCTGCCTCGTCGTCCTCGCGGTCGTCGCGTACGCGCTCGACGGGTGAGCGGGGGCGGGCGCTACCGACGGAAGACGCCGAGGACGACGCCCACGCCGACGACGGCGAGGACGCCGCCGGCGAGTATCGCGCCGACGCCCCAGAGCGTCGAGCCGGCGAGTAGGCTGCCGTCGGGTGCGTCGGTGGTGCCGTCTGCTCGCGTAGACGCGGTCGTGGGCGTGGCGGAAGTCGTCGTGGGCGAGCCGACCGCGGACGGAGCCTCGTAGATGACGAGCGTGCCTTCGGCCGCAGGGTCGTCGGTGGTGTTCGTGCCACGGTAGACGCGGACTGGGTACTCGCCGGCGGCGAGGAGGCTCGGCAGCGGTGTCTCGGAGTAGTTCTCGATGGATTGCCACCTCCCGGCGTCGTACAACCCCAGCTCGCGCTCGTCGAACCCGGCTGCGCGGGTGTTAAACCGAACGATTGTGCGGGCGTCACCGTCGTAGTCCCGGACGACGCCCTGGACCCGGTAGTTCACCTCCTCGCCGCCGACGACGACGGTGACCGCGTCCGCGTCGCCGAGCGTGACGGGAATCTCGACAGCGTGCGTCTGCGTCACCTCGACGTGCGACGCGACCGCGATCTCGTCCGCGGGCAGGTCGGCGGTCGCCGCGCGGTCGCGCTCGGTCGTGGTCGGGCAGCCGCCCGCGCAGTCGGCGACGCGACCCGGCCGCGAGACGAGCTGGCTGCCGTCACCCCGGACCGAGACCTCGAAGGTGGTGCCGGCCGGGACGCCCGTGAGGTCGAACGTCGCCTCGAACGTGCCGTACTGGGAGACGGTGGCCGGCTTGCGCTCCAGGAACGGGTGCTCGCCCGTCGACCGCAGCCGGACGGTGAGTTCGGTCCCGGGTTCGAGCGCCGTCTCGCCCCGGACGGTCTGGCCCGTCCCCGCGGAGAGCGAGAGCCGCTCGCCCTCGTAGACGAGCGTCGTCCCGTTCGCGCCGGGCGTCGTCGTCCGCGTGCCCGCGGTCGTCGTGCGGTTCAGGTAGTTCGGCCGGTCGTCGGACGGGGCCTCGACGATGAGCGTAGCTTTGTCCACGGGGTCGTCGGGCGGGCCGAGCGACATGACGTAGTCGGCCGGTTCTAGCGGCGGCTCGATGGTCGGCGTCTCCTGGGTAGCGCTCCGGAGGGCGTCGCCCTCGGACGTCGAGAAGTACGACGACGCGTTGCCGTTCCCCGCCGTCGCCGTGTCCACGCGCAGCACCACGGTTCCGTTCCCGTCGGCGTCCGCGACGACCGCGTGCGCAGTGAAGTTCGCGTTCTCGGTGCCGACCGTGACCTGGACGCCGTCCGCGTCCGTCGGCACGCTGATCGGAATCCCGATCGTCCCGTTCTGGGGGCCGTGGGCGACGACGCGCTCGAACTCCGCGTGGTCGGACGCCCCGGCCGCCGCGCCCGCGAGCGGCGCGGCACTCGCGGCGACCAGCACCGCCACGAGCGCGAGCGCCCGGACGGTCCGCGATGGCGTCACCCTGGCCCACCCCCACTGCCGGAGCGGGTCGCTGCCGGGCCGACGTGGCCGGAGTCGAGCGTCGTGGAGGGCGACGACGCGGACCGCACGCGGCCGGCGCGTGGACCTGCGTCGCACGGGTTCTCTGACGGCATTGCGTTCTCGTGGTCACGCCCCCGTCAAATAGCCTTCCCGTAAGTTAAAATCTCGAATGAACCCACTCCGCGCCCCGACTATGTAACACTTTATAATAACTTGTAGTTTTATGTAACAGCGTCGATCCGGGCGATTTCGGGCTACCCGGAGTCGTCGAGCAGCGTCCACAGCCGCTCCGTTGACTCCATGCGCTCCAGCAGGTCGCGCACGTCGGCGCGAACCGCGTCGTCCACCGCGACGCGGACCATGCCCTCGCCGGGCTGGCCGTAGACGACCGTCGCGCCGTCCGGGGCGGCGGCGATGGCCGGCAGGGCCGCGAGGTCCTCCTCGCCGTCCACGACGACCAGGACGCGCTCCGCGTCCCGGATGCCGTTCACGAGCGCCCGCACGAGGTCGGCGGAGAGTGTCGCGGCCTCGTTCGCCACCTCGACGCGCCGGTCGAGGTCGGGCAGCCCCGCCCACACCTCGTCGGCCACCGCCTCGCGCTCCGTCAGCCCGTCCACGACTGCCACGTCCGGGGGACGACCCGCCTGCGCGAGGTGGTAGGTCACCACGTCGCCCACGGCGACGATCGGGCTGCCGGCGTCCGCGAGCAGGTCGGCGGCGTCCGGGAACACCCGGCCGAGCGGCTCCTTGAGTTCGCTCCGTAGCTCGTCGGGGAGCCGCGCGACGGTCTCCTGGGTCACGGCTTCGCTACCGCACCTTCAGCGCGTACTTGCCCGGCTGCGTCACGCCCATCTTCTCCGCGATCTCCGACTTCTCCGGGTGGGCGATGATGACGTAGCCCGCCCAGTCCTCGGTCAGGCTCTGGGAGTTGCAGACGGGGCACGCGTCCTCGTCCGGCTCGACGACGGCGTGGCAGTCGCGGCACGCCAGGCGGTTGGACGCCATCTACTCGCCCTCCACCGCCTCCTGCTCCTGCTCGCGCTTCTCGCGGAGCCAGCCGTGCTTGCCGAGCCCGACCTGCTTCGCCGTCAGCCCGATCTTGCTCTCGCGCGGATTGCGCTCGTCGATGGTCTTCGTGACGATGCGCGCCCGCACCGAGTCGCCGACGCCGAGCGCCTTGTTCGACTCGCGGGAGGCCAGCTGCTGGCCCTCCTCGTCGAACGCCAGGTACTCGTCGCTTATCTGGGAGACGTGGAGCAGGCCGTCCACCGGCCCGATGCCGACGAACGCGCCGAAGCTCACCACCTCGACCACCTCGCCGTCCACGACCTCCTGCATCTGCGGGTCGAAGGTCAGCGCGTCGAACTCCGCCTCGTAGTAGACGCCCGGCCGGTTCGGGAGCACCGCGCCCTCGCCGATGTCGATTACGTCCGTGACGGTGACGATGGAGCCGACGTCCTCGTCCATCCGCCCTTCGAGCTTGTCCTGGAGGAGCCGCTTCACGAGGTCCG
>CAZYYH010000098.1:0-7086 GCA_964651725.1 uncultured Halobacteriales archaeon | reverse complement strand
CCGCGGCGTTCGCGCCGGGGCGGGCGGCGCACGCGGTCCGCGAGCAGTTCGGGGACGAGGCGCTCGACAGCGTCGGGCTGGACTGCGACGGCCCGGCGGTCCGGGCGGCGGGCGGCGTGCTCGCCTACGTCCGCGAGACGGGCGTGGGCGTCGAGCAGTCGCTGACGCGGCTCCAGCCGTACCGCGCGGACGACCACGTCGCGCTCGACGCGACGACGCAGCGCAACCTCGAACTCGCGGAGACCATGCACGGCGAGGGCGGTGGCTCGCTGTACGCCACGCTCGACCACACGGTGACGAGCGCGGGCGGCCGCCGGCTGAAGGCGTGGCTCCAGCGCCCCCGACGGTCGGTGGGCGAACTCCGGCGGCGGCAGGACGCCGTCGCGGCGCTCGCGCAGGCGGCGATGGCGCGCGAGGCGGTCCGCGACGAACTCGACGGCGCGTACGACTTGGAGCGCCTGGCGACGCGGGCCGCGCACGGGAGCGCGGACGCGCGCGACCTCCTCCGGGTCCGGGACTCGCTCGCCGTCCTGCCCGCGCTCTCCGAGATCGTGGCGGAGACGCCCGGCCTGGCGGCGTCGCCGCTCGCCGACCTCGTGGAGCGTCCCGACCGCGACCGGGCGGCCGACCTCCGGGACGAACTCGCGGCCGCGCTCGTGGACGACCCGCCCTCGACGGTGATGCAGGGCGGGCTGTTCCGGCGCGGCTACCGCGACGACCTGGACGACCTCGTGGAGCGGTACGACGAACTCCAGGCGTGGCTCGACGATCTCGCGGCGCGGGAGAAGCAGCGCCTCGGCGTCACGCATCTCCAGGTGGACCGCAACCGGACCGACGGCTACTACGTCCAGGTCGGGCGGTCGGAGACCGACGCGGTGCCCGACGGGTACCGGGAGATTAAGCAGCTCAAGAACTCGAAGCGGTACACCACCGACGCGCTCGACGAGCGCGAGCGCGAGATCCTCCGCGTCGAGGAGGAGCGCGGCGACCTGGAGCACCGGCTGTTCGAGGATCTACGGGAGGAGGTCGCCGACGCCGCGCCCCTGCTGCAGGACGTGGGCCGAGTGCTCGCGGAGGTGGACGCGCTCGCTTCCCTCGCGGTTCACGCCGTGGAGAACGACTGGACGCGCCCCGACCTCTCGACCGACGACGCCCTCGTCATCGAGGCCGGCCGGCATCCCGTGGTGGAGGGGACCACCGAGTTCGTGCCGAACGACGCCCGACTCGGCGACGATCGCCGGTTCGTCGTCGTCACGGGCCCGAACATGAGCGGGAAGTCCACGTACATGCGCCAGGTCGCGCTCATAGTGCTCCTGGCGCAGGTCGGGAGCTTCGTGCCCGCACGGTCGGCCGAGGTCGGCGTCGTCGACGGCATCTACACGCGGGTCGGCGCGCTCGACGAACTCGCACAGGGCCGGTCGACGTTCATGGTGGAGATGCAGGAACTCAGCAACATCCTCCACTCCGCCACCGAGAACTCGCTCGTCATCCTGGACGAGGTGGGACGCGGAACCGCGACGTACGACGGGATCAGCATCGCGTGGGCGGCGACGGAGTATCTCCACAACGGCGTCGGATCCAAGACCCTGTTCGCCACGCACTACCACGAGCTGACGGCGCTCGCGGACCATCTCGACGACGTGGTGAACGTCCACGTCGCGGCGGACGAGCGCGACGGCGACGTAACCTTCCTCCGTACCGTCCGCGAGGGGGCGGCCGACCGCTCGTACGGCATCCACGTCGCGGATCTCGCGGGCGTCCCGCGGCCGGTCGTGAGCCGGTCGCGCGAGGTGCTGGCGAAGCTCCGCGAGGAGAAACCCATCGATGCGAAGGGCGGGTCGAGCGGCACGACGCAGGCGGTCTTCGACCTCGACGCAGGCCAGTTCCGGAGCACCACGAGTGCGGACGGCGGCGAGGGAGGCGAGTCGCTCGACCCGGCGACGGAGTCGGTGCTGACGGAGTTGGCGGCGACGGACGTTGCCGAGGTGCCGCCGGTCGAACTCCTGTCGATGGTCCAGGAGTGGCAGGACCGGCTGGACGAGCGGTGACGGCACACTCGTCGGGCGACGACCACGCTCGACCGCCGTCGAACCACCGGGAGTTTGATTACTCCGGCTGGCCGAAATCGGAGGTAACGACGCGAGGTCCCCGAGCGATGTCCAGCCCCGACGACTCCGGTCCGTCGCCGTCGCACGCGAGCCGTGGCGACAGCCGGCAGCTCGCGCTCGTCGCGCTCTGCGTGCTGGGGCTGGTCGTGGCGGCGTTCGCGCTCCCGGCGCTGTCGGGCGCTCGGTCGCCCGCCGACGGCGGAGCCGCCACGACGACCACGACGCCGGACGCCGGCCAGGACGGAGCCGACGGGGAGTTCACCGTCGGAACGCCCGACGGGCGCGGCGAGGGTGGAGACGGTGGCGTCGGCGACGGCGGTGGCGGCGACGCGACGGCGGTCCGGAAGCTGGTGCTGGGCGACGGCAGCCAGTCGGCGGAGTGCGTGGTCGCGGTCGAGGGCCGACAGGTGCCGGGTGCGACGGTGACCGTCCACGTCTGGCGGGACGGCCGGCCGGCCCCGGACCACGACGTGTGGTTCGACGGACGGTACGTCGGCGCGACCGACGCCCGGGGGCAGGTGACGGGGCGCGTCCCGTACACCAGGGAACTTCGGGTGAACGTCTCGCTGCCGGACGAGCAGTCCTGCCGGTTCGTGTACGCCCGCGAGGTCGAGACGACCCGGTCGGTCGCGGCCCCGTCCGGCGCGAGCCTGCCCGATAGCACGACCGACCTGCTCGGCGGCGCGTTCGACGGCCGGCCCGGGAGCCTGCTGCAGTCCGGAGACGGGAACCACTCCGGCACCGTCCCGGTGAACGGCGCGGTGAACGTGAGCGTCCGGGGCGAGCCGCTCCCCGGCGAGACCGTCACCGTGGTCGCGGGCGTGGAGGGCGTCCCGATGCGCGACGCGGCCGTGGCGGTCGACGGCGAGCGGGTCGGCCGGACCGACGCCACGGGCCGGTACGAACTCCGAATCCCCGACGACGGCACCGAGCGGCTGACGGTCGCGGTCGCCCGTGGCGACTTCTCCGGTTCGACGACGGTGCGGGTCCAGCGTCTCGCGGTGGCGGTGGTGCCGTCGAGCTTGCTTCCGGTCCCGGGAACGCGGGCGGCCGTCCGGGCGACGGCCGCCGGGGAGCCCGTCGCGGGCGCGGCCGTGACCGTGGACGGCCGCCGGCTCGGCACCACCGACGGCGACGGCCGGGTGCGGTTCCGGCTGCCGGCCGACCCCGGCGCGACCGTTCGGGTCCGTGCCGACGGACGGACCGCCACCACCACGCTCTGGCCGGCGTACGCGCCGACGTTCCTCGCGGTCGGCCTGGCCGGGCTCGCGCTCGTCGGCTCGGCCGCGGTCGCGTACCGTCGTCGCGGAATCCGCGGGCTCGGACACGTCGCCGCCGCGTGGTTCGCGGTCGCCGCGGTGATCAGCGCGCTCGCGGTCGCGGGCCGCACCGGCGGTCTGGTCGCACTCGCCCTGGTCGCACTCGCGGGCGTCGCCGTCCTGCTCCGGCGTCGGCGCGACGCCGTCGCGGGCGGTGCGAGAACGCTCGCGGCCGCGGTCGCCGCCCTCGTCGAGTGGCTCCTGGGCCGGGCGCTCCGAGTGACGGACGCGCTGGCGGCACTGGCGGTCCGGGCGCGCGCCGCGCTCGACGATCTGCGTCCCTGGCTGGCGTCGCTGCCCCGTTCGGCGTCGGCACTCCTCGGCCGTGCCGCCGCCCGGCTCCGGAACCTGCCGGGTCGCGTCGGTGCCGCTCTCTCCGGCCGCCTCGACGGCCGCACCGTCGCCGCGGCCGCGCTCGCGGTCGCCGTCGTGGCCGCCGCCACGGCCGTCGGCGGTGCCAGGGGCTTCCTGGCCGCCCTCGGACTGGTCGTCGTCGGCGTCGTCGCGGTGACGATCCGGCGGCGGCCGGACGACGACGTCGGGCCGACGACGGCCGACGGCCCCGGGGACGACTCCCGAGACGACGCCGGGCCGACGACCGAGGGCCGGGACGACGCGGCGTCGCGGCAGTCGCTCCGGGAGCGATGGCGGACGTTCGCCCGGTGGGTCGCGCCGACGGGCTGGCGGCGGCGGACGCCCGGCGAGGTGTCGCGCGAGGCCGTCGAGCGCGGCTTCCCGCGCGAGCCGGTCGCGGAGTTCACCCGGCTGTTCCGCGAGGTGGAGTACGGCGACCGGCCGCTGTCGCGGGAGCGACGCGACCGCGCCGAGGCGGCGTTCGACGAACTCGCGGCGGCCAGACGCCACGACGAGGAGGGCGAGGAGCAGTGAGCCGGCTCCGTCGGCACGTCGCGGTCGCCGTCGGGACGCTCTCGGTGCTCTTCGCGCTCGTCGCCGCGCTCGCGTCGTCGGGCGCCGGAGTCTCGGACGACGCGGGCGGGATGGTCGCGCTCGTCGTCCTGGTCGGCCTGGTCGGCGCGCTCTGGAAGCTCGCGGGCACGGCGGCGGACGCGGCGGCCCCGCCGTGGTCCGACGAGGGCGCGCTGGTGACCGACGCTCCGGAGCGGACGGCCGCGGACCACCCCCTCTCCGGTGAGGGGTTGGCCGACGCCATCGAGGCGGCGGGCAGAGCCGCGCGCGAGTCGGGGAGCGTCGAGGACGGGCTGGCGGAGGTCCGGCCCGCGCTCCGGTCGGCGCTGGTGGCGGCGCTCGTCCGGGGTGGCTCCGACCGGGCGGCGGTCGAGCGGGCGCTCGCCGACGGTAGCTGGACCGACGACCGGGCGGCCGCGGCGGTCCTCGACGACGGCGTGATCCCGCCCGACCGGCCGCTCCGTCGCCGCGTCGACGCGTGGCTGTTCCCGGAGCGGGCCGTCGTGCGCCGGACGGGCCGCGCCGTCCAGGCGGTCGCCGAGGCCGCGGACGACGCGCTACCCACCGTCGTCGGCCAGGACGCGCCGCGGAGCGTGCCGGTCCTGCCGCCGACGCTCGACGAGCAGCGGCGCACGGCCGACGGGAGCCTCCGGCCCGCCCGCGACCCCGAGGCGGTCGACCGCGGGCCGGGATCGACCCGCCTCGGCGGCGAGCCGGGCAGGGACGGCGAGAAAGGAGTTGCGGACGGCGACGACGTCGAGCGGACGGAGGTGCCGGAGCGATGAGCGAGTCGACGCTGCGGTGGCGCGGCGGCGTCGCCGCGACGGTCCTGCTCGCCGTCGCCGGGCTGGCCGCCCGGGACGGCGTCCTGCTCCTCGCGGCCGCCATCCCGCTGATCTACGTGGCGTACGGCTCCCTGTCGGGTGTCGCTGCACCCGACGACCTCGCCGTGGAGCGCGCGGTGGAGCCGGAGGTCGCGCCGCCCGGCCACCCGGTCCGGGTGACGCTCACCGTGACGAACGAGTCGGAGCGGACGCTCCCCGACGTGCGGGTGATAGACGTGCTCCCCGAGGACCTGGCGGTCATGGACGGGACGCCCCGCGCCGGCGCGACGCTCGAACCCGGCGAGTCCCGCGAGGTCGAGTACGTCCTGATCGCGCGGCGCGGTACTCACGAGTTCGGCGCGGCGCGGCTCCGCCTCCGCGGCCCGGGCGCGGGTGCCGTCGCCACGACGACGGTCGAGCCGGCCGGCGCGAGGGCGCTCGACTGCCGGCTGGACGCGGGCGCGCCCCCGCTCCGCGACGCGGGCGACGCGCACGTCGGCCAGCTCACCACCGACCGCGCCGGCGAGGGGCTGGCGTTCCACTCGACCCGCGAGCACCGGCCGGGCGACCCCGCCGACCGCATCGACTGGCGGGGGTACGCGAAGCGACGGACGCTCGCCACCGTGAACTACGAGCGGCAGGTCGCGGCGACGGTCGTCCTCGTGGTGGACGCCCGGCCGGCGTGCCGGGTGGTCGCCGGTCCCGGCCGGCCGACCGCCGTCGAACTCTCGGCGTACGCGGCGACGCGCGCGCTCGCCGACCTGCTGCGCGCCGGCCACGACGTCGGGGTCGCGGTCGTCGGCCTCGACGGTCCCGGTCCCGCCGGCCTCCACTGGCTGCCTACCGGCGGTGGGGCGGACCAGCGCGCTCGCGCGACGGCGCTGCTCCGCGACGCGACCGACGCCGACTCCGAGGCCGACGACGCCACCGCCCAGGTGACGAAGGTAGCGGAGCTGGCCCCCGCCGGAGCGCAGCTCGCGCTGGTCTCCCCGCTGCTCGACGACGCGCCGACGGCCGCCGTCGAGCGCTGGCGCGCGGCGGGCTACCGGCGCGTCGTCCTCTCGCCGGACGTGCTGGCGGGCAACACGGTCGGCGGCCAGTTCGAGCAGGTCCGCCGGCGAACCCGGCTCGCCCGGTGCCAGGCGACCGGCGCACGCACCATCGACTGGCGGCGCGGGACGCCGCTCGCGCTCGCCGTCGAGTACGCGTTCGCGGCCGACGCGCGCCTGCCGGACGCGACCGTCGCCGGCCGCGCGGGGGGGGTGCGCTAACGTGCTCTACGTCGGCCCGCGCCTCGACCGGCCGTCGGCCGTCGGCGACGAGGGGCGACCGCGCGCGACCAGCCTCACCGTCGCCGCGGTCGTGGTCGTCGGGCTGTTCGCGGCGGCGTCGGTCGCGGTCGGACGGACGGAGCTCCTGCCGGCGGTCGGGTTCCTGGTCGGCGTCACGGTCGCCGGCGCGGCGCTGCTCGGACGGAACCGGGTCGGCCCGCTCGTCGTCGGCCACCTCTGCGTCGTGCCGTTCGCGTCGGCGCTCCTCGCCGTCGTCGCCGTCGCGCTCGCGGCCACGCCGTACGGCGTCCTCGTGGCCGGGTTCGCCGTCGCCGCGCTGGCCATCGCGGGGTCGTGGACCGACGTGGCACGCCGCGAGCACGTCCGGTCGGTGCTCGGGCAGATCACGATATCGTACGTGTCGATGCTGTTCGGCGTCGCCGGGGTCGGTCTCGTCGGCGGCGTCGGCCTGGCGGTCTGGACGCTGCTCGACGCGTTCGTCGGGGGCGTCGGCCCGACGGCGTCCGCAATCGGCTTCGCCGCGCTGTGTGCCGCCGCCGGGCTGTGCCTCCGCGTCGCGCTCGCCGCGCTGCCGGTCGCGGCGTTCGCACCCCGGTCCCGGCGGCCGGCGGTCGCC
>CAZYYH010000097.1:0-7185 GCA_964651725.1 uncultured Halobacteriales archaeon | reverse complement strand
ACGTGATCGTCACCGAGGTCGAGCCCCGCCGCGCGCTCGAGGCGCACATGGAGGGGTACGACGTCATGCCGATGGCCGAGGCCGCCGAGATCGGCGACGTCTTCCTCACGACGACGGGCAACCGCGACGTCATCGTCCGCGAGCACTTCGAGAAGATGGGGGACGGCGTCCTCCTCGCCAACGCCGGCCACTTCGACATCGAGGTCGACCTCGACGCCCTCTCCGACATGGCCGACTCGACGCGGGAGGTCCGCGACGGCGTCCGCGAGTACCGCATGCCCGACGGCCGCCGCCTCAACGTGCTCGCCGAGGGCCGCCTCGTCAACCTCGCCGCACCCATCGCGCTCGGCCACCCCGTCGAGGTCATGGACCAGAGCTTCGGCGTGCAGGCCGCGTGCGTCCGGGAGCTGGCGGAGAACGGCGACGCCTACGGCCCCGGCGTCCACGACGTGCCCGACGAGTTGGACCGCGAGGTCGCCGAGACGAAGCTGGCCGCCGAGGGCGTCGAGTTCGACGAGCTGACGCCCGAGCAGGCGGAGTACATGGACTCCTGGCAGCACGGGACGTAGGGAATCGTCGAGCTGGTAGAAGCAGCTACGAGTCGTCCGCGTCGACCGCCCCGGCGTTGGCGTTCCGCGCCATCTTCGCCTGGAGCAGGCCGTCTTCACGGAGTATGATTCCATCGAGTTTCGCTAGCTCCGCCTTGCTCTTCTCACCGTCACCCATTGTCACTCACTCCTCGGTCGAGGACCAAAAAGTATTCCGTGGAGATGGAGTAGGTGAAGTACGTCGCGGCGAGCGTCACGACGAGAGTGACGCCGACCGTCACCCATCTCGACCCGCCGAGGACTGTCAGTGCGCCTGCCAACGAGCTGTACAGCACTCCGACGAGTAACCCGACGATCGCCCACCGGAACCGTCGTGCGTTCGCGTTTATCACGTCCCGATTCTTGCTGACCGCGCTTGCGTAGCCAACGAGCAGCACTCGTTCATAGATCGGCGAGTTGACGTCACCCCTTGCGACCGTGTACCCGTACTCCGCGTCGGGTCCGTAGTCCTTCACGCTACTCGTGTACGTGACCGTCGCTGCACAGATTGCCGTCACGAACCCGGCGAGTCCGACGAGGAACGCCGCGCGGGACAGTACGCCGACGCCCGAGAGCGACACCATCGTGGAGTGCGACGCGAGCGAGAGCGCGGTGAATATCACGCCGACGAGCAGGGGCGTGTACCGCACAACGTTCGCGGCCTTGTCGTCGATGTCACCGAGGAGCGCAAGCTGTGCGTCGAGCGTGCGCTCGTAGCGATCGAGTGCGTCGACGCATTCGTCTGGAGTGCCGCACTCTGGTCCGCCGTCCGGCATGGACGGGCTTCGTTCCGTCCTCGGATTTAAACCCTCGGCCGCCGCGCCCCCTGCATGGAGCGACGGCGCGTCTCGACGGGCACCGAGTGGGAGGAACGGGTCGGCTACTCGCGGGCAGTCCGCGCCGGGAACGAGGTCCACGTCTCCGGGACCACCGCGACGGACGAGGACGGGAGACTCGTCGGCGAGGGCGACCCCTACGCGCAGACCCGGCAGGCACTCCGGAACGTCGAGTCGGCGCTGGCGGAGGCGGGTGCGTCGGTCGTCGACGTGGTACGGACGCGGCTGTACGTCACCGACATCGACGACTGGGAGGCCGTCGGCCGGGCGCACGGCGAGACGTTCGGGGACGTGCGGCCCGCCACGTCGATGGTGGAGGTGAGCGCGCTGATCGACCCCGGGATGTGCGTGGAGGTCGAGGCGGTCGTGGTCGTGGACGAGTAGGGGCGGCGCGTGCGAGGCGCTCCCGGTGCCGAGGCGAGTTCCACCACGCTTAGGACGGCTCCCCCGGAAGCGACTCGGTATGACCGCAAATCGGTGGTGGGTTCGAGTCGCCGCCCGGTGGCTGGCGAGAGTCGACGGCGTCTCCGGCATGATCAGGCTGGCGATGCTCGGCCTCACCGGCATCTCGACCGCCACCCTCACGCTCCGACAGTACGGGCACGGCGAGTACGCGTGGCCCTTCATCGGTAGCGTCGGCGCGGGAACGCTAATCTTCACGTACCTCTACACGGAGGGCGGCGTGTGGAATCAGATGGCGCGGGACCGCCAGGATCTCTCGACCAACTTCGCCGGCCCGTCGATGCGGATGAACAACGAACTCGTCGCGCGCGGGATACTGGCCGCACAGGAGAACCGGGAGCTGTCCGAGGAGGAACGGGAGGCGATAAAGCGGGAGCTGGACGAGGCGTTCCAGGAGTACCGAGAGGGGATCGACCTGGAGACGTGACCGTCGGCCCACCGGCGTCCTCGGTTCTCGAAGGCGCGGCATCCACCTTGTTTAAGCCCCCGGAGCCGCGAGTGCCCGTAACCGAATGTCCTCCAACGAGAAAGGCGACAGGAGGGAGCGCGAACTCGTGAACGAACTCGACACCGCGGGCTTCGCGGTGATGCGCGCGCCCGCCAGCGGCTCGGCGACGGCGCGCGAACTCCCGGACGTGCTCGCGGGCAACGGCGACGCGTTCTACGCGATAGAGGCGAAGTCGAGCGCGGGCGACCCCATCTACCTGACGGGCGAGGAGGTGTACGCGCTCGTCCACGTGTTCGCGAAGAACTTCGGCGCGAAGCCACGCATCGCGGTGCGCTTCGACCGCGAGGACTGGTACTTCCACCATCCCGCGGACGTACATCAGACCGACGGCGGCAACTACCGCGTGAAGAAGGAGTTCGCGCTCGCGGAGGGCGAGAGTATCGACGACCTGGCGTCGGTCGAGGACCGCGGTCTCGACGCGGACCGCGTGCGGCAGGTGCTCCAGGCGTTCGCGGCCGGCGAACTCTCGGAGGACGACGCCGTCGAGATGCTCGGGTAGCGCCGTCCGAGTGCCACCCGGCGGCTACGCTCGGTCGAGCAGCGCGTCGGCGCGGTCGAGGAAGCGATCGCGCGCCTCCGGAATGGACGCGTCGAGGTCGTAGTCGCGGTCGAGCGGTTGGCCCGCCCAGTCGCCGTCCGCGAGCAGCGCGGGTGCCTCGTAGCGCCGGAGCCGGCGGTCGGCGTCCATCACCGCCGCCCACTCGTCGTCGGCGGGCGGGTCGAGGTCGAACGCCGCCCACACCGCGTCGAGGATGGCGTCCTCGGCGTCGCGGAACGTCGGGAGTTCGGCCTTCACCGGCCCGGGCACGTCCGCGATGTACGCTTCGGCCGCGTCGTGGAGCAGGCCGTAGCACTGGACGCGGGGCGGGTGGTCGACGAGTTCCCGCGAGACGTGGACGGAGTGGAGTGCGACGCTGTAGAACTGCCGGACCTGCCCCGCGTACCGGCAGGTGTGGGCCAGCCCCTGCGCGATGTCGTCCAGTGCCACCTCGTCGGGCCGCGGGTCGAACGGGTGGAACCGGCCGCCCGTGTACGTGCTGACGAAGCGTCCGCGGTCCGAGGCCATCGTGACGCGAGTCTCACCGGGCCGCCGTAGCTCTTTCGGCGCGAACCGGGCGGCCCGACGCGAATCGGAGCGTTGGGTGCAGACCGCGCGGTCGGCGGGACGCCCCATAAGGATCTTGAAGGGTACAATATATTACAAGCTATTACAATACGTTGCACTTATGTAGTTTATGAGGGCACGCCGTTCCCTGCCGCAGTCCGCCTGCCGCGTCCGCTCCACTACTCCCGCCGCTCCAGCCGTCCGCGCGGGAACGAGTACGTCCGGAGGTGGTGGGGCCGAACGTCGTCCGGGTCGAGGCCGCGCGGCAGCGGGTACAGCACCTCGATTACCTGGTCCGCGGGGTCGTAGTCGGCGTTCCCCGGGTAGCTCGCCACCGTGTACTCGGTGCCGGAGATCGGCGTGCCGTCGGCGCGCCTGTTCGTCGTGCGCGCCACGATCACGAGGTCGTCGGACTCGCGGTCCACCGCCGTCTCGCCAGTGCGGAGCGTGCAGTCGGTGCAGTACGCCGGGTCCGGCGTCGACTCCACCACGAAGAACTCCCGGCCGCAGTCGCCGCAGGTCGCCTCGCGCATCCCCGGCGGCGGCACCCGCCCCTCCGTTACGTCGATGGCGACGCGGCGGAGATGCTTGCACCGCGCGCCCCGGACGCGGTAGTCCGGGCACGTGCAGGTGCCCGCGGAGAGGTCGACGGTGTAAACGTGGTCGTCCTCCGTCACCACGTCGTACGCGCCGTCGCCGACCGCGAGCACCGCCATCGCCTCGCTGCGGGCGCGCTCAGCGCGCGACCCCCGCGGCCCGCCCGGCGTGAGCGCCCGCCTGTCAGTCGTCGCAGTCATGGACGTTCCTACGCGCTCGACACAGGTAAGGCTGTCAGAAGCGAAAACCCTAAATATGCTCGACAGGCCCTCTCCGGCGCGAAAACGGCGTATTCTCCCCCGCCGAACCATTCGAAGCCCTTTTGGAGCCACCGGCGGAACGGCCGCGCATGGAGATAGAGCGGGAGACGATAGTCGAGGCCGTCGTCGCCCTCGTCGGCGTCGGCGTGTTCATCGCCATCGCGGCCGCCGCCGGCACGATGTCGAACGGCGGCACCGGCCTCACGGAGTCCGGCGCGCTGACGCTCGTCGGCGGCATGATCGCGTTCGTCGTCGTGATGTCCGGTATCGGGTTCTACCTGTCCTCGCGGGAGTGAATCGTTCGCGGAGGCACCTCGACACTCCGTAACGGAGAGTGACGACCGTCGAGTAATCGCCAGGGCACGCCGGGCGCGTCCGACTCTTTAAGTCATTACTTCGTATAGAGTAATGACTTAAAGGTGAGAACGCTGGGCGTAGCCGTCTCCGGCCGACCGATCGATTCCGTCGTCGACGAGTGACGTGACTGGCTCGTAATCGATCACAGGCAGTTCAGGTGACGGCGACGCCCTCCTCCGCGGCGGTCCGGGCGACCGACACCCGGCCCGTCAGCGACTCGAACTCGCTGGGCGTGTAACACTTGACTTCGAGGTCCGACGGATACGCCCACTCCTTGTAGAACTCCTTCGCACGCTTGTAGCTCGGCAGCCCCTCGAAGTCCGGGGAGACCACGACGAGGTCCACGTCGCTGTCGTCGCGCGTCCGCGAGCCGAACAGGTACGCCTCCGTTATCGTGAAGTCGTGCTCCCCGGCCATCCGCTGGAGGAACGCACGCGCCTTCGCTACCGAGTCTCGGTCCACGATACCACCCTGGGCGCCTCGTTTCGCATCCGTGTTGGGTTGAGTGGTCGAACGGAGCGATGAAAAGTGCTTCGCGCCCCGAATCGGGATCGAGCCCGCTACTGCCCGTCTCTCCCCGCCGACGCGGGGGCGGTCCGAGTCACGACCGCGACGCCTTGACCGCGACCGGATTGATCAGCGCCCCGGTCGCTCGCTCGACGTTGATCGGCGCGCCCGCGAACAGGAAGTCGTAGACGCCGTCCTCGGCCGCGCTCGCCGCGAGGTCTTCGAGCCAGAGCACCTCCGCGAACGGCACGCCGAGGTTGCGGTGGAACGCTCCGTGGAGCGGCACCAGGTACTGCTCGCCGTCGATGACCTGCACGTTCTTCTCGACGCTGAGCGTGTCGCCGCCGACGACCGGGAACTCCATCTCGTGGACCCACTGCACGAGTTCCTCGCCGTAGCAGATGCCGGGTTCCTCCAGCGGTGCCCACTCCGTGTCCGGACTCTCCTCGCGGGCGCGCGCCGCCGAACCGGTCCGGACGACCGGGACGTCGCGCTTCTCGATGCGGACGCCCTGGGCGTCCGCCGTCGCCCGCAGGTCGTCGAGGGTGACGCACTCGTTCGGCGCGAGCCGGTCGTCGTAACCGCCCGCGTAACGGCCGACGTCGAGCAGGACGCCGCGACCGACGATGCCGTGGTCCGCGACGTGCGAGATGTCCGCCCGGCCGAGTCCTCGCGTCTCCGTCACCTGCTCGCCCTCGCAGCTCTCTAGCGGCTCGTCGAAGGACTTCGTCGCGGCGGTCGTCGACGCGTCGAACCCGTTGTAGATCTGCTCGCCGTACCACGCGTGGCCGGGCGCGTCGACGTGCGTCGAACCCTGCGGGTAGACGTGGTTGACGAACCGGTCGTCCGCGAACTTCAGCCCGCCCGCCGACGGCTCCGCCTCGCCCTCCTCGTAGCTCCGCTCGTCCTGGGTGTTGTCGCGGCGCGCGACGGTGCGCGTCGGGAAGATGGGGTCGGCGTCCACCTCGCCGGTCATCGACAGCTGGAGCGTGAACACCTCGACCCCGCCGCCCCGCATCGCCGCCCGCATCCCCGCCATCGCCTCCGCCGAACCGAGGTAGTTGAACGCGCCGAGTTCGTCGTCCTCGCCCCACTTCCCCCAGTTCCTCGGCGCGTCGGCGAGCAGTTCCTCTAGATTGCCCTCGGGCTGGTCGTCCTGCGCGAGCACGGCCTCGGGCGCGACGCCCGCCGCCGCGAACGCCGCGAACCCGCCGACGCCCTGGAGGAACCGGCGGCGGTCGCGGCCGTCGGTCGAGTTCGCGGCCCCGGTCGGGTCGTCAGCGTTCGGGTCGGTGTCGCCGTTGGAATCGATGTCGGTCATGGATGTGCCTCCGGTTCCAGGGGCTTGCCGGGGCGCTGTCCGTCCCCGACGGCGACCAGGCGTCGAGTGCTCCCCCGCGTCCGGTCGGGGCGGCGAATCCGTGCTAACGGTTGCCAAACCCCCGTCCGCTAGCGTGACGGCGACCAGCGGGAAAACGGTTTGGGGCAGTGCGCCGGGCGGCCCTCCGGCACGACGACGGGCGCATCCCGTTTATGGCATTACTTCGAGCGAAGTGATGGCGTAAAGGGAAGTGGCGGTTCACGGCCGTCTCCAGGTGAGGCCGCACCCGCCGCCGGCGAGCGACGCGGCCGGGCTCGCAGTCGTCTACGCTCGACCGCGGTCAGTTCAGGCGACGCCCTCCGTTGCGGTCCGCGCGGGCCGAGGCGCTCGCTCACTCCGCTTCCGCCTCCCTGTCCCGCCAGTCCTCCAGATCCTCGTCGTCCTCGTCGTCCAACTTCGCCTCGTAGTAGGACAGTGGATGCGAGATGGCGTCACAGAGGTCGTCCATGTTCACGCAGTCGCCGTAGGATTTCATCGTCGCGCAGGACGGCGGCGTGTACTCGGTCGGGCTGGTGTCGCCGCGGATGTGGTCGGTCTGGTAGCGCGTCATCTCCTCGCCGAACCCCGGGTTCACCCGGTAGATGT
>CAZYYH010000096.1:0-7213 GCA_964651725.1 uncultured Halobacteriales archaeon | reverse complement strand
GCCGCGGCCGGTCGTACAGCCCGCCGATCTCCGAGGAGAGCGTGTCGGAGAGCGCCGTCGCCACGCTCCCTGCGAACGCGTACCGGAACAGTTCGCCGCCGACCGACAGCTTCGGGCTCGCCGCGAACAGCAGGAGCGCGACGAGCGCCGCCGCCGAGTTTCCGAGCACGTTCCCCGAGCCGCGCGCGCCGCCGCGCTCCTCCGCGACGCCGCGCGCCCGCTTCTCGTCGTACCGGTACTTCGTCGACAGCCCGCCGACGCCGAAGAAGGCGATCAGCACCGCGAACCAGCCGTAGCCGCCGAGCACGATGGCGAGCAGGCTCAGCAGGACGCCCGTCACCATCCCCGCGACCGACGCCAGGTCGAGCGCCCACGACGCGTAGCCGAGCGCCACCGTCACTGCGAGCGCCACCGCGACGCGCGACGCCGACGCCTCCACCGCGATGTCCGCGAACAGCCACAGCAACAGTGCTACAGCCGCCATCACGAGCGCGTCGTCCCGCTCCACGAACACCACGTACAGGAGCGCCGCGAGCAGCGCGCCGCTCGCCGCGAGGAAGACGACGTCCGGCAACAGTCCGGGTGCGAGCCGGCCGTCCGCCGCCAGCACGCCGAGCTGGCCCGCCGCCGCCGCCGCGAACCCGGTCGCCGCGAACCCCGCCGTCGCCGCGATGTCAGACGACGACCGCGTCGCCGCCGCCTGCCGGCCGAGGTCGCCGAACCCCACCACGAGCACCGTCGCCACGAACACCGACGCCGGCAGCCCGAACACCGGCAGCAGCAGGCCGATGCCCGTCGCCGCGAGGCAGAAGCTCGCCAGCCCGTGGAGCCGCCCCTCCCGCCGGTCGCTCGGGAACGCGAACAGGTCGAACGCCGGCCCGTCCGTCACCGCGAACGCCGCGAGCGCCACCAGCGCGAACGGCACCGCGACCGCCCGCCCGAGCACCGGCGCCGCGAGCGACAGCAGCGACACGCACGCGAACGCTGCCGCACGCCGCAGACTCGAACTCACTGTACTCCCGGGTTTCCCCGACGCACACTTAATGGTCCCGAACACGCCACGGCCCCGTCCGGCGGCCGTTCGTCGGTGTGCGAGACGCAAACGCGGCTCGGCTACTCCGCCGTTCGAAGACGCGCAGGGAACTGCTCCGCGGACGAAACCGCCCTATCAGTCCCGCCCCGGTCGAACGTCTCTGTCACCTGCGGGTTTCGGTACGTCGACGACCACACTCTCGCGCTCGACCGGAAGCTATCGCGATTCGTCGCCGGAGGCGGTCTCGTTCGCCGGCCGGTCGGCAGCCGTCACGGGCGACCACGTGATCTGGAGGTCGACGAACGCGTCCGCGCTCACGTTGGTCGCGACGATGCCGCCGATACGCGTCGTGTTCGTATCGTCGGTCGCGCCTGGCGACGCCGTCGCAGTCGGCCCGAGGGCGACGTTGCGGCCCTCGAAGGAGACCATCGCGGCGTCGGTCCGGAGGTCCTCGACGGTGTTCGTACTACTGTTGACGGCGACGTACGCCCAGTCGGCCTGGTCGCGGGCGTCCGTGTCCACGAAGCGGTTATCTCCGGAGCCGAAATCGACGGCGATCCCGGCGGAGGGGACGGGCGGCGACCGCTCCGGCGAGAGCACGCCCCGCGTGCCCGCGACGCTGTTGTTCGCGAACGTGCTGTTCGTGGTCGCGAACACCGCAATCCCGATGTACCCGTTCCGACTGAAGTTGCTGTCGGCGACCGTCACGTTCCTCGTGACGTGCCCCGGGAACGCGTCCACGCCGAAGCCGCGGAACGCGTTTTCGGTCACAGTGACGTTCCGCACCGTGGCGTGCGAGGAGTTGACGACCTCGAGTCCGACGAACGCGTTCCCGGTCGCCGTTATATCGCGCACGGTACTGCTCGGGGAATCGACCAGGAGCACGCCGTACCGGCCGTTCCCGGCGGTAGTGACGTTCTCCACGGTGTTGTTGCCTCGCCGGTCCAGGGACCCGCTCACGGACACACCGGAGATGACGTTGTTCGACGCGTTGCTCCGCTCGACGCGTGCGCCGGTCGTGGCGTCAACGAGAATCCCGATGCCGCTGGCGGTGCCGGTGACGTCGCGAACGGTCGCGCCCGACGCACCTCTGACGAGGACGCCGAAGAACCAGTCACTCGCCACCACGTTCGTGACGGTGACGTTCGACACCGGAGACGACCCGTCGATATTGACACCGATGCCGACGCCTTCGGACGGCGGTGGACCCGCCAATCTCTCCAGAAGGGCTCGTCGGGTGACGTTCCCGTCCACGGTGTGGCCGCCACCGTCGAAGTGGACGTCGCTCGCCTGGATCAGGATGCAGACGTCCGCAGTACTGTTCTCTATGGATTCGACGAGTCGGTACGTGCCCGGCTCGTCGATGGTGGTACAGGAGTCGATGGGTGTCGCCTGCTGGGTGGCGTCTTGCCGGGTAGTTACGGTCGCGCCCCCAACCGCGACGCTCGCGCTGAGGACGACGAACGCGACCAGAACGGCAGAGAGCATCCGGAGTTCGGTGGTGCCCGTCGAGACCCCCTCGATTCGAAACATGCAGGGCCCGGTTCGTCGACTTCGGTCTTTGTTATAGAGATACGCGAACCAGGTAATCGTCGGGTCTCCAAGGTTGGATCGGGGGACGAGCGCACTCGCCTTCCATCGCCGCACCCCACTTCGTGCAAGGGGCCGACGAGGGAGAACGATGGACGGGAAGCCCGTTCTAGCTGCCCGGAAACAGTGCCGGCGTGACGGGTTTTAAACTGTGTTCCCCTGCCGGCTTTCCGGCGCACTACGCCCGACCGAGAACTCCACGGGGCGGCATGGATAGGGCTGACGCGCGTGGCGGCTTCGCCGCCACGGACCGAGGAGGTCGGCTGCGCCGACCTCCCGGCGGGCGAAGCACGCCGAAGTAAGCACTGCAACGACCGAGCGAACGACGTGAGCGAGGGAGCGAAGCGCGCAGCGAGCCGTCCGCGCCAGGGGCTTCCAGCGGAACCATCCTAGTGATGACCATACTAGTGAGTACAAGAACGATCGATGTGACTCCGAGGGCGCGGACCGGGCCGTGAGCTTTAGAAGGTCCGCCTTCCAACGCGAGGGCAGTGGGCCTCTACGACCGATACCTCGCGCTACGGGTTCGCCGGCACGACGCACGGCCGCCGGAGCACGTCGCGCTCGTCATCACGGAGCGCGACCTGCTGGAGCCGGGCGCGTACGACACGCTGGCGGACTTCTTCGAGTGGGCGTTCGAGTACGGCGCGGAGCACGTGATGGTGTACGTCGGGGTGCTGGACGAGGACGCCGCGCCGCCGCTCGTGCGCTCGATCCGCGACGTGTCCGCGCCGCGCGACGTGGCGGTGCGCGGCCCGGCGGACACGGAGCGCGCGGACGCGCCGATACAGGTGAGCGTCGGCCTCGGCGGGAAGCACGAGTTCGCCCGGGCGGTGCGCGCGGTCGCGGGGGACGTGGCCGAGGGCGACGTAAACCCCGGGGAGATCGACGAGGCGGATGTGGAGGAGCACCTGGTGTTCCCGGAGGAGCCCGACCTCGTCGTCAAGACCGGCGCGGAGCGACTGTCGGACTTCATGATCTGGCAGTCGGTGTACTCGGAACTCTACTTCACGGACGTGAACTGGCGGGACTTCCGGAAGCGGGACTACCTCCGGGCGGTGCTGGACTACGAGAACCGGCAGCGCAGGTTCGGGCGCTAAAACACCGATTCGCTCAGTCCGCCGGCTCCTCCTCTACCAGCTCCACCCCGTCCACGCCCTCGACGCTCTCCAGGCTCTCGCCCTGGGGGAGGTGCTCGCGGAGCCGGCCGAGGACGCTCCTGGCTTCGTCGAGTTCGGCGTCCTTGACGGCTTTCACGATGGCGAGCGCGCGCTCGGCCTTCGTCTTGCGCCACGACTCCTCGCGGGCCTCGTAGGTGCGGATGGCGCGGAGGAAGTCGACCTTGGAGAACTCGGGCCAGTAGGGCGCACAGAAGAACACGGCGGCCTCGTTGCCGTTGGCGTGCCACGGGAGGAAGTTGGAGGTGCGCTCGTCGCCGCCGGTGCGGACGATGAGGTCGACGTCGCGCACGCGGTCGTCGTGGAGTCGGCGGTCGATCTCGGCGGCGTCGATGTCGGCGGGGTCGATGTCGCCGCGGTCGACGGCGCGGGCGGCGGCGCGGGCGGCGGCGAGGAGTTCGGCGCGGCCGCCGTACGCGAGCGCGACGTTGAGGCGGAAGCGGTCGTAGCCGCGGGTGCGGCGGTCGGCGTAGTCGACGGCGTCGCGGACGCGCTCGGGGAGGCGGTGGGTCTCGCCGATGGCGCGCACGCGCACCTCCTCGTCGTGGACGCGGTCGGCGTCAGCGAACTCGCGGAGCTTCTCGGCGAGGAGATCGAAGAGGTGCTCGCGCTCCTCGGGCGGGCGGTCGAAGTTCTCGGTGGAGAACGCGTAGAGCGTGAGTTCCTCGACGCCGAGTTCGGCGCACCAGTCGACGACCTGCTCGGTAGTTTTGGCTCCGGCGCGGTGGCCGTCGGTGGCGTCGCTGCCGCGCTCGCGGGCGTACCGGCGGTTGCCGTCCTGGATGACGGCGACGTGCTCGGGTGCACCGGAGAGTTCGCGGCGCAGCAGGGACTCGTAGGCGGACTGGAGGCGGCGGCGGACCCAGCGGCGCATCGTTCGTACGGTCTCGGGGAACGCTCATGAGCCTTGTGACCGGCGGCGGGTCTCGACGCTCGGAGTCGAGTCAGCGAGACCGGACCACTACGACCGTAGCCCGCAGATTTATACGTGGTGCGTGAGAGAGTGTAGGTAGCATGGCGAAAGGTACGGTCGACTTCTTCAACGACAACGGCGGCTACGGCTTCATCGAGACGGACGAGCGGGACGACGACGTGTTCTTCCACATGGAGGACATCGGCGGCCCCGACCTCGAAGAGGGTCAGGAGGTCGAGTTCGACATCGAGGAGGCCGAGAAGGGGCCGCGAGCGACCAACCTCACGCGACTGTAACTCGACGGCAACCGTAGGGCGTATACCTGCTCCCGTCCGTAGCGTCGGGTATGGCAGACGCTGTGGATGCGGATCTCTACCGGCGGGCGGCGGAACTCCTGCGCCCGGGCGAGATCGCTCTCGAAGGCGCGGTGGTCCACACCGACTTCGGCTCCGACGAGGAGAGCCTGGCGCACCGCGCGACGGTCGAGATCGGTGACGTGATCGCCGAGCGCGTGACCGAGGCGGACACGTACGTCTACTCGGGCAACGACGACGAGCAGTTCGGTCTCAACCAGCACCAGGCGCTCACGCTGCCGGGCGACGAGTTCGTGTGGGAGTGCCAGCAGCTGCTCCGCGACGGTAGCTTCGACGTGGTGTTCTACTGGGAGGCGACCGACGACCACGCCGCGGTCGTGGACGCCATCCGCGAGACGGGGTACGACGCGGTCGGCGTGACCGAGGCCGGGCCGGTGGCGGACCCGGCGGGAGCCGACGACGAGTCCACGGCGGCGGACGCGCCCGGCGACGGGGCGGCGCACTGACCCACGGCCCATTGAAAGGGTTTACGTGGGATGGCTCGAAACCGTCTCGCAAACGGGCTGGCGGCGACGGGCCGCGGCCTGCGGTGGTACACGTGAAACACAGGACAGGCGTCATCTCGGGCGTTCGCGTCTCCCACGACCTCGCGGGCGTGGACGAGTTGGCGGCGGCCAAACTCGGTGAGGACGCCGACGCGGTCGCGGCGCTGCTCGACCAGCCGGCGGTCGCGGAGGCGTTCGCGCTCCAGACGTGCAACCGCGTCGAGTACTACGTGGTGACGCCCGCGCCGGCGGCCGGGCAGGCGGCGCTGGCGTCGGCGGACGCCACCCATCCCGCGGGCGTCGGGATGGGCCACGAGGCGAGCCTGCGTCACCTGCTCCGGGTGGCGGCGGGCCTGGAGTCGATGGTGCTCGGCGAGGACCAGATACTCGGCCAGCTACGGGACGCGTTCGAGACGGCGCGCGACGCGGACGGCGTCGGGCCGGTCCTGGAGGAGGCGGTGTCGAAGGCGATCCACGTCGGCGAGCGCGCCCGAACGGAGACCGCGATCAACGAGGGCGTGGTGTCGCTCGGGAGCGCGGCGGTCAGGCTCGTGGAGCGCGACCACGCACTCGACGGCGCGACCGCGCTCGTCGTCGGCGCGGGCGAGATGGGGTCGCTCGCGGCGAAGGCGCTCGGCTCCGCCGACCTCGACCGCGTGACGGTGGTGAATCGTACGCCGGAGCGGGCGGCGGCCCTCGCGGCGTCGCTGCCGGTTCCGGGCGACGGCGTCGGCTTCGACGCGCTCCCCGGCCGGCTCGCTGACGCGGACGTAGTTCTGTCGGCGACGGCGAGCGACGACGCGCCCTTGGACGTGGACGCGCTCGCGGACGCGGGCGAGACGATAGTGGTCGACCTCGCACAGCCCCGGGACGTGACGCCGACCGCCCGCGACCTCGACGGCGTGACGGCGTACGACCTCGACGACCTGGAGGCGGTCACCGAGGCGACGACCGAACGCCGGCGCGAGGCCGCCGGGGCGGTGGAGGCGATGATCGAACGCGAGTTCGATCGGCTGCTGGAGCAGTACAAGCGCAAGCGCGCGGACGAGGTCATCGCGGCGATGTACGGCAGCGCAGACGCTTTGAAGGAGCGCGAACTCTCGCGGGCGCTGTCCCGGATGGAGGCTCACGGCGACGTCTCGGAGGACCAGCGCGAGGTCGTGGCGTCGCTCGCGGACGCGCTCGTCTCGCGGCTGCTCGCCGCGCCGACGAAGAGCCTGCGCGACGCCGCCGCCGAGGACGACTGGACCACCATCAACACCGCACTCCAGCTGTTCGACCCCGAGTTCGAGTCGGATGGTCCGCCGGCGTTCGCGGACGGCGCGGAGGATCCGGGTGGCGCGGCGGACTCCCCGGTCCCGCCCGACGAGCCGGCGGAGAGCGACGACTAACAGTTTTGGGCGTGGCGCGCGTTGGGCCGCGCATGGCAGAGCTACTCTCCGACGACGAGATCGTCGACGAACTCCCGGACGACTGGCGGTACGAGGGCGACGAGATCCGGCGCACGTTCGAGTTCGACGACTACCTCGACGGCGTGGCGTTCGCGTCGGAGGTCGGCGAACTCGCCGAGGAGGAGTTCCACCACCCCGAGATCACCATCGGCTACGGGGAGGTGACGGTGGCGTTCACGAGCCACGAGG
>CAZYYH010000095.1:0-7222 GCA_964651725.1 uncultured Halobacteriales archaeon | reverse complement strand
CTCGACGAGATCGCGGAGTTCTTCGAGACGTACAAGAACCTGGAGGCGGGCAAGGAGACGGAGACGCTCGGCTGGGAGGGCCGCGAGGCGGCGATGGACGCGATCCGGCACGCACTCGACCTCTACGAGGAGCAGTTCGGGTAGTGGACGTGACGGTTCCCGGTTCTGTTAGCTGTCCGACCGCGATAGCACGCCTGCGTCACCGGTCTCGTGCGACGGATACGACATCAATTTAACAATTCTCGGCGGGCGAACTGCTCCGGGCGAGCGCGCCGACCGCACCGCCGCATTCCACCCGTCGGGAATCTCACCGCCCGGGGTCCGTCCGTCCGGCCCCACCTGGATTCCCGGAGGTTATCACGGCCACGCTCGCCATGTGTTATGCGCATGGGTAATTTCTTGTAGCCCGAGCGACTACACCCATCCGATGAGTGCGAAGACACCCGAGACCGACGCACCCGAGTTCGGCATGCATCACGTCACCGTCGTGCCGACGAACTTCCGGAAGGAGGCCGCTACGGCCACCCACGGGCGGCCCGCCGAATCCAAGGACGCCGAGTGAACGAACCCGAAACTACTTGTCGGTTCGCTCTGGTATGAAAATCCATGACTCTGGGGCTGTTGCTGGGTATCTCCAATCAGATCCTGGCGCTCGGCGGCGGTCTCGTTCTCGCTAGCGGCGTCGGCGGCTACGCGGTCCACTCCGTCCTCCAGCACCGGCGAGCGGCCGCGTCGCCGGACGACGTGAGCGGCCTGCGGAACACCGTCGCGGGCATGAACCAGATCGCGCTCGTGGTACCGGAGAGCCCGAGCATCGACGCGCTCGCCGCGACCGTCGGTCTCGAAGCGCTCTGCAAGGAGTGGGGCGTGACCGCACCCGTCTTCGCGGAGGGCACGATCACGGGCGAGGACTCGAAGGCGTTCTGCAACATCTTCGACCTCGACGTCGGCATCGTCACCGACGACGCGGACGCGCTCGCGGAGTGCGACGGCGCGGTCGCGGTCGGCGGCGGCGGCGCGATCCCGTCGCTGAGCAACGGGCCGCCGGTGGTCTCGGTCGTCCGCCATCGGCCGGCGGCCGCGGAGAACCTCCTCGTCATCGCGCGCACCGACGACGGCTCGACGTCGACGACGGTCGCACACCTTCTCCGACAGGGCGACGTCATCCCCGACCAGCGCGTCGCCACCGCGCTGCTCTACGGCATCCGCGCCGGCACGCGCGAGTTCCGGCGGGTGCGGGGACAGAGCGACTACCAAGCCGCGAGCTACCTCCACGACCACGCGGACCACGGCCGCATCGAGGCGCTCCGCGCGCCCGGCATGAGCGGGGAGACGTTCGACGTCATCGGCGATGCCATCGCCAACCGCGAGCGCCAGGCGTCCTTCGCCGTGACGAACGTCGGGCAGGTGCCCTCGGTGAGTTCGCTGGAGGAGGCCGCGGACACCCTGCTTCGGCTGGACGGCGTCTCGTCGGCCGCCGTGTTCGGCGTCCACGACGAGACCATCGTCGTGTCCTGTCGGGCGGAGGACGTGCGCACGAACGCACTCGACGTGCTGAAGTCGGCGTTCGAGGAGCGCGAGACCATCGGCGGGAACGCGGACGCCGGGACGGCCCGCGTGCCGCTCGGGCTGTTCTCGAAGCTCGACGCCGACTACGACGACACGCTCGACGACCTCATCGACGCGAGCACGCGGAAGGCGCTGTTCTCGGCGTTCGAAACGTCGTAGGCGCGTGCTCTGGCCGTGGAGTAGAACGCTCCTAACCCCGTTCCCGAAAAGAAGGTTCTTATGCCAGTCGCCGGTAGGGCCGACCATGGGTCTGTTCGACCGGTTGCGCGGCAGTGGCGAGCCCAGGGTCGCGTTCGTCGGCATCGACGGCGTGCCCTACGACCTCGTCGCGGAGAACCCCGACGTGTTCCCGACGCTCGCCGACATCGCCGACTCGGGGAGTGCGGGCCGCATCGACAGCATCGTGCCGCCGGAGTCGAGTGCGTGCTGGCCGTCGCTCACGACTGGGGTGAACCCCGGGAAGACGGGCGTGTACGGCTTCCAGGATCGCGAGACGGGGACGTACGACACGTACGTCCCGATGGGCCGCGACGTGCAGGCGGACCGCGTGTGGGACCGCGTGGAGGACGCCGGCCGCGAGGCCACGGTGATGAACGTACCCGTGACCTTCCCGCCGCAGCGGAACGTCCAGCGGATGGTGTCCGGCTTCCTCGCGCCCGAAGTGGAGAAGGCCGCCCACCCGGCGGCGTTCGCGGAGGACCTGGAGGACCTCGACTACCGCATCGACGTGAACGCGAAGCTCGGGCACAAGGAGGACAAGTCGGCGTTCCTCGAGGACGCCCACGAGACGGTGGACGCTCGCTACGAGGCGTTCAGCCGGTACGTGGAGCGCGACGACTGGGACCTGTTCTTCGGGGTGTTCATGACGACCGACCGCGTCAACCACTTCCTGTTCCAGGACTACGTGGAGGGCGGCGAGTACGAGGCGGAGTTCTTCGAGTTCTACCGGAAGGTGGACCGCTACCTCGGCGACCTCCGCGACGCGCTCCCGGAGGAGGCGACGATGGTCGTGGCCTCGGACCACGGGTTCACGATCCAGGAGTACGAGGTCCACTGCAACGAGTGGCTGCGCCGCGAGGGCTGGCTCTCCTTCGCGGACGACGACCACGACGAACTCGGCGACGTGGCGGACGACGCTCGGGCGTACTCGTTCATCCCGGGGCGGTTCTACCTCAACCTGGAGGGCCGCGAGCCGCGCGGGGGCGTGCCGGAGGACGAGTACGAGGGGACGCGCGCGGAGCTGAAGGAGGCGCTGGAGTCGATGGAGGGGCCGGACGGCCGGCCGGTCGCGGACCGCGTCGTGGAGAAGGAGGACGTTTTTGCGGGCGACCACGACGCCATCGCGCCCGACCTCGTGATGCTGCCGAACGACGGCTTCGACCTGAAGGCGGGCTTCGGCGGCCACGACGACGTGTTCGACACCGGGCCGCGCAACGGCATGCACAAGTTCTCGAACGCGAGCCTGTTCGTGGACGACCCGGACGTGCGCGTCGAGGGCGAGGAGGACCTGTTCGACATCGCGCCGACGCTGCTCGACCTGATGGACGTGGAGTTCGACCGCCCCGAGTTCGACGGGCGGAGCCTGGCGTAGCGAGGGTCGAATCGAGCGGACGCGACCGCGCCGTCGGTCCCTACTCCGAATCCTGGCCGACGCGCGGATCGAGCGCCTCGTAGGCGAGGTCCTGGCAGAGCGAGCCGGCGACGCCCGCGAACACGAACACCATGGTGGTGCCGAGGACGAGCGGGAGGTCCTGGTTGCGGGCGGCGCTGAAGCTCAGGTAGCCGATGCCCTCGATGGCGAACACGGATTCGAGGACGTACACTTCGAGGACGACGAGCGCGAGCAGATCGACGAAGAACAGCGACACCAGCGGGAGCGCGGCGTTGCGGAGGACGTGGCGGACGAGCGCGCGTCGGCCGGCTCCCTTCGCGCGCACGAGCTTCACGCGCTCGGTGTCGAGGTACTCGCGGGACTGGGCGCGGACGTGCCGGAGCTGGCCGGCGACGAGCGACGCGGCGAGGACGACGGCGGGCCACACCACCTGCTGTATCGGGCCGCTGGTGTACTCCCGATTGAAGGCGTCGGTGGCGGTGAACGCGAGCACGAGGAGCGCGCCGACGAAGAACGTCGGAACGCCGTACGCGACGTACGCGGACCCGGACACGACGCGGTCGACGACGCCCCGCGGGTTGAACGCGACGTAGAGACCGGCGGCGACGCTGACGCCGCCGGCGACGGCCATCCCGGGGACGACGTACGCGAGCGTCCGCGGGAGGGCGTCGGCGACGAGCGACGTGACGGGCGTACCGCCGCTCGTCCCCCAGTCGAGCGTGGTGACGTCGACGAGCCACGCGGCGAGCGCGTCGAGCGACAGCGCCCGGCTGCCGGAGCCGGCGGCGACCACGAGCACGAACACGACGGTCACGACGGCGTACGCGGCGATGACGCCGAACGTGGCGCGACCGGCGAGGCGGCGAGCGCGGCTCACGGGCGTCCTCCCTGGCGGCGCGTCCCGGGCTGGAGAGCGGTGCGACGGCGGGCGAGCGGGGTGGGCGGCACGGGGATGACCTCCGTGAGCGACGATTACACTGAACATTTATAAAAGTGGCCCGACGACCGGGGACCGACGGAATGCCCTCCAGCACGCTCCTGCTCCCGTCGGACGACTGGGAGCGCACGAACCCCCGCCGAGCGCGGCTCTCGCGTCGCACCGCCGGCTTCCTGCTGTCGCTCCTGGCGCTCGCCGGCGTCCTGGCGTACGACTACTACTACGTCCCGTCGCAGCGCGCACTCGCCGGCTCGTGGTTTCCCACCCAGCACGAGTGGCTACTGTTCGTCGCGCTGCTCGTGTTCGCGTTCTACGTGGGATGGCCGCTGGCGACGAACCCCGCGCGCACCCGGCGGTACTGGCGACGGCTCCGCACGAACCCGGCGGCGATCGCCAGCGTCGCGTACGTCGCCCTGTTCGTGGCGGTCGGTCTCTTCGGCCCGTTCCTGGTCGAAGAGGAGGTGGCGAGCCTCTACCGGCGCTACCAGCCGCCGGTGCTCCTCGGCGTGAAGGAGGCCACCATCGGGAACTGCGTCTCCCCGACCGTCGACGGCGTCTGCAAGGGGACGTGGCAGTTCCCGCTCGGCACGGACCACATCGGGCACGGCGTGCTGACGCGCGTCGTCTACGGGACGCGCGCCGCGCTCGTCGTGGCGGCGGTCGGGTCGATGCTCGTCGTGCCGATAGCGTCCGCGGTCGGCATCGCCGCCGGCTACCTCGGCGGCTGGGTGGACGAGGTGCTGATGCGGTTCGTGGACGTGCAGGAGTCGGTGCCGTCGATGGTGGCGTACATCCTGCTGTCGGTGCTGTTCGGCGAGAGCCTGTTCCTCCTGCTCGGCGTGTTCGGACTCCTCTCGTGGGGCGGCATCGCGCGACTGGTGCGGAGCGAGACGCTCCAGCGCCGCGAGTCCGGCTACGTCCGGGCCGCGCGGGAGGCCGGCGGAGGCCACCTCCACGTCGCGCGCCGGCACCTCCTGCCGAACGTCTCCGGGACGGTGCTCGTCGCCACGACGCAGCTCGTCCCGCTCCTGCTGTTGACTCACGCCACCCTCGAGTTCCTGTTCCTGCTCGACCCGTTCCTGCCGTCGTGGGGGCAGTCCATCGCGCAGGGGCTGAGCACGAAGTTCCTCACGTTCCCGAAGCTCAGCGGCTTCGGCCCGCCGGGGTTCCCGGTGCCGTTCTGGGACAAGTGGTGGGTGGCGACGATGCCGGCTCTCGCGCTCGCCGCGAGCGTCTCCGCGTTCGCAGTGCTGGGCGACGCGCTCCGGGACGTGCTCGACCCGCGGAGCGAGGTGTAGCGACGATGACCACGAACTTTTATCACGATTCACGGGCGAGTCACGCGGGAACGCCCTCCATGCCGAACGTTATCACCGCCCGATTCGGGACGGGTCGCCGGGAGGCGGTACAGTGACGCAGCCGCTGCTGTCGGTGCGGAACCTCCACACCCACTTCCACACCGCGGACGGGACGGTCCGCGCCGTCGACGGCGTGAGCTTCGACGTGCGCGAAGGCGAGACGGTGTGTCTCGTCGGCGAGTCGGGATCGGGGAAGACGGTCGCGTGCGAGTCCATCACGCGGCTCGTGCCGACGCCGCCCGCCGAGGTCGAGGGCGAGGTGTACTTCGACGGCGTGGATCTCACGAACCTCGCGGAGTCGGACCTCTCGGACGTGCGCGGCGGCCGCATCGGCCACGTGTTCCAGAACCCACAGAGCGCGCTCGACCCGGTGTACACCGTCGGCGACCAGGTGGCGGAGACGCTGCTGCTCCACCGCGACGTGTCGAAGACGGAGGCCCGGGAGCGCGCCGTGAACCTGCTCGACCGCGTCGGCATCCCGGAGGCCGAGTCGCGCGCCGACGACTACCCGCACGAGTTCTCCGGCGGCATGAAACAGCGCGTCGTCGTGGCGACGGCGCTCGCCGCCGACCCCGACCTCCTCATCTGCGACGAGCCGACGACGGCGCTCGACGTGACCATCCAGGCGGAGATCCTCCGCCTCGTCCGCGACCTCCAGGACGAGCGCGGCATGGGCGTCCTGTTCGTCACGCACGACCTCGGTGTCGTCGCGGAGATCGCCGACCGCGTCGTCGTGCTGTACGCCGGGAAGGTGATGGAGCGCGGCGGCGTCGAGGCCGTGTTCGCGGACCCCGCCCACCCCTACACCCGCGCGCTCCTCGACTGCCTGCCCGGCCGCGGCGACGGCATGTCGCCAATCCCGGGCGAACTTCCGGACCCGACCGACCCGCCCGCAGGCTGTCGGTTCCACGCGCGATGCCCGCACGCGGTCGACGCGTGCCGCGGCGGCGACCAGCCGCCGTTCGAGCCGGCCGGCGACGACCAGGAGGCGTCCTGCGTGTACTACGGCGACGGCTACGACGCCGCGACCGTCCGTGAACCCGCGGCTGCAGATGGAGGTGACGTAGGTGAGTGACGCGCTGCTCTCCGTCGAGGACCTCGTGAAGCACTACCCCGTGAAGCGCGGGCTGCTCAGGCGCGAGGTGAGTAGCGTGCGCGCCGTCGACGGCGTGAGCCTCGAACTCCGCCGCGGCGAGACGCTCGGGCTGGTCGGCGAGTCCGGCTGTGGGAAGTCGACGCTCGCCACCACGCTCCTCCAGCTCGAGGAGGCGACCGACGGCGAGGTGTACTTCGACGGCCGGGACGTCACCGAGCAGACCAGATCGGAGCGCCGACGGTTCCGCCGCCGCACCGGCATGGTGTTCCAGGACCCCGAGTCGAGCTTCAACCCGCGGATGACCGCAGGCGAGTCCGTCGCCGAACCGCTCGACATCCACGGCATGCGCGACGCCGCCCGCCGCCGCGCCATCGTCGAGGACCTGCTGGAGCGCGTCGGCATGACGCCCGACGACTACGACCGCTACCCGCACGAGTTCTCCGGCGGCCAGAAGCAGCGCCTCGCGCTCGCCCGCGCGCTCGTCCTCAACCCCGACCTCCTCGTGCTCGACGAGCCGGTGTCAGCGCTCGACGTGAGCGTACAGGCCGACATCCTCGCGTTGCTCGACGACCTCCAGACGGAGTTCGACCTCGCGCTCCTCTTCGTCAGCCACGACATGAGCGTCGTCCGCGAGGTCTGCGACCGCGTCG
>CAZYYH010000094.1:0-7326 GCA_964651725.1 uncultured Halobacteriales archaeon | reverse complement strand
TTCCGCGTCGCGGTGGAGACCGCGAATCCAGGTCCATGGGAGCGGTTCTTCGAGCGTCAGAACGCGACGGTACTTCCCCGGCGCGACTTCGACGGCGACGGCGTCGAGAGCGTGGTCGCACGCTACTCCGGGAACCGCACGGGCTACCTCGTCGTCCACGACGTGCGCGTGGAGGTGCGGAATGGCTGACCGCGCCGTCGCCCCCGTCGTCGGCAAGGCCCTGGAGGCGGGCCTGGTCGTGCTCTACGTCGGCCTGCTCACGTCGGCGCTCTACGGACACGCGGTTCCGGAGTACCGCTCGACGGCGGGCGACGCGGTCGCGGAGCGGGCGCTCTCGGAGGCGAGCCACCGCGTCCAGCAGGCGGTGCCGCCGGACGCGATGCACGTCGACGCCCGGACGCGGGTCGACCTCCCGGACACCGTCCGTGGCCGCACCTACGAGGTGCGGGCCGACAACCGGTCGCTCGTGCTCGACCACCCACATCCCACGGTCGGCGGGCGGCAGCGACTCGCGCTCCCCGACGCCGTCGGGACCGTCCGAGGGTCGTGGCACAGCGCGGAGCCGGCGGTCGTCCACGTCACGGCCGCGAACGACACGCTCGTCGTCGAACTGGAGGCGGGCGACCGATGAGGGGGCAGGCGAACCTGCCGGCGCTCGGCGTCGCGCTGCTCGTCGTGAGCGCGGCGGTGGGCGTGGGCGTCGCCGTCGCTGACGGCGCGTTCAGAGGGGCGACCCGGGAGCCGGCGGAGCGTCGCACGGCGGTCGCGCTCTCCGAGCGGCTGGTGAGCGCCGACAGCCCGCTGACGCTCCGCCGGAACGTGCTGAACCGGAGCACGGTCGAGTCGCTCGACGCCGCCACCTTGCGCGAGCGGTTCCCGGTCGCCGAGGGCGCGGCCGTGCGCGTCCGGCTCGACGGCGAGGTGGTCGCGGCGGTCGGCGATCCCACGGGCGGCACGACGATCCGGCGGGTGGTGCTGGTCGCGGAGCGCCAGAACGTCAGTCTCGTGCCGGCGTTCACCGGGGCGAACGCGACCGTGACGCTCCCGCGGCGGTCATCCGTCGCCACCGTCGCCATCGACCCGCCCGACGGAGTCCGGGTCCGGACGGTGCGCGCGAACGGTCGCGTCGTCCTCCACGGCCCCGACGGACTCGACGGCAGCTATCGCGTGCGGCTGTCGCGGCTGGAGACGACGCGGCTCCGGTTCGAGACGAGGGGCGGGGCGCTCGCGCGCGGCGACGTGGCCGTGACGTACTACCCTCGCGAGACGACGAAAGCGACGCTGGAGGTGACGGTCGATGCGTAGAGGCCAGCTCTCCCTGACGGTGGTGGAGGCGGGTGTCGGCGTCCTCCTCTTGTTCGCGGTGACCGCGGGGTTCGCGCTCGGCACGCCACAGCCCGACACCGCGGAGGTCCAACTCGACGCGTACGCGGGCGACGCCGCCGCGGTGCTGGTGAACGAGCCGCCGCGCCACCAAGCCGCGACCCGGCTCGCCGAGGTGTCGAAGTCCGAGACCGCGTTCGAGCGCGAGCGCGACGCGCTCCGGCGGCGGGTCGACCGCATCCTCCCCGACAACCTCATGTTCCGCGTGCGGACGCCACAGGGCGCGATCGGCTACCCGCGGCCGGCGGGCGCACCGCTCGGCTCCGCCAGCGTGACGACGCCGCACGGCCCTGTCACCGTCTGGGTGTGGTACGTGTGAGCCGGCGCGGCCAGCTCGTGCTCGTCGCGGCGGTGGTGGCGGCGATGGCGCTCGTCCCCGCGCTCGCCGCGTACCTCCAGCTCGGCTACGACGGCGACGTGCGCACGAGCGGTGAGTACACGAAGTCGGTCGCGGGCGCGGAGCGCGTACTCCAGCGCGGCGTCCACGCGGGCGCGGCCGACGTGGCCGGCGAGTACACCTGGGGCGACCGCCGCGACGCCGTCGACGCGGTGCGCTCGGGACTCGACCATCGGCTCGACGCACTGCGGTCGTCGCGCGTCGAGCGCGGAACGGCGTACCGGGTGGCGTACAACCAGTCCGCGGCCGCGGCGTGGGCGGACAGCGAGTGTCCGGACGGCAGCGGCCGGCAGTTCGGGCCGTGTCGGGCGATACGCGGCGTGGTCGTCCAGCAGCGCGGGAGCGAGACGGTCGTGCTGGCGGCCGCGTTCGACGTGACCGTCGTCTCCGAGCGCGGCACAACCGAGGTGACGGTGGTGGTGCGCGCGGTAAAATAACTATGCACACGAGCCTACTCCGGGTGATCTCTCGAATCACATTGGCCCGAACCGTCACCGTAGCGCTATCGATTCGACGGCGAGGACTTCCTGCGGTTCCTCGGATGGTACATCACCGAGGGGGACGTGTACTGGCCGAAGTCCAGTGACACGGCAGAAGTGAAGATTGCACAGGAAACGGACGAGCATCGGCAGTCGATAAGGTCGCTCCTCGACCGGATGGGACTATATGGGTACAGGAACGAACGTGGATGCAGGTTTAGTTCGACCGTGTTCGGACGGTTACTTGAGGGCCTCTGCGGATCAGGGAGCTACAACAAACGGATTCCCGAGTTTATCTTGGGTCTCTCGCCGGACCAGCTCCAGATACTGCTCGAAGTGCTCCTTGCGGGCGACGGTAACGACTGGAACACGTACTATACGGCGAGTGACCGGCTTGCTACTGACGTGCTCCGGTTGTGTATCGAAGTCGGCGTCAAACCGCGGTACTCGTACCGGGATGGAATCTGGGATATCTACGTTCGGCAAGGGAACGATGGATTCCACTCTCGGGAACACGTAACTCGATTCGATGCAAACGAGACTCTGTATCGGGCGACGGTTGCTGACTACAATGTAGTATTAGCGGGACGGGAAGTTTCAATGGGCCGGGGCAGTAAAGTGTTCTAATTTTCAAAATAACTGAACCCCACAGGCCCTCGTCTTAGCAATCACTTCACTCACTATTTAAACCTAGTAGAAGTACCCAGCAAGTGTACCTTCAATCGTTTCAGCCGATGTGCCCTCACAATATTTATGATCGCCGCAATCGTCGAGGTCAGAATCGTCTTCTTCGGGTCCGCGCTCTGCAAATATATTACCCACTATCTTTGCTGTATCATCCGAATCGATATGGAAGAGTGCGCCGCCGGAATCTCCAGGGTCGACCTCATTTGATGTTCCCACAGCAGAAGTCCCTCCCCACGCGCCATATGTGGCTTGGATATATCCGTCATTCCGGCAAGTTGTCTGGCCCTGGGATTTTACCCGGTAGTTGGTGTTATCTACATTGTTCTCAATTGTGTCATTCGTAACTATTCCTGAGATTCGCATATCTATGCCATCATTATTTGCGGTTGCTATGTTGCTCGTAACTTTCTCAGTACTAGTGGGTCCGATGAACGCACAATCGATATCTTCATAGTCATTATACCAGTGCCGTACGTCACCAATTTTATCACCTGCCTGATGCACCTCCTCCCCAGTCCGGTCATATACCACGTGGCTTGCCGTAATTCAACCCTCCCCATGATCTGAGTGGTGGAATGATCCAGTGAGTGAACCATCGTTCGTGGGTTCAGAATCTTTACCCGGAACATACATTGGAGTTCCACCAGGGACGTATTTCCGCTCATTATTATTTTGGCAACGAGCACACGCCGTCAGTCTTACATTTGACTTCGTGACGCGAACTGGAATATTACGGAAAGTTTCTGAATATCTTCCATGAGCTACCGAGGCGTCAACAGTAGAGGGAACGAGTTTCTTAATTTCTCTGATGGCTCTCTCAGGAGATTCAATTCCCATCTTATTTTCACCGGCAGGAACAGGAATTTCCACTCCGAAACCGGTCGGACTCTGATCCATCCCAGTTGTAGCGACGGAGACGCGCTCGAACCGCTCCTGTTTTTTCAACAACTGACCAATGCGATCCCTAGCGTTGATTGCAGCATGTCTTGCAGCCCATTCATCTCGCGCAATGGTTTCATAGACCGGTTCGCGGTTCGGAGGTTCACCGGGTTCTTTAGAAACTACTTCAAGATACGCAACATACGGAATTTCCCGCTTTGGATCAGAACTGGTGGCAGCAAGTCCTTTTTTCGTAGCGTATCGCAGAGTAGATCCCGATACACCCAGGGCAGCAAGAGTCTACATGTACTCTCGCCGCCCCATCCGTGAAAGTTTTCGCTCTAACGATCGGCCAAAGGCCGAGGCGCTCGCCGCACCTTTGTTTAGAGCGCTTTTCCGAGTAGCACCATCGTCTGCGATGTCGTTCTTTTTATTCATCGTACCACACACCCCATGCAAATAGTAGAACGTTAAATCTTTCTATAGTAAACACTATACTATTATAGGCAATTCAGGAATTCGTTCTAATCATCAAGATTGGAATTTATGCCTTCTAATACCCAACTCAAGGAGTGAGAACGCAGCTAAAATGATGATTAATGGAGTTGCTTTTAAGAGGTAATCAGGATAAGACCTTGGCCTCATCCATTGAATTGGCGTAAAGTGTGTTAAAGGGAAATCGCCTGCCATCGTCCACGTTCCATAAATCCCCCAGAGAAGCCACACCACAACGACTACTGCTGGCGTGACTAGCCGCTGACTTCTCCACAGCAACACTGTGGCAGCACCAGCGGCAAAAAGCCCTATACTCATAATCAAATACGCCCCTCCAAAATAAACCGTGCTGTACCAGGGGTAGAAATCCAACAGACCGACGTGTCTCGTATTAATTTGCAAAATAAGTCCGAGGAGAGCATGAAGTACACCGATACCCAGTGCGAAACGCCAAGTTTTCTCACTCACTCTGCCACGAATTAATCGAATACCCATAGGTATTCTCCGCACTATAAATACAAGTATTTTGTCTTCCCCATCCAATATATAAACGCCGCCAATTTCGCATTTCACAGGTTATGTAGTACCAATATAGAATGTACGAAGTGCCTTAATTAATTTCTGGATGGTCCAAAGCGCTCCGCGCGAACCTCGTGGTCTACGTCGCGGTCGTCCAGCCGACCGCGCTGCTCGTCGTCGGCATCGTCGTCCCCGTCAACGCGTACGTCCTCGACAGCTTCGCACAGCTCTCCGCCGTCGCCAGCACCGCCCTACCCCAGCATCGTGTTACGGATGCGCTGGAGAAAGGGGCCAGGGTCGGAGACGCTGAGTTCGTCGAAGCGTGGATGCCGGACCGACGACGCGAGTATCTCCCGCACCGACCGAGCGAGCGACGGTCGCTCGACGGGCGAGTTCTCGTCGTCGCGGAGGACGCTGAGGAGGTGGCGCGCCTCCCCGGAGAGACGATGCGTGGCGACTCCGACCTCGTACCCCGGCCGGATGCGGTCGGGTTCGCCGGTCGCCAGCAGCCAGTAGTAGTGCGGGAAGTCGGCACCCGCGCGGACGGCACACGAGAGCGACCCCCAGAACCGGGGGTTGATCTCCGTCAGCGTGAGCGCGCCGGTGTCCGCGTTCTCCATGAACTGGACCTGTGCGATGCCGTGCCAGTCGAGTGCGCGGAGGAGCGTCCGTCCGAGCGCCTCCACCTCGGGAACGTACACGGACTCTCGGAAGACGCTCGCGCCGCCGCTGTACCGGTGGTCGCGGTGCTTCTCGTGCTGGAAGGTCGCCAGCACGTCGCCGCGGTCGCAGATAGCGCCGAAGCCGTACTCGGTAGCTACGGGTACGAACTCCTGGACGACGGGGACGTGCCCCATCTCGGCGCGGACGGCGTCGCGGTCAGGGGTGACGCCGGCGTCGAGGAAGCGTCTGCGGCGCGACCGGACGCCGTCGCTCGGCGACAGCGACGCGACGTACTCCCCCGTCAGAAGCGAGTACCTGGGTTCGATCAGCTGTCGCGGCGTCCAGTCCTCGACCTCGGTGAGCAGCCGCGTCTCCGGGACCGGGACGCCGGCGTCCTCGGCGACGGCGGGCAGGTGGTACCGGTCGTGGACCTGCCGAAGCGTGTCGAGGCAGACCCACGGGGTGGCGACGTGCTCCGCGAACGTCGCCCGGTGCTTCGAGAGGAGGTAGGCGTCCGCCTCGTGGAGCGGCGCGACGGTGTGAACGTCCGGTCGCGCCGCGAGGGAGAGGAGCGCGTCCCCGTACCCGAGCAGGTCGTCGTCCCGCGACTGGACGGCGAACGATTCGTCGCAGTGGCGGGACCGGAACGCCGGCGCGGTCTCGCTCGCCGCGACCACGACGGTACGGACCCCGCGCCTGCCGAGCGACCGGATCGGCGTGACGGAGGTGGACGCCGGAACGACCGCGGCTGCGGCACGGCTCGACGGGCCGCGCTCCCGCGATGCCGTCCCGCCCGCGTCGCGCTGCCGGCCCGCGGGTTCGGCCATCCCTCACTCGACCCCCGCGCGGAGTTCCTCCACGATCTCGACGATCCGGTCGTTGATGCGGTTCCTCGCCTGGGTCGTCTGCGCGCCGACGTGCGGGGTGCAGATCGCATCGTCGGGTCCTGCCGCGTGAAGTGTAGTTCTTCGACGGCGGCAGGGTCGGGCGTTCGCGCCGGCCGCGTCGAGCGATGTAACAAATCGTAGTTCCGTGATTCCCACGAGCGCCCGGTCAGCCGAAGACGGCCTCGATCGCGTCGCCTAGCGCCTCGATCCCGGCGTCGAGGTCGGCCTCGCCGGTACAGAGCGGCGGGCAGACGATGAGCTGGGTCGCCGGCCGGCCCGCGCCGACGAGCACGCCGCGGTCCCGGGCCGTCGCCACCACGCGCTTCACGGGGTTGTCGATATCCGGCTCCACCCACGGGTCGACGAACGGCTCGTCCGTCTCCGGGTCCGCGAACTCCACCGCCCACAGGAACCCCTTCCCACGCACGTCCGCGACGGCGTCGTGGTCGTCGTCGAGCGAGCGCAGGCTGGCTTCGAGGTGGCCTTCGAGGTCGCGGACGTTCTCGATGAGGCCGTCCGCGTACGCGTCGAGCGCGCCGAGGCCGGCGGCGCACGCGACCGGGTGGCCGCCGAACGTCTGCCCGAGCGCGGAGCCCTCGTCGTAGACGTGCTCAACGACCTCCGGCTTCGCCAGCACGCCCGCGAGCGGCGCGTACGCGCTCGTGACGCCCTTGGCGAACGTGAGCAGGTCGGGTTCGACGCCCTCCGTCGCGCTCCCGAACCAGTCGCCGCACCGTCCGAAGCCCGTGATGACCTCGTCCGCGATCAGGAGCGCGTCGTACTCGTCGCAGATCTCGCGCATCCGCTCGAAGTAGCCCGGCGGCGCGGGGTACGCGCCCGAGGTGCCGGCTACCGGCTCCGTCAGTATCGCGGCGACGTTCTCCGGCCCCTCGTTCCGGACGACGAACTCCAGGTGGTCGGCCGCCTGCTCGGCGAG
>CAZYYH010000093.1:0-7370 GCA_964651725.1 uncultured Halobacteriales archaeon | reverse complement strand
GAGGTCGCCGAGACCCAGGAGAACGAGGTCGGCGACGGCACCACCTCCGCGGTCATCGTCTCCGGTGAACTCCTCGGCAAGGCCGAGGACCTGCTCGACCAGGACATCCACGCCACCACGCTCGCGCAGGGCTACCGCCAGGCCGCGCAGAAGGCGAAGGAGGTCCTCGAGGACATCGCCATCGACGTCGACGCCGACGACACCGAGTACCTCGAGAAGATCGCCGCCACCGCGATGACCGGCAAGGGCGCGGAGTCCGCGAAGGACCTCCTCGCCGAACTCGTCGTCGGCGCCGTGCAGGCCGTCGCCGACGAGGACGGCATCGACACGGACAACATCAAGGTCGAGAAGGTCGTCGGCGGCTCCATCGAGAACTCCGAACTCGTCGAGGGCGTCATCGTCGACAAGGAGCGCGTCAACGAGAACATGCCGTACGCGGTCGAGGACGCCGACGTCGCGCTCATCGACGGCGCGCTCGAGGTCAAGGAGACCGAGATCGACACCGAGGTCAACGTCACCGACCCCGACCAGCTCCAGCAGTTCCTCGACCAGGAGGAGGACCAGCTCCGCGAGATGGTCGACCACCTCTCCGACGTCGGCGCTGACGTCGTCTTCGTGGACGGCGGCATCGACGACATGGCCCAGCACTTCCTCGCGCAGCACGGCATCCTCGCGGTGCGCCGCGCGAAGTCCAGCGACATGAAGGCGCTCTCCCGGGCCACGGGCGCGCGCCCCGTCTCCAGCGTCGACGACGTCACCACCGAGGACCTCGGCTTCGCCGGCTCCGTCGCTCAGAAGGACATCGGCGGCGACGAGCGCATCTTCGTCGAGGACGTCGACCAGGCCCGCTCGGTCACGCTCGTGCTCCGCGGCGGCACCGACCACGTCGTCGACGAGGTCGAGCGCGCGGTCGAGGACAGCCTCGGCGTCGTGCGCGTCACCCTGGAGGACGGCAAGGTCCTCCCCGGCGGCGGCGCGCCCGAGACCGAACTCGCGCTCGCGCTCCGCGACTACGCCGACTCCGTCGGCGGCCGCGAGCAGCTCGCCGTCGAGGCGTTCGCCGACACGCTCGAAGTCGTCCCGCGCACGCTCGCCGAGAACGCGGGCCACGACCCCATCGACTCGCTCGTGGATCTGCGCTCGCAGCACGACGCCGGCGACCAGTCCGCCGGCCTCGACGCCTACACCGGCGAGATCGTGGACATGGAGGAGGACGGCGTCGTGGAGCCGCTCCGCGTGAAGACCCAGGCCGTCGAGTCCGCCACCGAGGCCGCAGTGATGATCCTCCGCATCGACGACGTCATCGCGGCCGGCGACCTCTCCGGCGGTCAGGTCGACTCCGGCGGCGACGAGGGCGGCGCGCCCGGCGGCCCCGGCGGTGCCCCCGGCGGCATGGGCGGCATGGGCGGCATGGGCGGTATGGGCGGCATGGGCGGCGGGATGTGAAGCAAGCTCGACAGAACCCCACTCACCGCTCGCCGACCGACGTTTCGAGAACCCGTTTCTTTCGACGCGACCCCGGGAGCGACCGCTCCGACGCCCACTCGCCCGGTCAGGAGACGAGGTTGTCGCCGGTGCGCACGTCGAAGAGGTGCGTCGCCACCATCTCGACCGCGAGCGTGACGACTTCGCCAGCCCGGGCGTCGCTCTCGTTCGAGACGCGCGCCGTGAACTCGGCGGTTTCGTCGTTCTCGCTGCCGGCGAGCGCGAGCGTCAGGTCGAGATGCGGCCCCATCGGCTCGACGACCTTCGTGTAGGCGTCGAGCGTGCGGCCGGTCGCGTCGCCGTCGAGCAGCGCGGCGTCCGCGAACTGCTGCGGGCGGACGCCGAACTCGAGGTCGTCGGGGTCGCCGTCCCACGACGCGAGCGCGTCGGTGAACGCGTCCGGTACCGCGAGTTCGAACGCGTCGCCGACCACCCGGTAGCCGTCGTCGCGCTCGACGAGCGTCGCGTCGAAGAAGTTCATCGGCGGCTCGCCGATGAAGCCGGCGACGAACCGGTTCGCGGGCCGCGCGTACACCGTCTGCGGCGGCGCTATCTGCTGGACCCGGCCGTCCTTCATCACGGCGACGCGGTCGCCGAGCGTCATCGCTTCCGCCTGGTCGTGCGTGACGTAGACCGAGGTCTTCCCGACGCGCTCGTGGAGCTTGTTGAGTTCCGTCCGCATCTGCACCCGGAGCTTTGCGTCGAGGTTCGAGAGCGGCTCGTCGAACAGGAACAGCTCGGGGTCGCGGACGACGGCGCGGCCGAGCGCGACGCGCTGCTGCTGGCCGCCGGAGAGGTCCGAGGGCCGGCGGTCGAGGAGTTCCGGGATGTCGAGCATCGCGGCCGTCTCCTCGACCCGCGTCGCTATCTCGTCGTCGGGGTACTTCCGGATGCGGAGCGGGAACGCCAGGTTCTCCAGCACGGTCTTGTGCGGGTAGAGCGCGTAGTTCTGGAACACCATCGCCACGTCGCGCTCTCGCGGGTCCCGGCCGGACACGTCGATGCCGTTGATCTCGATGCGGCCCTCGGTGGGCCGTTCGAGTCCGGCGACCATGCGGAGCGTCGTGGTCTTCCCGCAGCCGGACGGCCCGACGAGCACCACGAACTCGCCGTCGTAGATGTCGAGGGTCACGTCGTCGACCGCCACCACCTCGCCGCCGTCGAAGGTCTTCGTGACGTCCGACAGCCGGAGGCTCACGTCCCTGTCCTCCCCGTCCGGGGTCTCCGCTACGGTCGGCCGCGTTGCGGTGTCGCTCATTCCATCCACCCCACCATCGTCCGCTTGGTACTTGCTGACACACCGTAACTCTGACGCCCGTAACGTCGCCGCCGGCGCGCCATTCCCGGTCGGCTCGGCCCACGTCCCGTCATCGCTTCAGCCCTCCGGTTAGGCCCACTACGATGTAACGCTGGAAGAAGAACACGACGAACGCCGACGGGATGGTGGCGACCACGGCCGCGGCCGCCATCGACGCCCACTGGATGGACGTGTCGCCGACGAACAGGAACGTCGCCACCGGGATGGTCATCGACTGGAGATCCGTGCTGACCGTGAACGCGAACAGGAACTCCCGCCACGAGTAGAGGAAGGTGAGGATGGTGCCCGCCGCGAACCCCGGCAGCACCACCGGGAACACGACGTGCCGGAACGCCTGGAGTTTCGTGCAGCCGTCGATGCGCGCCGCCTCGTCGAGTTCCCGCGGGATGGTGATGAAGAAGTTGCGCATGATGTAGATGACGAGCGGCAGCCAGAGGTAGACGTTGGCGACGACGATGCCGGTCCTGGTGTTGAGCAGGCCCGCCAACGATATGATGCGGTAGTACGGCACCACCAGCCCGATGGGCGGGAACAGCCGCGTGAACAGGATGAACGTGAACACCAGGTTGTCGTACGGGAACCGGTAGCGGCTGAACACGTAGCCTGCGGGCGTGCCAAGCAGCATAACGACGACCGTCGACGCAGTGGAGATGATGACGCTGTTCCGGACCGCCTTCCAGTAGCCCCGCTCGAACAGCGCGAGGTAGTAGCTCTGAAGCGTCGGCTCCGTCGAGAGGTAGTTGAGGTTGTAGACGGCGTCGTTGGTGTGTAGCGACGTCAACAGCATCCACACCAGCGGGCCGACGATGAAGAACACCGCGAGGAAGAGTACGAGATGGACGACGTAGGGGCTCTTCACGGCGTTCCAGACCCGCTGTCGCCGCCGGTACTCGTCGAGACCGAACCGCTCGCGGACCGCGGTGCCGCCGTCGGCGAGGGTCTCCGTCTCGTCGCTCATTCCTCTATCTCCCGTATCTGCTCCAGGATGACGGTCACGTACACGGCGGCGACGACGAGGGTCACCGCGACCAGAAACGTCGACACCGCGGACGCGAAGCCGTAGTCGACGAGTTCGATGCCGAACCGGTGGATGTAGATGGCGAGTACCTCCGTCGCGCCCGCGGGGCCGCCGCCCGTCGTCGAGAACGGGATGGCGAACGCGCGGAACGCGAACATCCACGTGATGAGACCGGCGACGAAGAAGGAGGGCCGGAGGTACGGCAGGGTGACGTGCCGGAACGTCTGGAGCGTCGTCGCGCCGTCGACCTTCGCGGCGTCGTACATCTCCTGCGGGATGGACTGGAGCCCCGCGAGGATGATGATCGTCACGAACGGGATGCGCGACCACGAGTCCGCGAGGACGACGACCACCATCGCGGAGAGCGAGTTCCCGAGCCACGAGTACGTCCCCGACAACACGCCGAGGTCGACGAGGATGCGATTCACGACGCCGAGCTGGCCGTTGAACATCCACCGCCACGTCACGCCGACGATGGACAGCGGCACCGCCCACGACAGGAGGATGAGCGTGGTGTACGTGTCGCGGAGTCGCTTGCGGGCGACCTTGTCGAGCGCGAGCGCGATCGCGAGCCCGGCGAGCATCGAGACGACGAACGACCCGACGGAGTAGGTCAGCGTGTTCTCGACCGCTCGCCAGAACGTGTCGTCGCCGAACATCTGGACGTAGTTGTAGGTCGGCGCGAACTCGGAGCCGGCACCGAGCGCCAGGGTGCGCTGGAGCGAACTCCACAGCAGGAACGCGACCGGGTAGACGAAGATGACGACCAGGCTGACGAGCGCTGGCCCGAGCAGCACCAGCCTGACGTGGTCGTTGGCGAACCGGGAGAGCAGCCGCACGGCTCGCCCGTAAACTGTCTCCGGCGCACGACGGTAGGTTTCCGACGCCATCTGGCACTCGAAGACGGAGTGGCCCGGCTACTGGCCGAGCACGCTGTCGATGAACTCCTGGCCCTGGCTCGTCGCTTCCTCCGGCGAGAGATCGCCGGTGATGGCCTGCTGGAACGGGTCGGCGAGTCGCTGGAAGATCGCCTGCTGCTGCGGGAACAGCTCGAGGACGCCGTTGTCGATGGACGTACCGAGCACGTCGGCGTACGGCGCGGCGTCGGCCTCGGTGGCGTCGTCGTACACCCGGTCCATGAACGACATGTTGCCCTCGAACGTGTACTCCCACCACTGGCTCGGGTAGCTCAGGCGGAGGTCGCCGTAGAGCAGTCCCGCCACCTTCTGCGCGGAGTCGGCGAACGGATTGATGGCGGTGGGGTTCGGCGCGACCAGCGACGCCTGCTCTGGGTTCGGACCGGTGTTCGCCATCGGCGGCCGCACCGCCCGGTACTCGGTGTCGGCCTCGTACTGGTCGAGCGACCGTGGTACGAAGTCGCTGAACGCGTCGACGTACGCCAGCCGCCCGGCGAGGAACAGGTCCACGAGGTCGCCTTCGCCGTACGAGATGACGTCGCCCGGCACCCAGCCCGCGTCCCGCCACTCGAACATCTTCTGTAGCACGGTCCGCGCGGGGTCGGTGTCGATGCGGATGGTGCCGTCGTCCTGAACGAGCCGGCCGCCCTGCTGGTAGAGCAGTTGCCGGAACGAGTAGAACAGGTACACCGGGTTGCCCGCGTAGTAGGCGTAGCCGAACACGTCCGTGCCGGCGAACGCCTCCATCGTCTGTTCGAGCAGGTCCCACGACCACTCGCCCTGGAACTGGCCGGGATCGATGCCCTGCTCCTCCACCAGGTCGGGCCGGAGGCTGCCGACGGTGCCCTCGGCGATGTTCGGGAAGCCGTACAGGTGAGTCCCCTCCGTCTGCGGGTCGAGGCCCCACTCGACCAGGCTCCGGAGCGCCGGGATGTAGGCGTCCCACATCTCCTCGGAGTAGAGCGGGTCCACGACCTCGAGGAACCCCTGCTGGACGAACACGGGCGTGAGCGGCCCGTCGACGTTCATGACGTGCGGCTCGCCCTGCTGGGCGCTCAGGAACTGCTGTTCCATGAGGTTGGCCTGATCCACCCCGATCTCGACGGGCTCGATGGTGATGCCCGTGCGCTCCTCGAAGAGTTCGTGTGTGGCGAGCGTCGCCGGGTCGAACTCCATGTTGGCCGCGCCGTGGTTGAGTATCTGGAGGGTGTCGACTTCGCCGGCGATGGTGTCCTGCCACCCATCGGGTGGCTCCCACGGCGCGGTGTCGAACGTCCCGGTCCCCCTGAACGTCGTGTCCTCCTGGCGGTTCGGGACGTCCATGCGCTGCTCCATCGGCCAGTCGTCGGCGACGTCGATGCGCCGCGCCTGCCAGTTCTCCGCGAGGTTGAGCTGCTGCGCTTCCTCGAGATAGGTGTCGTCCCCCTGTGCCTGTACCCCACCGACCAGTCCCGCGAAGCCCACGGCTCCGGTCGCTCGCACGAAGTGCCGCCGTTTCACTGTTCTCCCCCGACACGTACTGTGCTACCAAACCGCTTAGAGGCTTTGCGGAACCTCTGACAGCTCGACATCTGGGCTTTCATTCCAACCGGCTAAAATTAACCCGTGTTGGACACGTCCGTCGACGTAAACAAGGGGGTACGGGCGTGAGCCGGCGGGTTCGCGACGCCGGTCGCGGAGCGCGGCGTCCCGTCCCGACGGTCAGCCCGGTGTCTCACGACGGCGAGACGAACCAGGGGCTGCGTCGCCGGCCCGCGCGGTTACGACAGGGTCTGGACCTCCCAGCCGTCGTCCGGCACTATCGCCTCGGCGTCGATCTCCACGAGCTTGCCCTCCCGCACCAGGTCGGACACCTCGACGAGCGTGCTCGCGGGGTAGTGCTCCCGGTCGAAGAACTCGGCGCGGGCCTCGTGGACGGCCCGGAAGTTCTCCTCGTCCAGGTGCGGCTCGTCGACGTAGACGCGCACCCGCACCACGTCGTCCATGCTCCCGCCGACGCGCTCGAGATCGGCCCGCATCTGCTCCAGCACGTCCCTCGTCTGGCCGTGCATGTCGAGGTCCGGGTCCCGCGAGGTGAGTCCGGCGAGGAACACCCGCTGGTAGCCGTCGGCCGCGACGACGACGCCTTCGGCGTACGCCGGTTCCGTGTCCGCTCCCTGTGCGTATCCGATGCGTTCGCCCGCCGCGGGGTTGACGATGGTCTTTCGCATGGCCGGGCGTGTTATCGACTCCCACGGACATACGTCTTTCACGGTACGACGTGTCTCGGGTCGTCCGGCGCTCCGGCGTCACGGTGGCTACATCGCTCGCGGCACACGATCGGCGACACCCCGGGCCCGGGTGCGTCTCGACGAGCGCCGTCCCGGCGTACGACCTGCCTGCCCCTCCTGAATGGCCCGCCGAGACGTTCAGCATGAATTAAGTGCAGTCCCGGGAAATCGCCACGCATGCATACCCTTCTCCTGGACGGGGACGACGTCCGCGACGAGACGCCGATGGCGGCGGTCGTCGGCGCCGTCGAGGACGCGTTCGCGGCCTACGAGCGCGGCGACGCGCAGATGCCCGCGAAGTCGTACATCGACCTGCCGCAGTACAACGGCGACTTCCGGTCGATGCCCGCGTACCTCCGCGC
>CAZYYH010000092.1:0-7402 GCA_964651725.1 uncultured Halobacteriales archaeon | reverse complement strand
CTCCGGCGGCTCGCTACTCCTCGACGTGCTCGCCGTAGTCGCCGCCGTACTTCATGAAGAAGTAGGCGAGCGCGAGCACCGACGCGAGCGCACCCGTGGTGGCGATGCCGATGGTCCGCGCGGAGTCGGGGAGGATGGACGCTGCCGCCTCGCCGGCCTCGCTGGCCTCGGCAGCCTCCGCCGACACCTCGATGGTGCCCGTCATCCCGAGGTTCTCGTGGGGCTGGCAGTAGAACTCGTAGGTGCCTTCGGCGTCGAACGTGTGCTCGTACTCGAACCCTTGGTCCTCGATGGGCTCGTGGCCCTCCCAGCCCGCGCCCTCGGGCTGGCTCTCCACCACGATGTTGTGGTTGCCGGTCTCCCACACGAACGTCACCGTCGTCCCGGGCGCGATCCCGAGTGGCTCCTCGGTCCCCGGCTCGAACGCGTAGTCCACCAGCGAGACGGTCTCCGACCCGCCGCCGCCCTGGGCGCTCGCGCCCGTCGCGTTGCCCTCGGCCCCGGCACCCGTCTCGTTGTCGCCGGTCTCGTTGCCGCCCGTCTCGTTGCCGTCCTGTGCGCCCGCGACGCCGGACGCGCCCGCGGCCACACTCGCGCCCGCCGCGCCGCGCACGAACTCGCGCCTCGAAACGACGCTGCTGTCCGCATCCCCTTCCATACGGCACGATTCGGTCCGCGCGCGGTTAGGCGTTACGCGACCGGCTACGGCTCCCTGTCCGCGATCTCCTCGATGGACCGGCTCAGCACGGCGACGCCGAGCGGGATGGAGTCCTCGTCCACGTCGAACGTCGAGGTGTGGTGGCCGCCGGGGTGGTCGGTGCCGACGCCGACGTAGGCGGCGAGGCCGCCCCCGTCCTGTACCGCCTGCATGAGATAGGTGGCGTCCTCGCTGCCGCCGAGCGTGTCGCGCTCCATCGGCTCGTCCACGTCGTCGTGGTCGGTGGCGATCTCGTGGACCACGTCGACGAGGCCCTGATCGCTCTCCGCGCTCGGCGCTTCGCCCTCCGTGGATATCTCGACTTCGCAGTCGTGCATCTCCGCCGCGGTCCGAAGCACGTTCTCCGCCTTCTCGCGCGTGTAGTCCTTGAGTTCCGTCGTCTCGCCGCGGACCTCGCCCTCGACGAACGCCTCCTCCGCGATGATGTTGGAGGCGGTGCCGCCGCCGATGCGGCCGGCGTTGACCCGCGTCGCGCCGTCGGAGTGCCGCGGGATGGCGTAGAGGTTCTGGATCGCGGCCCCGACCGCCTGGACGGCGTTCCGGCCCTCCTCGGGCTTGCCACCGGCGTGCGACGGCTCGCCGGTGTACTCCGCGAGGAAGTGGCTGACCGCGAGGAAGCCGTCGACGCCCGCGACCACCTCGCCCGTCGGGTGGTCGAGACCGACGTGGACGGCGAGCAGGTAGTCCACGTCGTCGAGGTGGCCGCCCTCGGCCACGGCTTTACCGCCGCCGACGCGCTCCTCCGCCGGCTGGAAGAACACCTTCAGCGTACCCTCGAACTCCGATCCCTTGACCGCCTCCATGACGCCGACGCCGAGCGTGGCGTGGGCGTCGTGGCCGCAGGCGTGCATGTAGCCGTCGCGCTCCGACCGGAACGCCTCGTCGGCAGGGTGGTGGTCGTCGTCCCCGGACTCCTCGATGGGCAGCGCGTCGATGTCCACGCGCAGTCCGACCGTCGGGCCGTCGCCCCGATGGAGTTCGGCGACGAGGCCGGTGTGGCCGCCCGCGAGTTGCTCCAGCACGTCCTCGCGCGCGCCGTCCGCACGCGCACGGTCCATCCACTCGTCCAGCGTCTCCTCGTCCGGCACCGCCATGCGCTCCTCGCTGGCGAGCACGTCCGGACCGACGTGGACGGCGTCCACGCCGACGCGCTCCAGCTCCTCTACGATGCGCGCGGTCGTGTAGAACTCGCACCACGCCGGCTCGGGGTGGCGGTGGAGGTCCCTGCGGAACTCCACCAGGGGGTCGAGTGTTGCCTGCTGGCTCATACCGGCCCCATGTGGCGAGGGGCCGTAAATCTGCCCGACGCGGCAGGCGGCGTGGCGGAACGTCCGCCCGTCGCGTCCCGGGTGGACGAGCCGCGAGGACGACACTGAGAAGAGCCAGAGCGTCTCACCGTAGTTCTTTACTTAAATTCATCGACCTACCTTTATAACCATCCGGTGAGTTGTAGCAAAGCGAGGCGGTAACTAATGACAAGCAAGGAACGGAGGATAGAGGATGGCTAGTCCCGGAGACGTTCCGGACGACGAGGAGGACTACGGCGACGAGGTGGAGGCCGAACTTGAACAGGCCGCGGAGGCGCGAAGCGAGCCGCGAATCGAGTTCTACGGCGGGCGGATGGCGAGCACGATACCCATCGCGCTGTTCGTGGTCTGGGCGATCTTCCAGAGCGGCGTACTCCGCATCGGCGACACCACCGGTCTCGTGGCGGGCATGCTCGTCGCGCTCGTCGTCGGCATGTTCTTCGCCAAGGGGTCGTGGGCGCGGTACGCCAACACCATCTTCGAGGGGATGACGCAGCGCGTCGCCGCGACCGCCATCGTGGCGTGGCTCTGGGCGGGCATGTTCGCCAACACCATCCAGACCGGCGGCTTCGTCGACGGTCTGGTGTGGGCGGCGGGGGCGCTCGGCGTCGGCTCCGCGCTGTTCCCCGCGATCACGTTCATCCTCGCGGCGCTCCTCGCCACCGGCATCGGTACGGGCTACGGAACGACCATCGCGTTCACCGCGCTGTTCTTCCCGGCGGGCGTCCTGCTCGGCGCGAACCCCGTGTTGCTGTTCGGGGCCATACTCTCCGGGGCGGTGTTCGGCGACAACCTCGCGCCGGTCTCCGACACGACCATCGTGAGCGCGGTGACGCAGGACTCCGACATCGGCGGCGTGGTGGCGTCGCGGTTCAAGTACGCCATCGTCGCCGCGACGCTCGCGTTCGCCGCGTACGTCGTCGCCGGCTCGCAGATGACGGGGTTCGAACTCGGCGAGAGCGCCGCGCAGATACTCGGCGAGCAGGCCGAACCGCTCGGGCTCGTCCACCTGCTCTCGATGGGCATCGTCATCGTGACCGCCGTCAGGGGCCGCCACATCGTGGAGGCCATCTCGTGGGGCATCGTCGCGGCGTTCCTGTTCAACGTCGTGCTCGGCCTCGCGCCCGTCAGCGCGATGATCGACCTCCGCGCGCCCGAGAGCCTGGGCGCGGCGCAGAGCCTGGAGTTCCTCCCGTTCGTCTCGCTCGTGCCGACCGAGGAGGTCGGCGTCGGCGGCAGCCTCTACGCCGGGGCGTCCGGCTTCTTCCCGCTCATCGTGCTGACGCTGCTCATCGTCGCGGGCGCACAGATCATGATCCGCGGCGGCGGCTTCGAGGCCATCCAGGACTGGCTGCTGAACTCCGTCGCAACGTCGGTCCGGCGCGCCGAGACGACGATGGTGCTCGGCACCGCGTTCGTCAACGGCATGATCACCATCAACACCGCCGCGGAGATCGCCATCGCGCCGTACATCTCGCGCATCGGCGAGCGGTTCAACATCAACGGCTACCGGCGCGCGAACATCCTCGACGCCAACACCGCCGCGCTCGGCTACATCTTCCCGTGGGCGGGCGGCGTGCTCGTCGGCTACGCGCAGATCTCCCAGCTCCCGGGCCAGTACGACTGGTTCACGCAGGCGATGGTCGTCAACCCCGCCGAGGTGTGGCCGTACGTGTTCCACGGCTGGCTGCTCGTCGCGGTGTTCCTGTTCGCGGCGTGGACCGGCTTCGGGCGCGAGTACACCACCGACCGCGAGTCCGGGGAGGTGGCGCGGATATGAGCCGCTTCGACGCGTTCACCGAGGGGTTCTCGTTCCGCTCCGCCACCCCGTCGTTCGACGCGGGCGACGAACTCACGGTCGTCGTGACGGGCGTCGACGCCGGCGACCCGGTAGCGCGCGTCGGCGACACCGTCCTCCGGATCCCGGACGCGCCGGCGGGCTCGGTGGACGCGAAGGTCAGAGTCAGGGTGACGGCGTTCGACGACAACGACCACGAAGGAGTTGCGGAGTTCGTCGAGCGCGTCGGCGAGACGGCGTTCGCCGGGTAGCGGCTACGCCCTGCCGACCGCCGTCTGCCGTTCGACCTCGACCTCGACGTGGACGCTGTCCGGGAACCCCTCGTTGAGGACGCGGCGCGGCAGCGTGTCGGAGCCGACGAACTCCACCCACCGCGTGTACACCGAGTACTCCCAGTCGTCGTAGCGCCGCGTGTCGTCGCCGTCGAGTCGCTCGTACTGCCGGACGTGATGCCGGGTCGGGGACTCCGCGTGAGGGCCCTTGAGTTCCGCGCCCTTCCGGCGAGCGAGGTCGCGGATGTCCTCCACGACGCGGTCGAGGGCCGCGCGGTCCCCGCTCTGCAGCGTGAGTTTCGTGACGAAGGTCATGGCTGGGGTCGTTACGCGTCACTGAAGCCGGCGACCGACAAAAGTGGTGTGTTTGGCTCGCGCGACGACAGGTCTCGTCGCGTGTCACCGTGCCCCACACCCCTGTTTCTGCCGCGTACTCCGATATTCACTTAATGCGTGACGGTTTAGACCCACTCAATGTCAGTCGAAGCGACCAGCGCGGGTGCGATCCTCTACAGGGACACGCGTGGTCGCCGGGAGTATCTGCTCCTCAAGAGCCGCCCCGGGGACTGGGAGTTCCCGAAGGGCGGCGTCGAGGGCGAGGAGGAACTCCAGCAGACGGCCATCCGCGAGGTGCGGGAGGAGGCCGGCATCCAGGACTTCCGGTTGATCGACGGGTTCCGCGAGGACTACGACTACGTGTTCGAGGCGAACGGCAACCGCATACACAAGACCGTTCACCTGTTCATCGCCAAATCCTTCGAGGCGAGCGCCGAACTCTCCACGGAGCACACCGACATGCAGTGGCGCGACTACGAGCAGGCGATAAACACCATCACCCAGGACGGGCCGCGCGACATCCTGTACGAGGCCCACGAGTTCCTGAACGAGGAGGTGGAGACGGAGGCGGAAGCGGAGGAGGCGTAACCCGGCCGCTCCGACCGACGCCCGGCGTCGAGCCGCCGGCTCGAACGTCGAGCGCCGACGCGCCGCTACCGTAGAGCAGTATCAACAGTTTTCTCGGGGCGGCCCCTGGGTCCGCGCATGTCCGACCCACCCGACACGGAGTTCGCGTTCGAACTCCGGGTGTGTCGGTGGGCCGAACGCGACTGGCCGCCCGAGGGACGCCTCGACGACGACACCGCGCTCGTCGTCGCGCGCCAGCTCGGCACGAAGCGCCGACGCTGGGACACCATCGTCGTCGAGGCCGACGCCGACGCGCTCGAACGTCGCGCCGCGTTCGGCGACCGCCGGCTCGACTCCGACCTCCTCCACGTCGTCCGGCACGCGCCCGCGACGTGGGCGTGGTACCGCGACGCGCTCCCCGACCCCGGCTACCCGTGGCGGTACGTCCGCGAGGCCGTCCACCGCGCAGCCGACCGCGATCTCGTCGAGACGCGGACGGGCGAGAACGGCCGCATCGAACTCCGGCGGCGGTGGCGCTACCCGGACTGGGCCGAGCGGATCGTCGCCATCGAGAACAAGCCCGACCTCGACGCGAGCGCCGCCCGCGCCCTGGCCGAGCAGATCGAGCGCGACGTGGCGATGGGTCTCGCCGACGAGGTGTGGATCGCCACGCGCGCGACCGGCGACCGCGTCGAACCCATCCTGCTGGAGGAGACGCCCGTGCAGGCGGGCGTCCTCGCGTTCGACTTCGAGCGCGACGACCCCGCGAGCGTCGAGTGGCTGCCCCGGTCGCTCGCCGTCGACCGGCCGGGCATCCGACTGCTCGACCGTCCCGACGGCGGCGACTACGACCGGTCGGCCGCCCGGTTCGAGTACGTCCCCGCCGACGAGAAGGCCGCGAAGCGCCGCGAGATCGCCGAGCGAGCGTACGAGCGCGGCTGGCGCTCCTACGTCGAGTCGATGCGCCCCGACTGCCGTCACTTCGACCTGCGACGCGAGGACGGCGTGCTCCTCCCGCACTGCCGGGCGAAGAACTGCGAGCAGACCGCCGCCGAGTGCTCGCAACGCTGTGCGGAGTTCTCGCCGGAGCCGCCGGCGTGGCGACAGAACGGGTGGCCCATCGAGGGCGGCCCCGGCAAGGCCGTGAAGCGGCTGCTCGCCGAGCGCCGCGCACGCCGTCGGTAAGCTCCCACCGGACGCCACGTCACCGGCGACTCGAAGCGGTAGCTCGACGCCAGGTCCGCGCCGGTCACCGCCGGGAACGGGACGCCGTCGTGACCCCGGTGACGGCCGCTTACGCGGTCTCCACCGTAACCTCGTCGCGCGGTCGCGACAGCCGGTACGTCGGCACCGTCCGGTAGACGACCTCCACGACGCCCTTGCGCTTCAGCGACTGGATCGCCTCCCGCACGTCGTCCGCCGGCGGGTCGACGTCGTACGCGTCCCGCAGGTCCTGGAGCGTACTCACCACGCTCTGCGAGCGCTCGTCGGGACCGGGCAGCACCGCGAACACCCGCGATTCGAGTTCCGAGACGCGGATGGTGGTGCCGGACTCGTCCTCGGAGAGCCCGGGCTCCACGTCCACGAGGTCGGCCGCTTCGTCGGTCGCGCGGATGAGGCTGTTCTCGTCCCGGTAGTAGTAGTCCGCGAGTTCGGACTCGAGATACCGGTGCACCTCGCTGCCGCTCTCCAGCCCCCATCGCTCCACGAGTTCGCGGTTCTTCGTCGGCTGGAGTTCCACCACGTCGGCGAGCCGCTGTCTCGCCTCCTCCGAGAGCGTCATCGCCGACGGCTACGACGCCGGGGTACTTTCCGGTTCCGAAGGCGGATTGGCTTGCAGGCGGCGCGTGGATGGGTCCCGGGCGGCGCGCCGCGCTCCTCCCTCGACCGCGCCGGGACCGTGGTTACGTCACATGACGGTTTCGTCCCGTTCTCACTGATAAACTCTCGGCCGGGAAACGCGCACTGTCCGGAGTAGCTGGTCGACCGGCGGCCCGCCGACCTCATAAACCACTTGAAGGTTACAAAGAATTACAATACCTTACAAATTATTACACTTATAGGCTTTATGAGTGGGTGTAGACACTCGAATCGGCGACAGCGGACGGGGAACGGACGTCACGCACACCGCCACGGCGATTCCGACGGCTGCGCCATCCCTGCTCGTCCCGTTTCCCGAACGGTTATGGCTCGCGTGGGCGTCGGGCCAGGTATGGCGGAGACAGTCTCGCTCGACTGGGACGGCGACGTGGCGACCGTGACGGTGGACCGGCCGGAGAGCCTCAACGCGCTGAACGTCGAGACGTTGGGTGCGCTGGCGGACGCCATCGCAGAGGCGGAGGAGGGGAACGCGCGGTGTCTCGTGCTGACGGGCGCGGGCGAGAAGGCGTTCGTCGCGGGCGCG
>CAZYYH010000091.1:0-7422 GCA_964651725.1 uncultured Halobacteriales archaeon | reverse complement strand
CCTCGCCGCCGTCGTCGGCGAGCTGCTTGCCGGAGCCGCCGCACTCGCGGCACGGCCACTCGGTCTGCGGGACGCCCCGCTCCAGCTTGCGGTAGCGGCCGTAGACGAACGCGGCGTTCACCTGCACGTCCACGTCGCCGCGCTCGACGTTCAGCAGGGCGACCACGTCCGGGCGCTCCAGGTCCACCTCCGCGCCGGTGCGCTCGCCGACGCGCTTGCCGACCTCGCGGTTGAGTTCCGTCTTGAACGGCTCGCCCGCGTCCGCGGGCAGACCCGCCGCGTCCCGGAGCAGCGCCTCGTTCTCCTCGACGAGCGGCGGCGCGCGCGTCCCGACCTGGTACGTCTCGAACTCGACGCCGTCGAGCGCCGCCACGGCCCGGTCCGCCCACTCGTCGTATCGTGCGGTCTCGCCCTCGCACACCCAGCACTCCTCGGGGTCGTCGCTCTCGAACGGCTCGTCGTCCTCCAGCGCCACCGCCGTCCGCAGCGCCCGGCCGCGCTCCGCGTTCGTCAGCCCGAAGCTCCGGTCCGCGAACGGCCGGCCGACGCACGCGTCGCAGAGCGGCCGCTCCGCCAGCACCGCCCGCGCCTCGTCGAGTATCGTCATCACCCCTCGGTTCCCGCCGCGCACGCACGTATCCTTCGATGCCGACGTGCCGTCCCGCGTCGGAGAGCGGGGTCCACGCGTCACCTGCTCCGGTGCGCCAGCGCGACTCCGACTCCCATTGACACACAACAAATATGTCGGCGGACGGCAAATCTTCCGGACAGTATGGTCCTCTACGCGATCGACGACCTCGACGATGCGCTCGACGCGACGCGCGCGTTCCTGCTACCGTTCGACCTCCGGCGGTGGCTCCGGCTTGCCGTGCTCGCGTTCTTCGTTGCGGGCGGCACCGGCGGGTTCAGCGCGCCGCCGGGCGGCGGCTACCAGTTCGACGGCGACGCACGGCCCGGCGGACCGATGTTCGGCGACGTGCCCGTCGAGCAGGGCCAGGAGTTCGTCGCCACCAACGTCGCCCTCCTCGTCGGACTCGTCGCGCTCGCGCTCCTGCTCGCGCTCCTGTTCGCGTGGCTGTCCGCGACGTTCGAGTTCGCGCTCCTCGACACGCTCCGCACCGGCGAGGTCCGCGTGCGCGACGGCCTCCGGCGGTTCGCCGGGAAGGGGACGCGGCTGTTCGCGTTCCGGCTCGTGCTCGGGATCGTCGCCGCCGCCGTCGTCGCCGGGACGCTCGTCGCCGCCATCGCACCGCTGGCCGCCGGACGGGAGGGGCTGACCGTGCTCACGGTGCTCGCGCTCCTCCCCGTCCTCCTCGTGATCGCGCTCGCGTTCGCCGTCGTGAACGCGTTCACGACCGCGTTCGTCGCGCCCATCATGCTGCTGGAGGACCGCGGCGTGCTCTCCGGCTGGCGGCGGCTCTGGCCGGTCGTCCGCCGCGACTGGAAGCAGTTCCTCGCCTACGCCGCCGTCGGGTTCGTGCTCACCATCGCCGTCGGCATCCTCGTCGGCCTCGCCGTCGGTGCCATCTTCGTCGTGTTCGCCATCCCGTTCGTGGTCGTGTTCGGCGCCGTCTACCTCGGCGTCGGCCCCCTCGGTCTCGTCGTGGTCGGCGTCGTCGGCGCGATACTCGGCCTGCTCTTCCTCGTCGCCCTCGCGCTCGTCCAGGTGCCCGTGCAGTCCTACCTGCGCTACTGGGCGCTGCTCGTCCTCGGCGACGTGGAGGACGAACTCGACCTCGTCCCGGAGCGCCGCGCCGAGGTGCGGGCGGAGTCGTAGCCCCGGAGCGGCCAGCGCGAACCGTAACCGGGTAGGTCCCGGCGCTCCTCCACCCCGTATGCGCCAGTTCGTCGTCGTCGGTCACGACGCCCCGACCACCTCCGACTTCTCGCTCGACGACCTCGCGGGTGGTGCCGGCCGCCTCGACCTCCTCTGCCGGAGCGTCGGCGCAGCCCTCTTCCTCTCGCACGGCATCCGGCGCGACGCCCGCGTCGCGCTCGTCCTCCGGGACGAACTCACCGTCGCGTTCGACGGGAGCGACCTCCGGAACGCCCACCCCGACGAGCGCAACCTCGCCGGCCTCCTCCGCAACGCCCTCGACGCACGCGACGAACTCGTCGGGCAGATGCCCGTCGAACCCAGCCCCGGCGTCGAACTCACCCGCCGCGACCTCGAAGCCACCCTCCGCGACGCCGCCCGCCGAGGCACCGTCGTCCAGCTTCACGAGGACGGCGGCCCCGTCATCGACCTCGAACCGCCCGGCGACCCGGTGTTCGTCCTCTCCGACCACCGCGACTTCGCCGACGAGGAGGCGGACCTGCTCGCGGAAGTCGCCGACGAGCGCGTCCGCCTCGGTCCCGAGGCGATTCACGCAGACCACGCCATCACCGTCGCGCACAACTACCTGGATACGGACGGCTACACCTCGTACTGACTTCCGGACGTTTTTCTGCCGGCGGAGCAGTCCACGTCCAGCGTCACCGGAACTGGACCGGACTGTGCTCGGCCGAACAGTCCACCGCCTGGTGGACTTCGAAAGGGCGAGCGGGCTGAACGAAGCACGGACCCGCAAGCACCGCAGGCGCGACCGAGCGGCGCGAGGGAGCGCCGAGGAGCGCAGCGCGGTCCGCGCGAGTTCAGCGCGCGAGGGCTTTCGGGGGTCTTGGGCTAGCTACCAGCAACGCAGACTGCAACGACGAAGGGTAGCGTCCTGCAAGCCTGGCAAAATGGTGAAGTGAAAAGTCGGCCGGGCGAGGCGAGACGGTCGGTCGGGAGCGCGGCACGTTCGGAAGCCGCGTCTCTCAAACTCGCTCCAGAACCCGGTCCAGCCGCTGCTTGCTGTACTCCAGGTAGCCCCAGTCGAGGGTGAACACCTCCAGAGAGAGCGTCGCGGGCTGGAGCGGTTCGAACACCTGCTCGAAGTCGAGGAAGCCCGCGCCGAACGGGAGGTGTTCGTCGCGGTCGGAGCGCCGGGTGTCGTTGACGTGGACGTGGGAGACGCGGTCGGCGTGGTCGGCGACGAACGCGGCGATCTCGGCGGAGTCGAAGCCGTCGGCGTAGGCGTGGCCGGTGTCGAGGCACATGCTGGCGTCGGTGGCGTCGAACAGGTCGGGGAACTCGGCGAGGTCGAACCACGGGTTCTTGAGGTTCTCGACGCAGACCTCGACGCCGGCATCGCGGGCGTGGGCGTCGAGGTCGCGGATGGAGTCGAGCAGGTGGCGCTGGACGACCTCGCGGTCCCACGCGGGCGACCAGGCGTACGAGTCGGCGTGGAGGACGCCTTTCTCCGCGCCGAACTCGGCCGCGGTGTCGATGGCGGCGGCGACCTCGCGGCGGCTTCCCGCCCGGACGTGCTCGAACGGCGACGCGACGTCGAGCGCGAACGGGAGGTGGACGACGAGGTCGACGCCGTGGTCGTCGGCGAGCGCGCGCACGTCGGCGGGGTCGAGGCGGGTGCGCTCGTGCTCGCCGTCCATCAACACCTCCACGTAGTCGAACCCCAGCTCGGCGGCGCGCGGGAGGGCGTCGTCGAGCGCCATCCCGGTCTGCGTGACGAAGCCGGTGCGGTGCTGGTCCATGTCGGCGAGTTGGTCCCGGGTTCCTTCGGTGTTCGGGCTGGAGTTCCCGCAGTCACGCACCGTCGAGCGCGCGCCGGTACACGTCGAGGATTCGCTCGGCCATCGCGTCGAGGCTCAGGTCGCGGACGGCGTCGCGGCCGTTCGAGCGCTCGCCGCGCCGGAGCACGTCGACGAGGCCGTCGGCGAGCGCGTCCTCGGAGTCACGGACGGGCGACGGTTCGACGCCGTCGAGACGCTCCGGCACGTCGCCGACGGGCGTGGCGACGACGGGGAGGTTGCACGCCATCGCCTCCTTCACGACGTTCGGCGACCCCTCGCGGTCCGAGGGGAGGATCAGCGCGTCCGCGGCGTTCATGTACGTCGGCATCTCGTCGTGGGGTATCCGGCCCTCGCCGGTGTGGAGCACGACCCGGCGGTCGAGCCGGTCGTCGGCGGCGTCGACGACGCGCTCCGCGACGGGGTAGTTCTTCACGTCGCGTTCGCGGGGGTACGGGAAGAGGACGTGGCGGGCGTCGGCGTCCCACCCGACGCGGTCGACCGCGTCGGCACGCGGCATCGGCCGGAACGTCTCGAAGTCCACGCCGTGCGGGACGACGGTCGCCTCCGAGTCGAGTTCCGCCGCCATGTCCGGCGTCATCACGATGGTGGCGTCCGCGAAGTGCGCGCACGCCCGGCTCACTGGCCCGAACCGGCCCATCAGGTCCGAGCCCCAGAGCGACACGACGACGGGGAGGTCGCGCTGTGCGAGCGCCGCGGGCGCGGTCAGCCCGTAGTTGGCGTGGACGAGATCGTAGCACTCCAGCGGCCGGTCGCGGACCGCACGCGCGAGCCGCAGGTAGTCGGCGGGCGACCGCGTCCGACCGCCGTCGTGGTGGTCGCCCGCCACCGGCAGCGTCTCCACGTCCACGCCCAGCCGCTCCAGGCTCTCGACCTGCTGCGCGTAGAACGTCGCGTTCTGTGTCGTGACGAGGCTCAGCACCGTGGGACTCGACGCCTCCGCTACGCGCGACTGTGCTCGGGACACTTCCTGGGCGGTTCGCCGTCTCGTGGTTTTGTTATAGGCTGGCTACGGCCGTTCCGCCTCGCTCCCGGCCGAACCACGGGGGCAGCGAGCAAGCCGCTCACGGCGGCGAGATACGCCCGTCCCACCGCGGGCTGCCAGCCGATACGGCGGCCCCGAATATGATCCAATTACGCCCACAAGCGATGACCCGGCGCGCCAGGTTCGTTCGACAGTGACCCGCCACGACGCCCGGTCGGCTGGTAACTGATGCATAACAAAGCGTCGTTCAGCAAAACGTAGCTTGCATGGACGACAGCAGCACGGGGAGCGTAGACACGCTGTTCGTCGGTCTCGACGCCGCGTGCCCGCGGATACTCGACCCGCTGATGGACGCGGGCGCGGTGCCGACGTTGCAGCGCATCTTCGACGACGGCGCGAGCGACACCCTGGAGTCGCAGGTGCCGCCGTGGACCGCGAGCGCGTGGCCGTCGCTGTACACTGGCGTTAACCCCGGTAAGCACGGCGTGTTCGGCTTCCTCGCGTTCGACGGCTACGACTGGTCGGTCGTCGACGGGAGCGACGTGCGGGAGTGGTCGCTCTGGGAGACGCTCGACCGCCGCGGCAAGTCGAGCGTCGTCGTGAACGCCCCCGTGACGAACCCGCCGCCCGAGATCGACGGCGCGGTCGTCCCCGGCTACGTCGCACCCGACGCCCCGCCGACCCACCCCGACGGCGTCCTCGACGACCTCCGCGAGGAGTTCGGCGAGTACCGCGTCTACCCCGACGCCGACGGCGCGGACGGCGACGCCCTCGTCGCCGAGTACCGTCGGCTCGCCGAACTCCGGGGCGCGGCGTTCTGCCACCTCGCCGACCGGTTCGACCCCGACTTCGGCTTCGTCCAGTTCCAGGTGACGGACACCGTCCTCCACGAGTTCCCCGGCGACGTGGACCGCGCGGCGGACGTGTACGCGGCCGTCGACGACGCCATCGCCGACGTGCTCGACGCCTGCGACCCCACCACCGTCGTCGTCGCCAGCGACCACGGCATGGGACCGTACACCACCCGGTTCCGCGTCAACGAGTTCCTCCGCGACCGGGGGTACATCTCCGCGATCAAGGGCGGCGACGGCATGCCGCAGTGGTCGACCATCCGCGACAGCGACCTCCGCACGAACGGCAGCGGCCCCGGACTCGCCGCGCGAGCGGTGGCGCTCGCCGCGAAGCTCGGCGTCACCAGCCAGCGCGTCGGCAGCGCGCTCGACCGCGTCGGCCTCGTCGACGCTGCGATGCGATTCGTCCCCGACGACGCCGTGCGCGCCGGTAGCGAGCAAGTGGACTTCCCGGCGTCGCGCGCGTACGTCCGCAACCGGACCGAGTCAGGCGTCCGCGTCAACCTCAAGGGGCGCGAGCCGAACGGCGTCGTCCCCCAGGACCGCTACGAGGTGGTGCGCACCGACCTCGTCGACCACCTCTCCGGCGCGACCGCGCCCGACGGCCGACCCGTCTTCGACGAGGTCGCACGCCGCGAGGAGTACTTCGACGGCCCGTACGTCGAGGCCGCGCCGGACGTGATCGCCGTCCCCAGGAACTTCGACGTCTACCTCACCACGTGGCTGCTCGGCGACCACTTCGAGGAGCCCGACGAGCCCACGTGGGACCACACCCTCGACGGCGTGTTCGCCGCGGCCGGCGACGGCGTCGATCCCGACGCCGACCTCTCCGACGCCCACCTCTTCGACGTCGCGCCGACCGTGCTCGCCGCGCTCGGCGTCCCCGCGAGCGAACGCATGGACGGCGACCCGCTGCCAGTCGTCGACCCCGCCGGCACCACCAGCTACCCCGAGTACGACCGCGACGCCGGCGACGGCACCGCCGACGCCGGCGTCGAAGACCGCCTCAGCACTCTCGGATACATCGAGTAGCATGCAACAGACAGAGCCTCTCACCGTCGACGTGACGGAGTACGAACGCGACGCGGACACCTGGAACGAGTGGATGCGACGGTCGCCACACGGCACCGTCTTCCACCGCGACGAGTGCCTCCACGCGATCGCCGCCCACAGCGACGCCCGCCTCCATCGCCTCGTCGGCTACCACGGCGACGACCCCATCGGCGTCTTCCCCGTGTTCGAACTCTCGAAGGGGCCCGCGACCACCGCGTTCTCGCCGCCGCCCGGCATGGGTATCCCGAACCTCGGCCCCGCGCTCCTCTGCGACGACACCTCCGCCGACCGCGCCGAGTGCGGTGGCGAGATCGTCGACGCCTGCTGGCAGTGGCTCCGCGACGAGGTCGGGCCGAGCTACGTCCACGTCCTCACCACCGGCCAGTTCACCGGCCTCCACTCGTTCGACTGCGCCGACGAGTTCGACGTCGCCCCGCAGTTCACGTACGTCGTCGACCTCGCTCCCGACCGCGACGCCATCCTCGAGAGCTTCAGCAGCGACGCCCGCTCCAACGTCCGCAACGCCGACGACCGCGTCACCGTGCGCGAAGCCGGCCGCGAGACCATCCGGCGCATCGTCGCCCAGCTCCGGAGCCGCTACGCCGAGCAGGGCATGACGTACCCGGTCGACGCCGAGTTCGCCAACGCCCTCCACGACCACCTCCCCGACGGCTGGGTGCGGCCGTACGAGGTCCGCGTCGACGGCGAGTTCGTCGGCGGTATGATCACCCTCGACGACGGCGACACCGTCTACCGGTGGCAGGGCGGCGCGAAGCCCGACGCGGACGCCCCCGTCAACGACCTGCTCGACTGGCACATCATCGAGCGCGCGGTCGATCGCGGCCGCGACCGGTACGACCTCGTCGGCGCGAACACCACCGGCCTCTGCGAGTACAAGGC
>CAZYYH010000090.1:0-7531 GCA_964651725.1 uncultured Halobacteriales archaeon | reverse complement strand
CCGAGGACGCTGCGCTTGAGCGACGTGAGGAAGCCGCCGGTGGCGTTCGTCTCCATCGTGACGCCCGCGGAGTGGCTGACCATCGCGCCGCCCTCGGCGCGGATCGACTCGCCCGAGTCGAGCCCGACGTAAAGCTGCGAGAACGACGGCCTGGATTCGATCTCGTGGTCCATGCCGCATCGTCGCCGTCCCGGTCGAAAAGCGTGGACGCGGGTTGCGTACCGGATAGCTCCCACTCGGCGCGAGCGGGTGCGTTACGCCAGCCACTCGCCGGCCCGCTCGGTGCCGAACCCGATGGCCGCTCCCGCGAGCATCGACGCGACGGCGGCCAGGGTCTCGCCGGCCAGCCCCGGGACGCCGAACGCGGCGGCGTCGGCGGCGTGGACGCTGAACATCGTCGCGTACCCGAGGAACGCGCCGGGCGCGAAGGAGAGGACGGGCACTGACTCGTGAAGCGACGCGAAGAACATGAACGCGCCGACGACGACGGCGAGCGCGACCGGGCCGCCGCCGAGCAGTCCGTTCACGACGGCGAGCGTCGCGGTGGCGTAGGCGATGCCGGAGAGGTTGCTGGCGGAGCCCCGGACCAGCCCGTCGAGGTCGCCGCCGGCCGCGTAGAACGTGGCGGACGCGACGAACGACGGCCACAGCGGAACGTCGCCCGCGACGAACGCGTACGTCCACGGCACCGAGACGAGCCCGAAGACGACGGCGAGTGTCACGGGCTGGCCGAGTGAGAGCCGGGGGCGTCGAGCGAAGCGCATACCGTTCCGTGACGCGCCTACCACCCAAGCGTTTCGACGCGTTCCCCGTTCCGCGGCGTCGAGTCGCCCGACCTCACTCCTCCGCCCACGGCGGGTTCTCGCGTGGCGGGCCGAACACGTCGATGCCGTCCACGGGGTCGTCGCCGGTGTTGATCGCCGCGTGCGGCTCGTCGCCCGGGATGACGTACGACTCGTCGGTGCCGACGACGTACTCCTCGCCGCCAATAACGAACGTGAGCGTCCCGTTGTACACGAATCCGACCTGCTCGTGCGGGTGGCTGTGCTCCGGCACCTCCGCGCCGGGCTCGACGTGGAAGTGCTGGACGCTCATCCGCTCGCCGACCGCGAGGTTGGCGACGTGGACGCCCTCGACGGCCTCGACGACGTTGCGCTCCGAGAGATCTACGGTCTCCATACCTCGGACTCGCCACACGGGACCGTAAAGCTACCCGGTCGAGTGGGCACGTCGAGATCGAGGTCGAACGACGGGCCGGATGGCCGCAGTCGATGCTACTCCGAGCACTGCCACGCCCCGGTATCGAAGCCGTTTTCCCCGGCCGTCGCCGACCAATCACCATGAACGGGAACGGCGGCAGCGGGGACATGACGCTGGCGTTCGAGCTGTCCGCCCTCCAGGCGCTCGCCGCGCCCGGCGAGGTGTTCGCGGACGCCCGGCGCTGGACCGAGTACGTCGGCGTCATCTCCGACGAGCCGACGTACGTCGTCACCAACTTCACCCGCAAGCACCGCATCCGCCAGGACTTCTTCTCCGGGCCGAAGGGCAAGCAGGAGAGCCTCGACTCCGTCAAGCGCCAGTTCGACACCGAGCGCCACGTGTTCGTCGGCACCACCGACGACGACCGCGAACTCGCGGAGTCCGTCGGCTGGGAGTACCTGCCCGTCGAGCAGGGAGCCGACGCCGCCGACTGGACGCTCGCCGAGGACGAGGAGAGCGAGTCGGCCGCCGCCGAGGAAGAGGTGCGCGAGGACTGGCCCTAGACTGATTCTTTTCGGTTCGCGTTGTGGGATTGGCCGGTGCTAAGCCGAACGGCTCCGGAAGCTCCCGGGCGCTGGGCGAAGCACGGCGACGCAAGGACCGCAGCCGAACGTGCGCAGCGGGTGAGGTGAGGACCGCAGCGAGCCGCGCGAGTCCAGCGCCCGCCCCTTCCGAAGTCCCACCCGGCGGTGGTTCACCGAGCGGAGCGAAGTGAACCTCGTTGGAACACAGTTCCAACGGTGGTCTGCCGAGCAGCGTGAAGCAGACCCCGGAAGGCGAGTGAGGCGGAACGGGTTTCGGAGAATCAGTCGTTCACGGCCGTCAGCCCGGCCGCCACGACTTCTATCAGCGCGTCTCGCACCGGCTCGTAGTAGTCGCCGAGTTCGTCGCGGTGGAGCGCCAGGTAGGCCGGGGCGAGCATCGCGCCCGCGAGCGCCTCCGGGTCGCCGTCGCGGACCTCGCCGTCCGCCTGCCAGCGCTCGACGTACGACGCGTAGAACGCGAACTCCTCGTCGCGGGCCGCCACGAGTTCGTCGTCCGGGACCGCCCGCACCAGTCGCTCGCGCTCGCCCTCCACGAGCAGCTTCCGGAAGAGCGGGTTGGACTCCGTCTCCTCGAACAGCAGGTGGAGGAACGTCCGGACGGCGGTCTCGGGGTCGTCCTCGCTCTCCAGCGAGTTCGCCAGCACCCGCTCCACAAACTCCTCGCCCTCCGCCTCCAGGATCTCCAGGTAGAGCCGCTCCTTCGAGTCGAAGAACTGGTAGAACGTCGAGGGGGCGATGCCCGCCGGCTCCACGAGGTCGGCGATGGTGGTCTTGTCGAGACCGTACCGGGCGAAGCGGTCGCGGCCCGACTCGACGAGCTGCTCGCGGATGCGCTCGCGCTCGGCGTCGGTGAACCCGGCCATGGCTACACGTCGCGGCGCGCGAACCACTGCGCGCTCGCGGCGACGAGGACGACGGCGACGACGAGCAGGATGGCGGCTCCCGCCACGTCGTAGCTGCCGTCCACGAGGACGGCGTTCGGGTCGACGTACCGCGTCGGCGAGACCGCACCGAGCGGCTCGAAGTCGGTGTCGGCGACCAGCGACTCCATCAGGAACAGGCCGAACACGAGGCCGAGCGCGGCCTTCTGCGCGACGCCCGTTCGGCTCGCCACGACGGAGAGCGCGAGGCCGACGCCGGCGCACGCCAACAGGTAGGGGATGGAGAACGCGTGCATCACGGCGAGCGGCTCGGCCGCGACCGGGTGGTCGACGAGGCGCGCGCCGACGTAGACGACGACCGGCATCACGACGTTGATGGCGACGAGCGGCACGGCCAGCGAGCAGTACTTCTCGACGACGACTCGCGCCCGCGTGACGGGCAGCGACAGTAGCACGTCCATGCGGCCGTGCTCCACGTCGTCCGCGATCAGGCCCGCGCCGGCGTACGCGAAGTAGAGGCCGAGGAGCAGCAGCCACCCGAACGTGTAGAGTTCGGAGGCGAGAAAGCCCTCCATCGTGGCGAGGTTCTCGACGCCGAACGTCTTCAGTAGCGGCTCGGGGTACGCCGCCATCAGCTGGTCGAGGTCGATGCTCGCCGCCATCGACGGGTAGACTGCGATGTAGAGCGCGGCGAACCCGGCGAGCGCGACCGTCAGCACGGCCGCGCCGCGGACGCGCTGGCGACCCTCGAAGCGCGCGAGTTCAAGCATTGCTGCCACCTCCCGAGGCCGGCTCGGCCGTCGGGGCGTCCGCGGCCAGTTCGGTCTCCTCGTCGCCGTAGAACCGCATGAACACGTCCTCCAGCGGTGCCTCCCCGACGTCGAGGTCGACGAGCGCGTAGTCGGCGAGTCGGTCCACGAGCGCGTTCACGTCGCCCGTGTACGTGAACCGGGCCTCGGTGACGGCCGCGTCGCCGACGGCGCCCTCGCCGTCCGTCTCGCTGCCGTCCGCCTCGACCGCGTGCACGTCGAGGTCGTGGACGCCGTCGAGGTCGAGGTCGAGTTGCGACGCGAGTTCGGTGGCGCGAAGGTGGACGGCCTTCCCGCTCCGGTGGAGGAGGTCGGCGACCGTCTCCGTCGTCACCAGTTGGCCGTCGCGCAGGATGCCCACGCGGTCGCAGACCCGCCGCACCTCGCTCAGCGCGTGCGACGAGAGGAAGACCGTCTTCCCGGCGCGCCTCTCGTCGCGCACGAACTCGTTGAACCGCTGCTGCATCAGCGGGTCGAGACCCGACGTCGGCTCGTCGAGGACGGCGAGGTCGGGGTCGTGCATGAACGCGCACGCCAGTCCGAGCTTCTGGACGTTGCCCGTGGAGTACTCCCGGACCTTGCGGTCGAGCGGCGGGTCGAACAGCTCCAGTAGCTCCGCCCGGCGCTCGTCGCCCTTGAACGCGGCGTGGAGGTCGAGAATCCCCGCGCCGGTGACGTGCTCGTCGAACGAGGGGTTCGCCGGCAGGTAGCCGACGCGGCGCTTCGCGTCCACGAGCGCGACCTCGTCGCGCACGTCCGCGCCGAGCACCGTCGCGGTGCCGGCGGTCGGCGACTGGAACCCCATCAGCGTCCGGATGGTGGTGGTCTTCCCCGCGCCGTTCGGGCCGAGATAGCCGAACACCTCGCCCTCCTCGACGGAGAAGGAGAGGTCGTCGTTCGCCACCACCTCCCCGTACTCCTTCGTCAGGTTCGAGACGTCTATCGCTGTCATGAGGGGAACTCGGATCCGCGAACCCATGAACGTTTCCTTTTCTCGTTTTCAGGCAGGAGAGCTTTCATGCTGCGGTTACAACCCGGGTGTATGACCGACGGCGACCGGCCACGGCTCACACTGAATTCGGGATCGCGGAGCTACCGGTACTACCGCAACGCGGTGGAGCGCCACTGGGACCCCCACGGCGTCGACCTCGGCGTGGACGCCGACCGCGTGGCAGGCCTGGACGAGGCGGCGTTCGACGGTCTGCGGCGGACGCTGGCGCTGTTCGGGGCGGGCGAGCAGGCGGTGACGGACGACCTCGCGCCGCTCGCGGTGGTGCTCTCGGATCCGAACGACCAGGCGTTCGTGTCGACGCAGCTCTACGAGGAGGCGAAGCACACCGACTTCTTCGACCGGTACTGGCGCGAGGTCGTGACGGGTGCGGAGGAACGGCGGGGGATGGCCGTCACCGCCCCGACCGACGACCGGTGGTTCTCGGACGCGTACGCCGAACTCTTCGACCGGAACGAGGCGGCGATGGAGCGCCTGCTGGTCGAGAACACCCCGGAGACCCGGGCGAGCGCGTACTGCCACTACCACCTCGTCATCGAGGGGGTGCTCGCGCAGACCGGCTACTACGGCGTCCAGCGCAGCTTCAGCGGCGAGTTCGACGCGCTCCCGCGGCTGCCGGGGCTGGTCGAGGGGTTCGCGAAGGTGCGCGCGGACGAGGGTCGCCACGTCGGCTTCGGGATGGCGAAGCTGAAGGCGCTCGTCGCGTCGGGCGACGTGACCCCCGAGTTCCTCCACGACGAGGTCGGCGACCTCCTCGCGCTGACCCAGGAGATCGTCGCGTCGGCGCGGGCGGGCGGGCAGGGCGGCGTCTCCGAGTCCGACCTCGTGTCCTACGCGGCGGAGCGCCACGCACAGTGCATGCGCCAGGTCACGGACGCGAGCGAGGAGATCCCCGACGTGGCGGAACTCGTGGAACTCGACGAGGCGTAGCCCGGGTCAGTGTCGCTCGGCGACCAGCCGGACGCGGTCGGGTTTCTCGGCGTCGTTCAGCTCCCAGGTCGTCACGACCTGCCGTAGCGTGACGGAGTCGGCGTCGCCCGTGCCGTCGGCGGCGGCGTCGTCCGTCAGCGCCACGACGTACCAGAGCGTGTCGCCCTCGAACTCGTGCTCGACGGTCTCCACCGACTGCCCGGCAGGGAGCGCGGCGGTGCGGACGGAGACGACGTACGCGTCGTAGTCGAGCGCGAAGTACTCCTCGCGGTACGGGTCGAAGCAGTCGGTCGTCCGGAGCCGGTCGCGGGCCTCGCGCCGGCTCGTCAGGAGCGTCGCGTAGAGGCGGTCGCCGTCGTAGCCGTCGACGACCGGCTCCTCGCAGTCGACGGCGGAGACGCTCCAGGCGCGCGGCCGCGTCCGGGGGCGTCGCAACGCGACGCCAGCGCCGAGGCCCGCGAGCGCCCCGACGCCGGCAGTGAGCGCGCGCCGCCGCGACGGCTTCATGGCCGAACCGTTAGACCGACGACTAATAAGGCTGCGTCAGACGCCACGCTCCACGTCCGGGCCGAGTTCGGCCGTGGACTCGCCCGCGATCAGATTCGCGCACGTGTAGCCCGCCTCGATGCCACCGTTCAGGCTGCGCTCCGGGTACTGAGCCATGCTCGCCATGCCCGCGTAGTAGACGCCCTCGGCCACCTCGTCGCCGAGGTCGTACGGCACGACCATGTCGAGGTAGCCGCGCTCGTACACGGGCGCGGTCCGGGGGTTGCGCGCCGTCGAGATCCAGTTCACCGACTCACGGTCGAAGCCGGGGAACAGGTCCTCGATTCCCGACAGCCAGATCTCCTCGACCTCGTCGTCGTCGGCCTGCCACACCGGGTCGTCGGCCGACTGGACGTACTTCGGCACGTACAGCAGGTGCTCGCCGCCGTAGCGCTCCGACGGCACGAAGTTCGTGTGCTCGATGAGCGCGCCGAAGGGCGCGTCGTCCGCGATGTTCAGCCAGTACGTGTCCGTGAGCGGCTCGTCCATGCTCACGATGGAGCAGACCGTGCCCTGGAAGTCGATGTCGCAAAGGTAGCCGGTGAGATCTTCGAGAACGTTCGGCATCGTGGCGACGACGACCGCGTCGGCGTCGTACGTCGCCCTGCCCTCGGACGTCTCGACCTTCAGCGAATCGACCGCACCGTCCACGGTGCCGATCTCCGCGACGCGCGCCCCGGTCGTGACGTTCTCCCGCCCGACGGCCTCGACCAGCGCGTCCAGAAGCTGTGCGAACCCGCCCTCCAGGTAGCCGAGCGGCTCGCCCCGGAGCAGGTCGCGCTCGCCGCGGAACTTGATGCGGCCGAGCAGCCACGCCGCGCTCACGTCGTCCACGCGCTCGCCGAACTTCGCTTCCAGCAGCGGCTCGAAGAAGTTCTCGTAGACGCCACGGGACGTATGCGCCAGCAGGAACTCGCGGATGGGTACGTCCTCGAAGTCCTCCAGGCGGTCGTACGTGTCGAAGGAGGGGTAGCCGCCCCGCACGTCCACCTCCATCGTGAGCATCGTCAGCCGGAACTTGTCGTAGGCGCTCATGTGCGGGAACGCCAGGATCTCCCAGGGCTTGTCCATCGGGTGGACCACGCCGTCCACGTAGTAGGCGTTCTTCCCGATGGGCCACTCCAGCTTCTCGCCCAGCCCGAGTTCCTCCATCAGTTCCACGATGGTCTCCTCGGACTTCGAGAGGTGGTGGTAGAACGTCTCGACGGGGTCGCCCGCCGTCTCCGTCACCGCCGCCAAGCCCCCGAGGTCGTCGCCCGCCTCGAACACGTGCGCGTCGTAGCCGTGGGACTGGAGGCGGTAAGCGGCGGCGAGCCCGGCGATGCCGCCGCCGACGATACCGATCATGTCTCCCCGTGGTCGGTGAGTCGGGATGACGCTTACGGAACGCCGGCCGACCCGCCGCGCCCGTCGCTACCCTTTTCCCACCCGCTGCCGAACCCCGACTCATGCTGACCGTGCGGGCACCGGCGACGAGCGCGAACCTCGGGAGCGGATTCGACGTGTTCGGCGTCGCGCTCGACCGGCCCGCCGACGTGGTGCGCGTCGAGC
>CAZYYH010000089.1:0-7536 GCA_964651725.1 uncultured Halobacteriales archaeon | reverse complement strand
ACGCGGAGACGCCGGGGAACGTCGGGACGATAGCGCGGGCGATGAAGAACTTCGGGTTCTCGACGCTCCTGCTCGTCGACCCGCCGGACCTCGACCCCGACGGCGAGGCGTACGGGTTCGCGGGGCACGCCCGGGAGGACGTGCTGCCGGACGCCGAGGAGCTATCGTTCGACGACCTCGTGGCGGACTACCACACGGTCGGGTTCACGGCGATCACGAACGAGTCGGGTGCGAAGCACGTGCGCTACCCGTTTGTGACGCCGGCGGAACTCGCCGAGGACCTCCGTGGCCTCGATGCGCCCACGGCGCTCGTGTTCGGGCGGGAGCGCGTCGGTCTGACGAACGACGAACTCGCACGCCTCGACCGGGTGTGCTCGATCCCCGCGAACCCCGAGTACCCCGTCCTGAACCTCGGTCAGGCGGCGACCGTCGCGCTCTACGAACTCCGGGGGCTGCCGCTCGGCGACGACCACCTGCCGGAGCGCCACGACCGCGCGACCGAGGCGGAGATCGAGGCGTTCTACGACCACGTCGCGGAGTTCCTGGACGACCTCGACTACCCCGACGAGAAGGAGGCGAAGACGTTGCGGCTGGTGCGCCGGCTGTTCGGCAGGGCGCACCCGACGGGTCGCGAACTCAAGACGCTGCGCGGTATCGTGCGGCGGGCGGCGTGGCACGTGGACGACGACGAGTGACGCGGCGGACGCGCCCGGCGGACCACTTTTCACTGGCGGGGTCCTCTCCGCGGACGATGCCGACCGTCCGCGAGGCGACCGACGCCGACCGTGAGGCTATCGCGGCGGTCCAGGAGGCAGCGATACGCGAGTTCGGCCCCGACGCCTACCCCGAGGAGGCGGTGGCGGCGTGGGCGTCGTACCCCGAACCCGGCGTCTACGACCTCGACGACCCGGACGACGCGTTCGTCGTCGCGGCGGTGGACGGCGAGTGCGAGCCGCCGGGTGGCGTCGCGGGGTTCGCGGAGCTACTGGTCCCGGACGCGGAGGTGTCGAAGATGTACGTCCACCCGGACTCTGCGCGCCGGGGCGTCGGCCGGGCGCTGGTCGAGTGGGCGGTCGCGGCGGCGCGAGAGCGCGGGCTGGACGCACTGACGCTCGAAGCGTCACTGAACGCGGCCGGGTTCTACGAGCGCGTCGGCTTCGAGCCCGTCGACTCGCACGAGAAGACGCTGTCGCACGAAGGCGAGACGGTGCCGATGCGCGTCGTGGACATGCGCCGGCGGCTGTAGTGCGCTCACCGGTCCGTCCGGTCCTCGCTCGCGGACTCTGCGGCCTCCGCGACCTCGCCGTCGAACTCGTCGGCGCTCCGGCCGCCGCGGATGCCGTGTCCGTACTTGAGGAGCGCGACGAACACGGTGCCGCCGACGACGTTCCCGACGGTGCTCCAGACGAGGAAGCTGCCGAACTGGGGGAGCGAGACGCCCTGACCGGCGAACACGCCGAGCAGCACCTCGACGGAGCCGGCGATGGAGTGCGGGAGATGGGCGAGTCCGATGACGAGCGCGATGAGCCACACGAACACCGCCTGGCTGATGGTGTTGCGGCCGGCGGCGACCAGCCACGTCATCAGCCCCATCAGCCAGCCCGCGAGCACGCCGGCGAGCACGGTCACGGACGGCGAGTACTTCACGAGGTCGTGGGCGATGACGCCGAACGCGTCGGCGTCGATGGTGCCGAGTTCCGGGCCGACGTAGACGGCGAGCGCCGCGAACACCGCGCCACCGACGAGATTCGAGACCCACACCGTTCCCCACAGCCGCCCGAGTTCGGCGACCGACGCCTCGCGGTGGAGCACCGGCACGACCGCGAGCGTGGTGTGCTCGGTGAACAGTTCGGAGCGCCCGAGCACCACGATGACGAACCCGACGGTGTACGCGTTCGCCACGAGGATGTGGGTGACCGGGTCGGAGAACGCCCCTCCCGAGACCGTGATCATGACCGCCATCAGGAACGGCCCGAAGCCGATGTCGAGACCGGCGGACAGCCCGGACAGGAACAGGCCGATGAACGGCCGGTTGAGTTCGTTCAACCCCTCCTCGATCTCGACGGAGAGTATCTCCCGGTACGACGTCGGCGACGGGTCGTTGTCGGAGCCGTCGATTCTCGACCGACGCTCGGTCGGCGACTGGCCGTGCGTCGTCGACTCGCCATCGGGCGCAGTCACGTGTTACGCGACGGCTCCGAGACGGAAGGATGGCGCGCATGAGTGAGTCCGAGCGTGGGGCGAACGAAACCCGGAGAGGGAGGACTGTCAGTCGTCCGCGGCCGGGCGGCGCTCCTTGTAGTCGCGCCGCCCGCTACACGAACCGCACGTCGAGTTTGTACAGCGGCACGATGACGCGGTCGGCCTCGAACTCGCAGACCGCTGTGTCGCCGGCGAGCGAGCACGACGCGCCGGCCTCGGCCTCGAAGTAGCGCTGCCAGGCGGGCGCGCGCGGCGACGTGACGTTCACCCGCACCTCGACGTCGGTTCCCGGGGCGGCGGTCCGCGACGCGAACACGCGCCGCTTCGCCGCCTCCGTCCGCACGAGCACGGTTCGGCTGCCGCCGACCGCCGACGGCCCGCTCGCGCGAGTCACGACCAGCGGGACGACGACGGCGTCGCCGAACGTCATCGGCGGCTCGCGCACCATCCGCTCGCCGTCGTCCTGATCGCGGACGACCGCGCCCGCCTCGTAAACGACGCGGCCGCCGTCCGCCGAGTAGACGACCGGTCGGGTCGACGCCGTGTAGAAGTCGCCGGAGTCGACGAACGTCACGTTGAATGCGACGGGGTCGCCGTAGGCGAGCCGGGCGTCCGCGAGCCGGATCTCGGTCGCGCGACTCGGCGCGTTCCGGCGTATCTCGTCGTCGACGCTCGACGCGAGCACGTCGAACGCGCGCTCGGCGTTCTCGATTCGCTCGTTCGTGCGGGCGTCCTGGAGACCGGCGAGTCCCGTCGTGTAGACGACGCCGACGGTCGCGGTGACGAGCGCGAATATCAGCACGAACCCGAGCACGTCGGAGACTGCGCGGTCTCCAACCGCGGTACGGCGGCCGGAAGCCGCGTCGTGGCGCGCGCTACGCACCGGACACCACCACCTCGTCGCGCGAGCGGTCGTACGCGAGTTCGAGCGGGCCGCCGGTGACGTTCGCGGGCGCGACGGCGGTCCGGTTCGTGACCGGCACCCGCACCGTCACGTCCGGCTGCGACGAGCGGAGGATCACCGTCGCCCCCGAGGCGTCGCCGACCACCTGCACCCGGTACTGCGTGCCGGCGACGGTGCGCGGGAGTTCGGACTCCACCGTCACCGACGCGTCGTCGCCGGAGCGCGCGAGCCGGTCGACGGTGGCGAGGTCGCTGGCGACGCGCTGCCCGAGCACGTCGAACTCCGTGCGGACGGCGCGCTCGCGCTGGTCGCCGACGAAGCCGCCCGCGGCCGCGAGCAGACCGACGACCACCATGCTCGCCACCGCGAGGGTCAGCACGTAGCCGAGCGCCGTCGAGACGCCGCGGTCGTCTACATGCGCCACACGACCACCTCCACCTCCACGACGGCGTAGACGTGGCTCGCCGCGTCGCGGTCGTCCGCGAAGTACGACGCGTTCGCCAGCGTCCGCGACGTGCGCGTGCCGTTCGCCGCGACGAGCCGGTCGTCGTCGTACAGCGTCACGACGCGGGACGCCGACACCGCGTTGTCGCTCGGCTCGCCGAGGTGGACGAGTTCGCGGGTCGCTCGCGCGCCGCCCGGCCGCAGGTAGTGGACGTTCACATTGAACGCGACGCCCCGCGACAGGAACGTGTCGTTGAGGAGCGCGCCGAACGCCGTCGGCGGCCCGCCCGACGCGTAGTAGCCCTGCGTCGACGTGTCGTGGAACGACCGCGCGCTCTCGTTCCAGGAGCGCAGCTGGGCGTCGAGCGAGCCGTTCCGCGCCGCGACGGACAACACGCCCTGCGCGGCCGCGCGCTCCTGGTTCTCGATGTGCTGGCTCGCCGTGCTCGCCGTCAGCGGCGTCACCGCCGTCATCTGGAGCGCGAACACCACGCTCATCACCACCACGAGGGCCGCCGCGACACCTTCGAGGGTGTGTGCCTGCGCTCGCACGCTACCACACCCTCACTCGAAGGTCGCCCTGCTCGCCGCCGACCTCGACGACGCGCCACGCCGCGATGACGCTCCCGCTCCCGTCCGGCGGCGTCGGCCCGACCGTCCACCGGTTCGCGTCCGTCGTCAGCGTCGCGTTGACGGCGACCGGGTCGGCCAGCCCGAGCAGGCCGTTCACGTCCGTCGACGGGTCGAAGAACGCCGACACCCGCGTCTCGTTCAGGGCGTAGGGGTCGCGCGGGTTCCCGAGCACGTCCGTCGTGAGTTCGGTCGCCGCGCGGTCCGCCGCGAGCGCATTCACCTCGCGGCCGCCCGCGAACGGGTCGAGCATCCCGGGGACGAAGGTGAGCACGAGGCCGACGGTGACGAGGAACACGCTCACGCCGACGAAGAAGTCGAGCGTCGTCTGGCCGCGTTCTCGGGTCATGGTCAGATGAACATGAACGTGACGAGCGCCACCGTCGGGAGCAGGACGGCGAACTTCACGCCCGCCAGCAGGTCGGCGTCGCGGATGTAGCCCGCGATGAACCCGGAGAGGACGCCCTGGATGGTGACGGCGTGGAAGAAGAGGAGCGTGAGCAGCTTCGTGTCGACGTTCCCGCCGAACTGCGTCGCCGACGCCGCGTCCCCCGTGCTCGCCGCCTGCGAGGACAGCCCCGCCATCACGTCGAGGAACTTCACCTTCAGTATCGCCATCACCGCGAGCAGCGTGAAGTACGTCATGATGATGATGACGATCTGCATCCGGGTGCGGGACTTGCGCTCGCGCTCGATGTCGTCCTGGTTCTCCGACGCCTGCGCCGCCGTCGAGAGGACGGCGGTGATCTGGCTCGACGCCTCCTGGGCCTTCGACACCAGCTTCACGGTCCGCGCCAGCCGCGGGATGTAGTACTTGTTGTTGAACTCCACGAGGGCGTGCTTGAGACTCGTGCCGTAGTGGACCTTCTTGTGGACGGTCTCGAACTCCTCCGCGAGCTTCCCCGAGGACGTGTCCGCGACCGTCTTGATGGATTCGAGGAGCGTCAGCCCGGTGTCGTTCGCCGACGACAGCTTCCGGAGGTCGTCGGAGAGCTTCGAGACGACGCGCCGCCGCGACCGCACGTTCCACTCGCGGAAGACGGCGAGCGGCAGCCCGATCACGTACAGCGGCAGGTAGACGTAGACGACCGTCCCCCAGATGGGGTTGGCGACCAGGCCCGACCACGTCGTCGGCGCGCTCCCCGCCAGCACGGCGTTCGCCACCAGCACCAGCGTCGCCGGCACCGTCAGCCCCAGCACGTACGTCGGGTTGTCGCGGAAGAACACGTGGGGCTGCTTCAGCAGGTCCACGGTGACGTGCGTGCCCTCGCGGCTCTTCACGCGGTCGAACACCGAGAACTCGCCGACGTACTCCTCGACCAGGCCCAGGTCGAGCAGCCCCGGCTCGCGCCGGCCGGGGTCCTCGCCGTCCTCCAGGGAGAGGTAGCCGTCGCCCGGTTCGTCCTCCTTCACCGTCGCCACGAGCACCAGGAAGCCGACGCCCGTCAGCGGCACGAGCGCGTAGACGGTGGCGAACAGGTAGTCCTGCTGGGCCTGCCCGAGCATGCTCATGATGACGAGGATGATGATGAGCAGCAGGGGAAAGAGGGAGAGCGTCATGTACATCTCGCCGAAGAGTTCGAGGGTCTCCAGCGTCAGCTCCTGCTGTTGCTTCGCGGTGCGGAGATGCTTGTCCTTCTTGTCCGCGAGGAAGTCCGTCATGTTCCCGCCGGAGTTGATGATGGAGAGCATGTCGGTCAGAAACTGGCTGAAGTCGTCGCTCGGCGTCTCCAGCGCTCGATTCCGGACGGCGGACCGGTAGTCGGTGTCGAAGTACTCGGTCTCCTGGACGATGGTGCGGAACTCCAGGGCGACCTCGCCGTACGTGTCGTCGGCCTTCGCCATCGCGTCGAGTATCTCGAGCTGGTTGAGACCGCCGATGGAGAGCGCGTACATGAAGGCGACGGCGTCCGGCAGCAGCATGTTGATCTCGCGCTCGCGCTCCGAGGCCTTCATGTACGGCACCGCGAGCAGCCCACCGAACCCGAGCGCGAACCCGACGGTGCCGAACACGACGCCCGTCACGAACACGAGCGCGGGCACCTTCAGGAGTTGAATCGCGTCGAGGACGGCCTCGTTCGGGACCGGCACCCCGATCAGCACGTCAGTGGACACTAGCCCGGTGACGAACAGGGCGTAGCCGAGCAGGATGCCGAGCGCCCACAGCACCGAGCCGGCGAGCGCGCCGGCGCCGATGGCCCGCGAGACGTAGAGCTCCACCGTCTCCGCCATCCGAGCCTCCGCCAGCTTGCGCTCCACGTCCGCGAGGAAGTCCGAATCCTCGTCGAACGCCCACCGGTAGACGGGGTAGAACGCGTCCGCGAGACCGTCCGCGCCCCCACGGAACCCGCCGCCTCCGCTCCGTCCGTGGCTCATCCGTCCTCCGCGTCCTCGAACCGGAACCCGCCGAGGTCGTCGGCGTCGTCCCCGTCCTCGTCGTCGCCCCTGGCGTCGCTCCCGCCCGCCTCGCCGTCCGCTCCGGGCTCGTTCGAGTCGTCACTAGATCGATCCGCGTCGTCCGCATCCGTCGAGTGTGCGTCCGCGTCGTCCCCGGGACCGTCCGCGTCCTCGCCCCCGTCGCCGGGGCGCTGGTAGTCCGCGGCGTGGTCGCGCTCCCGCGACGCGTCCGGGTCCACGTCGTCGAGGTCCCGCGACGCCTCGTCCCGGGCCTCGGCGCTCCGCGAGCCGTCAGCCGGCCGCGTACCGTTCGACGACCCGTCGGCGTCCGCGGTCTCGCCCGCCACGTCGTCGAGGCGCTCGCGCTCCATCGGCTCCGACACGACCACGTCGCGGCGCTCGTCCGACCCGCCGAGCGCGAGCGCGAGGTCCGGGGCGTTCTCGCCGCGGTACTCGTCGAACAGCCGGTCCTCCGCCGCGTCGAGGATACGGTCGCACTCCGCGAGCACGTCGTCGCCCGGGTCCGGCCGCGGCACCATCTCCTCTTTGTCCTGGTCCACGTCGATGAGCACGCTCTCCATCGTCCGGAGGTCCGCGAGGCTCTCCGCGAGCCGGTCGTTCGCCACCAGCGTCAGGATGGTCTCCGGGTCGTTGATGAACGCCTGCACCGTCGCCGCGACCTGCGCGTACTCGTTCAGGCCGTTCCGGATGAGGTAGGCGAGGATGACCCGGCGGACGAACAGCGCGTCGTCGAGTTCGGCGTCGGTCCAACCGCGGTCGAACTTGATCTCCTGGAGCGTGTTCGAGTTGCCGATCTGCTGGTAGGCGTCGCGCTCCGGCTCCCACTGGAACACGTCCTGGACGTTGATCTCGTCGTCCTCCGGGTCGTAGTGGTTTATCTCCGTGAGCGCCTTGTTCCGGCGGACCTTCGTGCCCTGCACCCGGGTCTGGGTCTGCAC
>CAZYYH010000088.1:0-7625 GCA_964651725.1 uncultured Halobacteriales archaeon | reverse complement strand
GCGACTACGACCTCCAGCTCTACTGCCCCGCCGACGACCTCGTGAACACGCCCGGGCGGGTGGTGCGCGACCGGTTCTACGACCGGCTCGACGACTGGATCGCCGACCACGACACGACCATCGTGTTCACGAACACGCGCTCCGGCGCGGAGCGCGTCCTCCAGGAACTCCGGGAGTACGGCGGCTTCGACGAGGCGAACTCGGCGTGCCACCACGGCAGCCTCTCGAAGGACCGCCGGCAGCACGTCGAGCGGGCGCTGAAGGACGGCGACCTCGACGTGGTCACCACCTCGACCAGCCTCGAACTCGGCATCGACATGCCGGACGTGGACCTCGTCGTGCAGGTCGGCAGCCCGAAGTCCGTCGCCTCCCTGCTCCAGCGCGTCGGCCGCGCCGGCCACAGCCTCGGCGAGACCGTCACCGGCCGCGTCGTCGCGCTCGACCGCGACGAACTCGTGGAGTGCGCCGTCATGCTCCGGAAAGCCGCCGAGGGGTTCGTGGACCGCGTCCACGTTCCCGAGCGCGCCCAGGACGTCGCCGCCCAGCACGTCTACGGCATGGCGATCAACGGCCCGCTCCGCGAGGCCGACGCGTTCGACACCCTCCGGCGCGCGTACCCGTACCGCGACTACACCGACGACGACTGGGCGCAGCTCCTGCGCTACCTCACCGCCGACTACGACGGCCTGGAGGACCGCAACGTGTACGCGAAGGTGTGGCAGGACACCAACGACGCGCCGGAGGGCGAGCATCATTACGACGAGTTCCCCGTCGGCGAACCCCTGCTCGGCAAGCGCGGCCGGCTCGCCCGCGTCATCTACATGACGAACCTCGGCACCATCCCCGACTCCTTCACCTGCGACGTGCTCACGCGCGGCGACCAGCAGTGGGTCGGCGACTTGGACGAGGACTTCCTCGACAAGCTGGAGCCGGGCGACGTGTTCGTCCTCGGCGGGCAGCGCTTTGCCTTCCGCTACCGCCGCGGCTCCAAGGTGTACGTCGACCCGACGAGCGACCGCCCCACCGTCCCCTCCTGGTTCTCCGAGCGCCTCCCGCTCTCCTTCGATCTCGGCCGCGAGATAGCGCGCTTCCAGGGCGACCTCCTCGACCGCCTCCAGTCCGGCGGCCCGCCCGCCGTCCGCGACTGGCTCCGGGAGTTCCCGATAGACGAGCACAGCGTCCGCGCCCTCACCCGGATGTTCGAGACGCAGGTCGCGTACGCCGGCCCGGAGAGCGTCAGCACGCTCGACCGCGTCACTGTCGAGTGCGAGCGCGACCGCGACGAGTACAAGCGCCACTTCTACGTCCACGCCCCGTTCGGCCGGCGGTTCAACGACGGCCTCTCCCGCGTCGTCGCCAACCGGTGTGCCGACGCCGCGAACACCAACGTCTCCGTCGCCGTCGCCGACAACGGCTTCACCGTCTCGATGCCACTCAACCGCAAGGTGGACGTGGCCAGCGTCCTCCGCGACCTCGACCCCGGCGACGCCCGCACCGAACTCCGCGACGCGCTCGACGGCACCGAACTCCTCAAGCGCTACTTCCGCATCAACGCCACCCGCGCGCTCATGATACTCAAGCGGTACAAGGGCTACGAGAAGACCGCCGCCCAACAGCAGGTGTCCTCCGAGATGCTGCTCGGCCTCGCCGGGGACCTCCAGGAGTTCGCCGTCATCGAGGAGACCTACCGCGAGATCATCGAGGACAAGCTCGACCTCGCCGGCGTCGAGTGGCTGCTGGAGCGCGTGCAGTCGGGCGAGGTCGAGGTCGCAGAGCACGTCGTGGACTCCCCGACGCCCCGCGCGTTCGGCCTGGCGACGCTGATGGCGAGCGACGTGGTGCTCGCCGAGGACGAGGACGCCGTGCTGAAGGAGTTCCACGAGCGCGTCCACGAGGCCATCGGGGACTAAACCGCCGTTCGCGACACCCCGGTCACGTCCCGCTCGGCGAACCGCTGGTACACCCCGCCGAGCACGAGCCCGTACGCGAGGTGGGCGACGAGGGTGACGACCAGGTAGAGCAGCAGTGACGCCACCCCGAGTGCCGGAGCGAACGCGACGACGAACCCGATCCAGAGCACGACGCCGAACAGCAGTCCCCTGACCACGTCCGCGTCGCCGGGGAGGTACTCCACGAGCGTCAGGAAGAGGAACGGCCACGCGAACACGCCGATGGCGGCGAACAGCAGGAAGCCGACGAGCGGGCCGGAACTCTCGCCGACGAACCGCGACAGCGGGCCGAACGGGTCCAGCGTGAAGCCGGTGAGCGCGTCGCCGAGGTAGAGCAGGACGACGATGACGGCAGTGCCGACCACGCCGCTCACGAGCGCGCTCACGATGTCTCGCATGGAGATATGGACGCTCGCCACGGAGAAAAGCCTGGTTTCCGGGTACTCATGGGACGAGCGGGCCGACGCTGGCAGTCGTTCACACGCCACCGCAAGAGCCTTTCCGGACACGCCGAACCTCCGTTCATGGACGACCGGGTCGCGTCGGTCCTCGGCGAGACGTTCCCCGACCGCGAGGTCGAGGACCTGCTACCGACCGGTCCCTCGTGGAACGAGGCGAACCGGACCGTGGGCGTCGAGTTCGTCGACGGGGAGCGGAGCTACCTGAAGCTGGCCACCGACGGGGACGGCTCCCGCGTCGCTCGCGAGCGGGCGGTGATCGACTACGCGAGCGCGAACGCCGACGTCCCGGTGCCGACGGTGCTGGCGAGCGACGCCGGCGGGCGAGTGCCGTACCTCGCCACGGCACCGGTGCCCGGGCGGAACCTGCTGGGCCTGTGGTCGGACGCCGACGAGGCGGAACGCGCGACGCTGGCCCGGCGGGTCGGCCGGGCGCTGGCGGGCGTCCACGCACTCCGCTTCGCGAATCACGGGCACGTCGTCGGCGGCGGCGCGGACGGCCTGGAACTCGACGCGGGGTCGTGGACGGACGTGCTCGTGGACACGATAGCGAGGAAGCGCGACCTCGCTCCCTCCGAGCGCTTCGGCCACCACTTCGACGAGGTGATCGCGGCCGTGGAGGCGAACCGGGCGCTGCTGGACGACGCGCCGGCCGCGCTGCTCCACGGCGACCCGGCCCAGCCGAACTGCTTCCGTGGCGACGACGGCGTCGGCTTCCTCGACTGGGAGATCGCACACGTCGGCGACCCGGCCCGGGACGTGTACCGCGCCCGGGACCAGCAGTTCGACTCGCTGCAAAGCGAGGGCCCCGAACGGGTCGTCTCCGCGTTCCACGACGGCTACCGCGAGCGAGCCGGCGGGCTGCCGGACGGGTTCGCGGAGCGACGCCCGATCTACGAGGCCGTCCGGCTCCTCGGCACGTCCGGCTTCTTCGAGCGGATGGCGGCGTTCGTCGACGAGCCGCGCGAGGAACTCGCGGACTGGCTGGGGGCGGAGATGGAGCGCCGGCTCGCGGAGCTGTGATCACCGAACCTCGGGTGCGCGCCACGCGAGCGCGACGCCGAGGAGCGCGACGACGAACGCGACGACGAACGCCGGCCGGTAGCCGGCGCGGTCGATGATCGCGCCGGCGGCGACGGGCGCGAGGAACGCGCCGAGCAGGCCGACGCTCGTCAGGACGGAGACGGCGGTGGCGCGCACGTCCGGTTCGACCACCTCCGCGACGTACGAGAACAGCAGGCCGATGGCGAGCTGGACGGCGAACCCGGAGACGACGACGAGTGCGACGACGACGACGAGGTCGGAAGCGACGACGAACGCGCCGACGACGGGCGCAGCGACCACGAACGCGAGGAGCGCGACGGGGCGGCGGCGACCGCCGAACAGCCTATCGGAGAGCAGCCCGCTACTCGTCCGCGACACGACGCCGACCGCGGGGAAGAGCGCGGTCAGGAGGCCGCCCGCCGCGAGCGACACGCCGACCTCCTCCGTGAGGTAGCTCGGCAGCCAGCTGTTGAGGAAGAGGTAGAGCGCGAAGGCGAGAAAGCAGAGGCCGCCGAGCGTCCACACCGCGCGGTTCGTGAACAGCCGGACGAAGCCGGCGCGGTCGGGCACGTCGGCGTCCGCGTCGAGCGCGTCGCCGCGAGTGGACGCGAGGAACACGCCGACACCGACGACGGCGATGGCGGCGAACGCCGGCAGCGTCGCCGGCCAGCCGAGCGCCGCGGCGACGAGCGGACTGCCGAACTGCCCGAGCGCGAACCCGACGGGCGCGCTCGCCGTGAACACGCCGACCGCTGTCGCGCGGAATTCCGGCGCGACGACCTGCCCGGCGACGCTCGCACCCGCGTTCCACACGAGCACGTACGCGAGCCCGCCGAGCGCGCGCGACGCCAGCAGGGACAGGAACGCGCCTGAAACGGCCGCGTACCAGCCCCACGCGCCCGCGACGAGCAATGCGACGCCCGCCGCCGTCACCCCGCGCCGCGTCCCCACCCGCTCCAGCGCGACGCCGACCGGCACGCTCGTCACGACCGCCGTCGCGTACATCACGCTCACCAGCCAGCCCGCCGCGGCCTTGTCGATCTCCAGCGACGCGCGGATGAGCGGGATGACGCTCGCGGGCGCGATCTCGTACGCTCCGGCTGCCGTCGAGAGCAGGAAGAGGCCCGCGATGGGAAGCGTCGCCCGCCATTCGACCCCGTCACCGGCGTCCTCGTCGTCCGTCACGCCTTCGCGTTTTCGGCTCGGCTACTAAACTCGTCGGCTTCCGGCTAGGGAGGTAGTTCGATTGGGATGCGCCCGTATGTTGGTCAACGATAGCCCCGAAAGCCCTCGCGCTCTACGTTCCCGGGGCTCGCTGCGCGCTTCCCTCCCTCGCTCCCTCCGGTCGCTCGGTCAGTCCAGTGCTTGCGTCGCCCGGGTTCGCGTAGCGAGGGAGGCCGGCTCCGCCGGCCTCCGCAAAACGTGGCGGCTGCGCCGCCACGCAGCGCTCGCCCTTTCAGTCCGCCAGGCATCGGTTGGCCGGCCCTGTAGTTACCGTCGGTAGACTCGACCTGCTGACCACGCCAGAAGCTGTCTGGAGCGAAGCCGGAATCTCATCGCGCCCACTCGACCATGCGGGCGTAGAGATCGCGGGTCTCCAGTGCCGCCGGGTCGCCGACCAGCACGAGGCGCTTTTTCGCCCGCGTCAGCGCGACGTTGAGCCGGCGGTGGTCCTCGAAGATGGGACCGTCGAGGTCGCCCGTGGCGACGAAGGAGATGACGATGACCTCCGAACTCGACCCCTGGAAGCGGTCGACGGTGTCCACGGTGACGGCGTCCGGGACGCGCCGGCCGATCTCGGCGACCTGCGCGCGGAACGGCGCGATGACGCCGACGTCCTCGTGGGCGACGCCGGCGTCCGCGAACGCCGAGACGACCTCGGCGACGCGCTCCGCTTCCTCGGCGTCGGTGTGGTCGCTGGCGTCGCCATCGACCGGGACGAAACTGACGTGACCCCCGAGTTCCGGAGGGAGCGCCGTCGGGTCCACGCCGTCGAGGTCCGACAGGCGCTGGCCGGCGACCGCGCCGGACGCCGGCCGGAGCGCGCCGTCGTAGAACTCGCGCGACGGGAACGCCTGCACGCGCTGGGCCATCCGGTACTGCCGGTCGAGCAGCACGCTCGCGTCCGGGTGTTCGTCGACGAGGCGCTCGAACAGGGACCGGCCGAGTTCGGTCTCGGATCGCACGACGGGGGGAAGCTGCTCGTGGTCGCCGACGAGCACGAACCGGTCGGCGAGGTTGACGGCGGCGAGCGTGTTCGGCTCGGTGAGCTGCGACGCCTCGTCCACAACCGCCACGTCGAAGGACTGCTCGCGCATGGTGCGGGAGCCACACGACGCCGTCGTCGCGGCGACGACCTGTGCGTCCGCGAGCCGGCTCGCCTGCGCTGCCGGCTCGCCCTCCGCCATGAGCCGGAGGTCCTGCATGTCGCCGCGCACGCCCGTCTCAGTGCCGACGCGCACGATCTCGTCGTATCCCTGCTCCCGCAACGCCTCCAGTGCGTTGTCCACCGCGCGGTTCGTGAACGACGCGAGCAGCACGCGGTCGCCGCGCGCCACGAACTCGCGCACGATGGTGGCGATGGTGTACGTCTTCCCCGTCCCCGGCGGCCCGTGGACGAGCGCGAAGTCCTCCGCGGAAAGCGCCCGGTTCACGGCCGCGTCCTGCGCCGGGTTGTTGTCGATGACGGTGCGCTCCTCGTCTCGAAACTTCGGTTTCGCGTCGCCGAAGAGCACGTCTTTCCGGCGCTGGTCGCCCTTGAGGAGCGCGTCGTGGAGCGCCGTCAGCATCCGGTCGACCGATATCTCCGAGGGGTAGACGTCCACCCGTCGGAGTTCGACTGGCTCGTCCGCCGTCACCACGACCTCGCTCGCGCTCAGCCGCTCGACTCGCGCGAGTTCGGCGTCGCCGGTGACGGGGTCGCCGTCGCTCGCCAGCACCAGGTCGCCCTCGCGGATCTTCGACGCCGCCGGCTCGGGCCGGCGGGCCCTGAGCCGCCACCGGCCGTCGCCCGTCGGTTCGCGCCCGTCCGGCTCCAGGTCGATGATGGCCCGATCCGCGTCCGCGCGCTCCGCGGGCGTCTGCTCCCACAGCTTCGCGTACTCGCGGTGGACCTCGCGGCGCTCCGTCTCCACGAGTTCGTACATCCGCTCGAAGTACTCGCGCTCGCGCTCGGGAATTGGCTGGCCGATCTGGCCCGCCTTCGACTCCTGGTCGAGCCGGCCCGACACTACCCGGCACGTGTCCACCTCGAAGCAGTACTCGCAGACGGCGTCCGCCTCGTACCCCGTCGGCACGTCCATCCGATGCTCCATCGCCACGAGTTCGTTGCGCGTCCGGACGACGAACGCGAGCAGGCCCTTCCCGATGGAGAACTCCTTCGCGGGCGAGAGGTCGCCGGACTCCTCGGCGCGGTCCACCGCCGCGTTCTTCGTGTAGAGCAGCGTCCCGGTGTCCGCCTCCACGCCGCGCTCCGTAAGCGCGAGGGCGTAGCACGCCGCCTGGATTTTGTCAGGGAACCGCGGCTCGCGCTTCGTGTTCTTCCCCGTCTTCAACTCGACGGGCTGCCCGCGACGGATGGCGTCCGCCCGGCCCTTGATACCGAACGTCGGGCTGACGAGCGTCTGCTCGGAGCGCCACTCGTCCTCCTCCGTGAGCCGGCCCTGCGCGAGCCAACCCTCGATGGCGCTCGCGTGCTTCCGGACCGTCTCCGTCACCGACTCGCGGTCCGCGCCCAGCAGGCCGAGTTCCAGGCCGGCGTCCTCAACGTGCTCCGCGACCGACTCCGCCAGGTCGCGGCCCCGGAGCAGGTCGCCGAACACTTCGTGGACCACCGTCCCGGTCGTCACCGGCTCCGCGAGCGGCACGCCGGAGAGCTTGTTGAGGTAGTAGAGCCGGGGGCACTGCACCCACGACCGGACGTCGGTCACGTCCACGAGGAAGGACGGCTCCACCACCACGTACGACTCCTTCGACGTGGCGTACTGGGTCTCGCCGTTCCACTCGCGCTCCTCCGCGTCGGTCACCACGAGCTCCATGCCCTCGTCGAGGTGGTCGGCGGTCTCCGCCCAGTCGCCCCAGAGCGTCACCGTCACGTCGCCGTCGTCGGTCCGTACCCGCACCTCGGCGAGGTCGCGGTCGCCGTACTGGGTCGAGACGGTTCGCACGTCACCGA
>CAZYYH010000087.1:0-7843 GCA_964651725.1 uncultured Halobacteriales archaeon | reverse complement strand
CGGCTCGCCACGTTCGCGGGCGCGAAGCTCATCATCGGCGGCGGCGAGGGCAGCCGGTACGAGGTGAAGACGAAGGCGGAGGCCGACCACTCGCTGCCGTACATGCTCGCGGCGGCGCTCGTGGACCGCGATCTCACCGCTGACTCCTACACCCCCGAGCGCATCGCGCGCGGCGAGGTGCAGGAGCTGCTCCGGACCGTCGAGGTGGAGGAGGACCCCGAACTCACCGAGCGGTTCGAGTCGGGCGAGGAGATGCCGGCGGTCGTGGACGTGACGATGGACGACGGAACTACGTACCGCGTGGAGAAGGACGCGTTCCTCGGCCACCCGTCGAACCCGATGGGCTGGGAGGGCGTGGAGGCCAAGTTCCGGACGATGGCGAGCCGCGTCTACGACGAGGGCCGGCAGGACGAGATCGTGGACGTGGTGCGGAATCTCGACGGGCGCGACGCCGTGGACCTCGTCGCAGTCCTCGACTGACCGCGAACGTTATCCCCCGGAACGTCGTTTGGTATCGCATGACACAGTACGAGTGTCGACAGTGCGGCTACCGGACGACTGCGGACGCCAGCCCGGGGCCGTGCCCCCGGTGTGGCAACGAGTTGCAGAACCTCGGCGTCTCGCGCGAGTGATCACCCGAGGAACAGCCGCAGCCACGGATTGCGGCGGACGAACGCAGTGTCCTCCAGCCACGCGTCCACGCCGAGGATGCGCCCCGCACCGAACGCGCCCAGGCCGAAGAGGAGCATCGCGTACACGACGTGGTCGTCCACGACGAACGAGTGCTCCAGCGGGAACGCAGCCAGCCAGTAGAACAGCATCATCACCGCGCCCCAGAACGCCGACCAGCGCAGGAACGCGCCGACGATGATGGCGAGCCCCGTGAGGGTCAGCCCCCACGCGTTCAACGGGTCCACGAGCCACAGCCACTCGTCGGCGATGGTCGTCCAGAGACCCGCGAACGGGTTCCCCTCGGGGATGCCGAACAGCAGGAACCCTCGCGCCGACCACTCGGGGTCGAGGACCTTCGTGACACCGCCGTAGAACAGCGTCCACCCCATCACGACCCGCAGTCCGATCAAGGCGTAGCCGACCCAGGTCTCCGAGTACTCGAACTCCACGTCGCGGCCGAACAGTTCGGCCTCCATCTCGCGCGTGACCATGACGGACGGAACTATCGCGCCCGCCGAACGTAACGCTGGTGCGGGCGCGCCGTGCCCGCGGAGTTACGGCGATTCGGTCTCCAAGCGCCGTCCGAGTGAGGACGGCGTGCTACTCTTCGACCCGTTCGAGGACGATTCCCTCGTCGAATCGACCGCGCCGCTCGGCCTTGCGCTCCCGTTTCTCCGCCAACTCCTCCTCGGACGCGCCCCGAGATCTCCGGATGGCGTGAACGACCTCCAGCACGTCCGCGAGTTCCTCGATCTCCCGGCTCTCGCGGTACTCCGCGACCTCCTCGTCCAGCTTGTCGAGCAGCCGCCGGTCGTACTCCTCCCCGGTCGCCACGCGGGTGACCGGCCGCTCGCCGTTCTCCTCGATCATCTCCGGAATCCGGTCCCGGACCAGCTTGTCGTACTCCCTGCTCATGCGCCGACGTGTCGGGAGTCGTCCTTCGGCGTTGCGGTGTCGGCGCGCCGGACACCCATGGGACGACCCTACCCCTTCACTGCCCGGACGCAGAGGAACACCGGTCGCTTCGACTCCGTCTCGTACCGCTCCGGCCACGCCTCCTCGAACGCCGCCGTCGGCTGCGGCTCCGACAGCGCGTCGATCCGGAAGCCGGTCTCCAGCAGCGGGCCGACCATCTCGGCGAGCGGCCGGCGGTAGTAGGGCACGTCCACGTCCCACTCCTTCGTCCGGCGCTCGACCACGAAGTAGTTCTCGTCGTCGTCCAGCGGGAACCCGTCGAACGGGTGCTTGACCGAGAACACGACGAAGCCGTCGGGTCCGAGGACGCGGGCGAACTCGGCGAACGTCGCCCGCCAGTCCTCGACGTAGCCGAGCACGAGCGCGCTCACGACGCCGTCGAACTCGCCGTCGTCGGCGAACGCCAGCGGCTGTCCGAGGTCCGCGCGGTGCAGATCCACGCGGTCGCCGACGCGCTCCGCGGCGTGCGCGAGCATCTCCTCGCTCGCGTCCACGCCGACCACGTCCGCGCCCCGGTCGAGCAGCCACTCGGTGTACTCCCCGTCCCGCAGCCCGCGTCGAGCACGCGCTTCCCGTCCACGTCCGGCACGAGCGCCGTCGTCGCCGGGAATTCGAGGTGGGCGTTGTACGGGTTCGTCTCCAGCTCTACCGCTACGAGTCCGCGAGTTCGTCGTACGCAGCCTCCGCTATCGCCTCGTCGTCGGTCATGGCACGCTATCCTGTGGTCGTGGCCCTTACCAGTCTTTTCCGGCGGGTCCGCCGCAGCGTCGAGAGTAGCTGGCCGGCGGCGATAGACGGTGGGAGAGCCGCCGCCTCTGGTGGACTGAAAGGGCGAGGGCTCTCTGGACCAAACGTGTGTTGCAGTTCACCTCGCGCGAGCCATTATACAACCGAATGCCGAGCTACGCCTGCTGCTCGCGCCCCCCAGCTTCGCCCCTGCCGTTCACATCCGAAAGTGCGCGCCGGTGCCGCTCGAAGTCCCGCTCCAGGTTCCGGTTGTCGTGGAGCAGGTCGGCGAGCACGTGGGCGTAGAGGACGAGCGCGGTGAAGACGGCGAGGTAGACCGAAACGGGCAGCAGCACCAAGACGAGCAGGCCGCCGAGGACGTGGTGGGAGAGCAGACGCTGTCGCGCCCAGAGGTCGTCCTCGGCGAAGATGGCGTCCTGGTCGAACACCGCGGCGGTCGGGTTGCGGAGGAGTCCGCGGAGCGCCGACCAGTCGCCGGCGTTGAGTCGCGCGACGAGGAGGTGGTCGAGGTCGATGCCGACGCCGACGACCGCCGCCCACGCGAGCAGCGCCCACGCTGGCGGCGACGGCGGCGCGGGGGCGAGGACGAGCGCGAGCACGCCGACGGCCACGGATATCAGGAGGTGGTGCTTGGAGTAGATGGGTCGCTCACCGGGCGGAGCGAGGGGCGCGGGTGCCGTAACCGTGGCGGCTCACTCCAGCCCGACGCTTTCGAGTGCGCGCTCTCGCTCGTCGTCGGTCAGCCGGTAGGGCGCGAGTTCGTCCGCCACGTCGCCGAGGGCGGCGCGGCGCTCCTGGTGGTCGTCGAGGAAGTCGGCGACGCGCTCCGCGGCGAGGTCCTTGAGTTCGCCGGAGAGCAGGTCGCCCGACCGGTAGTCGCGCTCGACGCTGGCGAGGCGGTCGTCGTCCGGCTCGAAGCCGGCGCGGAGGTACTGGAAGGACACGTCCACGTCCGGGTCGCCGCCCTTCTCGCGGTGCTCGGCGACCGAGGAGCGGCCGCCGGAGTACGCGTACTTGCGGATTTTCCGGAACACGGCGTCGCGGTCGTCGGTGAGGTGGACGGCGGGGGCGTCGGTCGAACTGCTCATCTTCCCGGGGCCGTCGAGACCGGGGAGGAACGTCGAGAGCAGCGCGCCCGGCTTCTCCACGTCGTACCGGGCCTTCGCCGCCACGTCCCGCGCGACGCGGACGTGGGGGTCCTGGTCGGCGGCGATGGGCACCGTGGTCGGGTGCCGGCCGTCCACGAGCTGCGGCAGGAGGAGGTGGGTGGCTTGCACGGCGGGGTAGAACCCCTGGCCGACGTTCGCCGGTTCGCCGTACGTCGCCTCGACCTGCGCGGGCGTGAGGTGCTTGGCGAACGAGACGGCGAGCGGGTACACCACGTCGGCGTCCATCGTATCCACGACGATGCGCGTGCGCGCGGGGTCGAACCCGACCGCGAGCAGGTCGCGGAGGTTCTCGCGAGTGTACGCCCGTCCCTCGGCGAGCGTCTGGTCCCGCGACAGGTACTTCTCGTCGTCGGAGAGCGGCACGTAGACGCGCGCGCCGGCCGTCTCCTGGAGGTACTTCGCCACGTAGAACGGCAGGACGTGCCCGAGATGCATCGGCCCTGACGGCCCGATGCCCGTGACGACGGAGACGCGGTCGCCCGCCTCCGCCGCGTCGAGGAAACTGTCGAGGTCGCGGCCGGCGTAGAAGATTCCCCGCCGGATCATCGGGTGGACCGGCTGTGGGAAGCGGTCGCGCTGCTCGTCCGTGATGGCTTCCGCGCCGAACTCCTCCGTGAGCTTCTCGTAGTCGACGCTATCGTCTGCTGGCTGGTCGGTCGCTGTGTGTTCGGTGTCTGCTGGCATTGGTCTGAGTCGATGTGCGCGTCGCTCGAACGTCGATGCGTCCCGAGGAGAGCCGAGTGAGCAACGCGCCCCGGCCGACCGGGTTACGCCCGGTCGCCCGCGACCGCGAGACTGTCCGCTCCCCGAGCGGGCTGCCAGCGCCAGGACGCTGCGCGGGAAGCGGACGGTCGCATGCTGTTCGCGTGAACGTAGCTCCTTGCGGTACTTGGGGGTTTCGACGGATCCGGACGGAGCCCTCGCCGGACTCGGCCGGGCGTCTCAGCGTCCGGTGGCGTCCCGGCGCTCCACCGCCGCCACGTCGGCGTTCTCGTCGACGGTGGCGACGAGCGTCTCGCCGTCCATCGTGAACGACACCTCGACGCGCAGCGGCTCCCCGGAGACGATCTCCGCCCGCTGGTCGTCCTGCCGGGCGGCGACCTCCCACGTCGGCGTCGTCGTCACGTCGATACCGTGGTCGTAGAGGAAGGAGACGCTCGCCGGGTGGTAGTAGAGCGGAAGCCCCGGCGACGCCCGCGCCCAGTCCCCGCACTGCTCGCAGCGCCACTCCACGAACGCCGACTCGGGTCGGTCGCCGTCGTCCCCGGTTCGCCGGAGGCGGCCGGGCATCCGACCCCCGCAGTTCGCGCAGAAGCCGGCGTCCATCCGCTGGAACGTGGAGTAGAGCCAGCGGTCGAACGCCGCCGGGAGTTCCTCGCGGTCGAACTGGTCGACGGTCCCCGGCGGGAACGTGAAGCTGTTGTGCCACGACTCGCATCCGGGACACCGCACGGTGACGTGCTCGTCCTCGTAGTCGGCGACGAGCGGCGAGCCGCCGCAGTTCGGACAGATCCCCTCGATCTCGATGGGGTCGAACGCCACGTCCGCCGTGTACGTCCCGGCGTGGAGCGCGCCCACGATCCGGTCGCCCGCCAGCGTGAGTTCGTACCCGGACTCCGTCTTCCGGACGAAGTGGTCCGCGAGCTTCCGGAGGTGGTAGTTGAACTGGCCGGAGTCGCGCACGCCGACGCGATCCCGGAGGTCGGAGAACGCCACGGGACCGTCGTCGTCGGCGAGCGCGAGCAGGATGGCGACGCGGGTGTCGTCGCCGAGCAGCGCGAACGCCTCCTCGGGCGTGCGGCGAGCGACGGCTCCGGATTCCTGGTCCGTCATACCGCAGGAGACGCGTCGCCGGCTAATCCTCCTGTCGTAACACGCGTCACCACGATGCACGCCGGGGCTACTCGTCGTCGCCCTCGTTCCAGGGGTCGGCGTGCTCGCGTAGCCACGCCTCCAACTCCTCGCCCGTCACGTCCACGCCCTGTCGCGCGAAGAAGTTGGCGACGTTCCGGCAGTCGCGCTCCAGGAACTCGTCCACGTTCGGATGGTGGACGGTGACCGCCTGGCCCACGTCGATGACGCAGAGTTCGCCCTCCCAGACCACGACGTTGTACTCGGAGAGGTCGCCGTGGACCAGCCCCGCGTCGTAGAGCCGGCGCATGTACTCCCGCACCACCTCGTAGGCGGTCTCCGGGTTCTCGATACGCACGTCGTGGAGCGTCGGCGCGGGGTCGTCCTCCTCGCCGATGAGTTCCATCACGAGCACGTTCCGCTGGACTGCGATGGGTTCGGGCACCCGAACGCCCGCCGCCGCCGCGCGCTGGAGGTTGGCGAACTCCTTCTGCGTCCACGCCACCACCACGTCCAGCTTCTCCGACCCGACCTTCTCGAACCGCGGGTCGCCCACCAGGTACTCGCGCATGTCGCGGAAGTCGGAGGCGGAGATGCGGTAGATCTTCACCGCGACGTCCCGGCCGTCCGCGCCGAGCGCCTCGTACACGTTCGCCTCCTTCCCCGTCGAGATCGGGCCGCCGAACGCCTCCACGTAGCCGTCCTGGACGAGCTTGTAGATCGCCGCGAACGTCGCGTCGTCGAACACCGACTCCGCGACCTTGAACTGGTCCGCGTCCTTCAGCCGCTTCCGGAACTCCGCGAACTCCCGGTCGCGCTCGCGTGCGATGCGGTCGGCCTCGGTGTCGGCGACGTCGATCTCCTCCCACTCGTCGCCCGGCGTCTCCACCGCGTCGGACTCCACGAGGCCGTACTCGTCCGTCATCTACCCGGGGATTGGGGGTGCGGACGTAAAAGCGTGGGTGCGTGACAGCGAGGGTGCGTCGGGACGAGCGCCGAACGTTTACCGTGGCGAGCGTGCCGGTGGTAGCACTCGACGGAGCGACCGCTGGGCACATCCTTGGACGCCGTGGAACCATCCCGGTGTTCTCTCATCGGATCACACCGGGCGGGTCGAAAACCGAGTATGTGAACTGACCGCTGAAATTTCCATCAATTCCGCAGTGTTCTCTCCAAACCGTGCTGAATACAGGGCGCGTATGTGGCGGAACGGTCCCTGGCCTACAGAGTCGACGTGACCTTGCTGGAGGACGCTACTCGACGTGGATCACTCCCGTCATGCCCAGGCTCTCGTGCGGGATGCAGACGTATTCGTACTGCCCAGGTACATCGAACGTGTGCTCGTAGGTCTCACCTCTGGGGATGAATGACTCTTCCGGCGGCTCGTCCGGACCGTAGCTGGCGAACGCCTCGGCGTCGGCAGGGAGGCTCGCTTCGTCGCTGTCGTTGGGCCGACAGCAGACGTTGTGGCCGGCGCTGGCGAACCCCCAGGTCACGGTGTCGCCGACCTGCACCGTCAGTTCCGCGGACTCGAAGACGTTCTTGCCGTCTGGGCCCGCGATCACGTCGGCGTCGGGAAACGACGGGTCGGACAGACACCCGGTGAGACTGCCACCGAGACCGACCGGAATAGTTGTGAGCAGCCGGCGTCGGTCGAGGCGAATAGGCCACTCCCAGTTCGTCACGCCGGGGTGTCTCCGTTCGGCGTGGTGCTGGCGATGATCGTCGGGTCTACTCTCGGTCATGCGGGTGTGTCAGCCGGTGGTTCGACCCCGTCGGTTGGGACGTCTGCGGTCAGGAGAACGACACCGATGCCGATGTACGCCAGCAGATTGACCACGTTAGCGGCGAAGTTCGGCAGACCAGTCAGTACTAACCGCACGAGGGGAACGGATACTGCAGCGACCAGCAGGAGGACGCCGACGGCCCTCGGATGGACGTCCACGAGGAGAACGGCGATGCCCAAGAGGGCGTACGCCGAGTACAGCGTCGCCATGCCCACGAGCGGGGTCAGCGCGAGCGGACCGGGCGTCTCGGTGAGAATACCGAGCGGTTTCAGGATACCCGTACCCAGCACGACGATAGACCAAGAGATGACGGCGATCACCGCCAGGACGGCGGCGGCGCGAGACAGGTACGGTCGCCGCTCGACGAGGACGGGATACAGTCCGAGCAATCCGAGCACGACGAGGTTCCCCCCAACCGATGCGAACGTGGTGTCCTGCGGGATGGACGTCCCGCTGTAGGTCACGAGTATCTCGCTCGCCACGAAGACTGCGTACAGCACCGCCCCGACGAGGATCAGTTCCGGAGCGTACTCTTCGAGCGTTCTCAACCGGCCTGCTTCTGATGCCATGAGGTGGGTTACCCGCGCCAGTGAGTTATAGGTAATCTATATGACATTACAGTTGGTGGGTTGACACGTCTGC
>CAZYYH010000086.1:0-7955 GCA_964651725.1 uncultured Halobacteriales archaeon | reverse complement strand
CGACGGTGGAGAGCTGGAACGGCGTGCCGTAGTTCACGGGGTTGGCGGCGACGAGGAAGGGGAGCGCGCGCCGCGGGCCGCCGAGCGCGAACGCCTCGGCGTCGGCGGTCTCCCACGAGCAGTCGAGCGCGACGAGCGCGTCCGACTCCGCGCGGTCCGCGGGCGAGAGCGCGCGCTCGGCGTGCGGGTCGAGCACGACCCCGCGGGGCACCGACCCCGGCCGGCGGTGGAGTTCCGCGAGGTCGAAGCGCGCGAGCTTCCGCGCCGTGCACTTCTCGGGGTCGTCGTCGCCCTCGTACCGGACGTGAACGTCCACGGTGGCCCGATGGCGCGCCGGGAAGATAAGCGCCTCGCCCCAAGATACTTCTACGGGGAACCTAAAATTCTTCATACTTTCATACTGATGGAACCATCGTCACGTGGCAGTGCTGGAGTCGTGGTCCGCCGCCCGCGGCGACCGCGACGGCACTGCTGGAGGGGGTCGAGGGATGAGTGACCTCGGGAGCGCGCTCGCGCGCGCCGGCGTGACCCTCGGCGGGATAGCCGACGCGCTTCCCGACGCGGCGTTCGCGGTGGACGCGGACGGGACGCTCCAGTGGTGGAACGACCGGTTCGAGGACGTGACCGGCTTCGACGCCGACGCGCTCGACGGCCGCTCGCTCGCGGACGTAGTGATCGACGCGGACGCCGGCCGGATCACCGGCAAGCTCGACGCGGTGCGCGAGCACGGCGGAACGGCGACGCCACGCACGCACGTCATTACCGCGGACGGCGACCCGGTGCCCGTGCAGCTCCGGGTGTCGCGGCTCGCCGACGACCGGCCGGACGCGTTGGTTGGCGTCGTGCACGCCGTCACCGAGCAGCGGCGGGTGGAGGCGGACCTCGCGGAGTCGCTCGGACGCGTCTCGGACGCGTTCTTCGAGCTCGACGACGACTGGCGGTTCACGTACCTGAACGACGCGGCGGCGGACGCTCTCGGCGACGGCCTCGTCGGGCGACGCATCTGGGACGCACTCCCCGAGGCCGAGGACTCGACGTTCGGCGAACGGTGTCGGGCGACGGCCGCCGACGGCGAGCCGGTATGGTTCGAGACGGACTGCTCCGCGTTCCAGGACCGAGTCGAGGTGCGCGCGTTCCCGTCGGCGTCCGGGCTGTCGGTGTACGTCGGCGACGTGAGCGACGAACTCCAGCGCGAGCGCGACCTCGAGATCTACGAGCGACTCGTGGAGGCGATCGGCGACGCCATCTACGCGGTGGACGAGGAGCGCCGGATCGTGCTCGTGAACGAGCGGTTCGCGGAGCTCGCGGGGATACCGAAAGACCAGTTGCTCGGCGAGCCGATCACGGTGCTCCGCGACGAGGGCGCGCTCGACCCGTCCGTCTACGACGCCGGGGAGGCGGAGATGTCGGCGCTGTTCGACGGCGACGCCGACGAGGTCCGGTTCGAACTCGCGGTGACGGTCGACGGCGAGGAGCGCGTCGTGGAGGCCAACGCCGCGGCGCTCACGGACGGCGACGAGCTGACGGGCGCGGTGAACGTGGTTCGGGACGTCACCGACCGCGCGCGCCGCGAGCGCGAGGTCGCGGCGCGGCGCGACGAACTCCGGACGCTCAACCGCATCAACGCGCTCGTCCACGAGGTCATCGCGGCGCTCGTGACGGCGGCGAGCCGCGAGGAGATAGAGGAGACGGTGTGCGAGCACCTCCAGGCGTCCGCGTTCTACCGGTCGGCGTGGATCGGCGAGCCGGACCCGTCCGGCGACGGCATCGCGCCGCGCACGGGCGTCGGCGTGAGCGACTCGTTCCTCGACCAGGTGCCGGAGATGGACGCCAGCCGGTCCTGGGACGGCCCGGCGTCGCGCGCGCTCGAAACCGGCGAGGTCCAGCTCATCGACGACCTCGTCGAGGCGGACGCGGTCCCGGAGCCGGTGCGCGAGGCGGCGCTCGCGCGCGGCGTGCAGTCGGTGGTGTCGGTGCCGTTGCGGTACGCCGACACGGTCTACGGCTTCCTCACCGTCGGCGCGACGCGCCCGGACGCGTTCAGCGAGCGCGAGCAGTCGGCGTTCGAGGTGCTCGGCGAGGTCATCGGCTTCGCCATCAACGCCGTGCAGAGCAAGCAGCTCCTGCTCTCCGACGCCACCACCGAACTCGAGTTCGAGATCGCGGACGACCGGTCGGTGTTCGTCGCGGCGTCCCGGGCGGCGTCCTGCTCGCTCTCCCTCGACGGGATGGTGCCGGTCGGCGACGGCACGCTGCTGTGCTACGCGACGGTCTCGGACGCGTCACCCGAGGACGTGGTCGACGGCGTCGCCGACGAGGTCGGCGTCGCGGACGCCCGCGTCGTCGGCGAGCGCGCGGACGGGAGCGTCGTGGAGTTCGCGCTCGTCGGCGAGTCGGTCGTCCACGCGCTCACGCAGCGCGGCGCGCACGTGCGGTCGGTCGACGCCGAGTACGGGAGTGCGACGCTGACGGTGGCGGTCGCACCCAGCGTCGACGTGCGGTCGCTCGTCGAGCACGTGCAGGCGGCGTTCGACCTGCAGCTCGCCGCGAAGCGGGAGGTCGAGCGACCGCAGCAGCCCGGCCCGAACCTGCGGCGTGCGCTCGACGACACCCTCACGGACCGCCAGCGCGCGGCGCTCCGCGCGGCGTACCACGGCGGCTACTTCGAGTGGCCGCGCGGCAGCACAGCGGAGGAACTCGCGGACGCGATGGACATCTCCTCGCCGACGTTCCACCAGCATCTCCGCGCGGCCCAGCGGAAGCTGCTGTCGGCGTTCCTCGACGCCGGCGACACTCCCTAGATGTATAGGGCGAAGGTTTGAGGTAATCGTGCCCCGATATCCGCTTGCACCCTTACGGGGGTGCAGGGGAAACCGCCGACGCCGGACGTCGGATCTGTGGCTGGCAGACCGACCGGGGCGCGGGTCGGGCTCGATGGGGGTGGGGCTCGACCCGCATTTCGACGCGAACGGTCGGTTTCGTTTCTTTCCGCGCTATCGACGACCGTGACGGACTGGTCCGCTCGCCCGCGCCGACCGCTTCACGGTGGCCTGGCACCACGGGATTCGAGGTAGGTGATGGTGTCCGATGGACTGTCGAGTCGAATGCATCTCCCATCGTCCGCGTACTCGACGGGGCACTCCTCGTCGGCGACGAGTTCGGCGATCAAGTAGGGAACGACCTCCCGGTCGGATTCCGCCACCCAGGTTTCGATCTCCGAGATCGGCACGAAGTCGGGTCGATAGGTGCCGCGGAGTGCGAGCTGGAAGACGAGATCGTCGCGGAGTATCTGCCACTCGTCGTCGGTGTAGTCGTGCGGAGACATCGACGGGGTATCGGTCTTGGCCTCGATTCGGTAGATAAACTTTGGGCCGGATAGGACGGGAAGTCTCGTGGACTAATTCACGACTCTGCTGTACAATTCCAGTTGTCAGTTGGAATATCCCACAGCTTCAAGTAGGATAGGGGCCACAGTCTCGCACATGGCGACCGAGCAGACCACACGGAGCCAGGAGAGCACGTACACCGACAACGCGATGACGTGGCTGCTCGGCACGCACGCGAAGGCAGAGATGCTCACCGTCTTCGTCGGGAAGGCCGAACGGGACCTGAGCGCACGCGAGGTCTCCGACCTCGCCGGCATCCACCCGAGCACGTTCAACGAGCACGTCGACGACCTGCTCGACCTCGGCGTCGTAGTCGAGACTCGACGGTCCGGGAACGCACAGCTCTACCAGTTGAATCCGGACAGCGACGTGGCGGACACTCTCCGACAGCTACAGCTGGACCTCGTGTCGGCCGTCGCGGACGCGGAGACCGACGATTAATTCCGCTCGCCCGCACCCACCGCCGACTCGCCGACCTTCTCGTGGCCCTCGATGACTGCCTGGCCGCCCATGTACGGCCGGAGCGCCTCCGGCACGGTGACGGTGCCGTCGTCGTTCTGGTAGTACTCCAGGATGGCGACCATCACGCGGCCGACCGCGGTACCGGAGGCGTTGAGTGTGTGGAGGTACTCCGCCGATTCGTGGCGCTCCGGCCGGTATCGGAGACCCGCGCGCCGCGCCTGGAAGTCCTCGAAGTTCGACGCCGAGGACACCTCCAGCCACCGGCCGCCCCGCTCGGGGCCGTCCGGCATGTCGTCGGCGGGTGCCCACACCTCGACGTCGAGGGTCTTCGCCGCCGCGAACCCGATGTCGCCGGTGCAGAGATCGAGGATGCGGTAGGGGAGGCCGAGCCGCCGGAGCACCGCCTCGGCCTCCGCCACGAGGTCGTCGAGGCGGTCGTAGCTCTCCTCCGGCTCCACGAAGTTCACGAGTTCGACCTTGTTGAACTGGTGGACGCGCACGATGCCGCGCGTGGCGACGCCGTGCTCGCCCGCCTCCCGCCGGAAGTTCGGGGTGTACGCCTGGTGCTTGAGCGGCAGGTCCTCCCGCAGGAGGATGTCGCCGGCGTACATGTTCGTCACCGGCACCTCCGCCGTCGGGCAGAGCCAGAGGTCGTCGTCCTCGTAGGCCTCGTGCTCCGCGCCGCCGATGCGGTACGCGTCGTCGGCGAACTTCGGGAGCTGGCTCGTACCCTCCATCGCGGTCGACTTCACGGGCACCGGCGGGAACACGTCCACGTAGCCCTGCTCGCGGTGCACGTCGAGCATGAACTGGATCAGCGCGTGCTCCAGCCGCGCGCCGTCGCCCTTGAGGAAGTAGAAGCCCGACCCCGTCGTCTTCGCGCCGCGCGCCTCGTCGATCACGTCGAGGGCCTCGCCGAGGTCGTAGTGTGGCACCACCTCGTCCGGGAGGGTCCGGAGGTCGTCGAACCCCTCGCGGCGCACCTCCACGTTGTCGGCCTCGCCGTCCCCCTTCGGCACGCTGTCGTCGGGGACCATCGGGATCTCCATGAGGCGGTCGTCGAGTTCGGCGTCGAGTTCCGCCGCCCGCTCCTCCACCGTCTCGATCTCCGCCTTGAGGTCCTGGGAGCGCTCGATGGCGTCCTCGGCCTCGTCGTCCTTCCCGGCCTGCTTGAGTTCGCCGATGCGGTCGCTCACCCGGTTGCGCTCGTGCCGGAGGTCGTCACCCCGGCTCTTGAGTTCGCGCCACTCCGCGTCCATGTCGAGGATCGCGTCGAGGGCCACATCCTCGACGCCGCGCGCGTCGAGCGCGGCGCGCACCTCGTCTGGTTCGTTTCGGAGGTACTCCCTGCTCAGCATTCGTGCCCGTTCGTTCTCGGCGTGTCGGGAAAACCGTATCGGGTCCGTGTCAGCGCGTCTCGCACGCCGCACCCCGCGTCGACTGGTCGTGACCGACTGCACCGCACGGTTCCCGGTAGCGCGACGTTACGGCGACGTCGGCCGGCGTTACCAGAGCGGGTTCGGCCGCCCGGGCGGGAATGCACCGGACCATCACAACCTCCCCCGCTCGCCCACGCTACGTACCACACTGTTACCGATCTCGTCCCCCGTTCCGTCTGCTTGTTTGCGGAGCCAAAGTACGTAGACAGTGTACCCTTACCGGTGGAGGCCTAGGCTCCTCCTACATGTCCACCCTCGAACGCAGTGTCGAGAAATCGTCGCGTACCAGCGTCGTCGGGGCGCTCGCCAGCGCGCGGCGGCGACACGCCCTCGCCGCCGTCATGGACCGGTCCGCGCCCGTCGGCGAGCGCGACCTCGCCACCCTCGTCGCCGCGGCGGAGCAGTGTAAGCCGCTGGTGGCGGTGACCCGGGAGGAGACGCGGGCGGTGCGCACCGACCTCCGGCACGTCCACGTTCCGGCCCTGGCGGACGCCGGCCTCGTCGAGTACGACCCGGACGACGGCACGGTAGCCGCGAGCGACCATCCGGCGCTCGGGGACGCGTGGCTCCGGCGCATCGTCGAGACGAACGCCGACGGATGGTCGGCCGTCCTCGACTGCCTCGCCGACGACCGCCGGCGCGTCGTCCTCGCCGTCCTCGCCGTCCACGACGGTCCGATGGACCGGCGCGCACTCGCCCGCGAGGTGGCCGCCCGCGACCCCGACGCGGACGGGTCGGCGGCCGTCCGGGACGTGCTGGGTTCGCTCCACCACGTCCACCTCCCGAAGCTCGTGGACGCGGGTCTGGTAGAGTGCGACGACATCGCCGAAACAGTCACCTACCGGGGCCATCCCGACGTCGACGCCAGGTGGTTCGACTTCGGGGCCGACGAGACGCCCCGGACCGTCCTGCCCGACGCCGAGCACGCCGACGACATCTGGACCATCTCCGGCCGATCGAACGTGCTCGCGCGCGGCCAGTCGCTCATCCGGCACGCCGACGACGAGGTGTTCCTGCTGTTCACGACCGACGGTCTCCTCGAGGAGGAGTGCTTCCGCGTCATCGAGGACGCGGTCGACCGCGGCGTCGACGTGTACCTCGGCTCGCAGACCCCGGCGGTCCGCGACCAGGTGCGCGAGCGCGCCCCCGAGGTCGTCATCTGGGAGCCACAGCTCGACTGGCTCAACCTCCCGCCGAACCGCGAGCGCCTCGGCCGGCTCGTGTTCGTCGACCGCGAAGCCATCATACTCGGCACGCTCGGCGAGGAGGGCGCGGACGGCGGCCGCGCCGAGAGCGCCATCACCGGCGAAGGACCGAACAACGGGCTGGTCGTGACGTTGCGCGAACTCCTCGGGTCGCGGCTCGACCACCTTGACGCGCAGAGCGAGGACTGCCGCTCGCGGATGCCGCTCTAAGATGGTGCGGGACCAGCAGGGCCGACCGACGCACCGGTACGCGCTCGACGCCGACGAGCGGCCCAGCCGGGGCGTCTACACGGCCGTCGCCGACGCCCGGGGCTGCTCGGCGCTCGACCTCCAGCCGCTCGCCGACGCCATCGACCCGGACGCCATCGACCGGCTGCTGGCCGGCGACGGCGGGCCGAACGTGATCACGTTCGAGTACTGCGGGTACGAGGTGGAGGTCACCGCGGTCGAGGTGCGCATCGCGGCGATCGACGACCGCTGAGCCGCGGCCGGAACGCTCCCACCGCCAAGCGAACCATTTTCCCGCCCCTGGTGCGTGCGTTCTGGCATGGCAATCGGTGACGTGTACGAGGTGGACGGCCTCGACGACGTGTACTATCTGGACACGGGGATGTACGACGCGGCGGAGTACGGGTCGGTGTACGTCGTCGACGCGGAGCGACCGGCGGTGGTGGACACGGGCATCGGCACGCACTACGACCGGCTTCGGGCGGCGCTCGACGAGGTGGGAATCGGCCGCGACGACCTCCAGGTCGTCGCGCCGACGCACGTCCACCTCGACCACGCCGGAGCTGCGGGCTTTCTCGCACGGGACTACCCGAACGCGGACGTGTACGTCCACGAGATCGGCGCACCGCACCTCGTGGATCCGGGGCGGCTGGTCGAGGGGACGAAGCTTGCGGTCGGCGACCAGTGGGAGCGGTTCTACGTCGAGCCGGAGCCGGTGCCGGAGGAGCGCATCGTGGCTCTCTCGGGCGGCGACGCCATCGACCTCGGCGACCGGCGGCTCGACGTACATCACGCGCCGGGGCACGCACCCCACCAGGTGGTGTTCGTCGAGCCGGACTCGGGGGCGCTGTTCGCGGCGGACGCGGCGGGCATCTACGTGCCGGCGCGCGACGTGGTGCGGCAGACGACGCCGCCGCCGAACTTCGACCTGGAGCAGGCGCTCGACGACGTGGCGATGCAGCGCGAGTTGACCCCGGAGATGGTGCTGTACGGCCACTACGGGCCGGGCGGCCGCGACGCCGACGACCTGCTGGCGGAGTACGCGGACGCGCTTCCGGAGTGGGTGGCGGCGGTCGAGGAGCAGTGGGAGCGCCTCGACGACGAGGACGCGGTCGTCGAGCACTTCGTGGAGCGCGAGGACGTGAGCGACCTCTGGGGCGAGTTCAAGGCCGAGGGGGAGACTGCGATGAACGTTCGTGGAGTTCTCCGATACCTTAAACAGCAGGGGTGACAAT
>CAZYYH010000085.1:0-8040 GCA_964651725.1 uncultured Halobacteriales archaeon | reverse complement strand
ACCATCACGAACAGGCCGACGACGGCCGAGAGCACCGTCAGCACGACGGCGACGTTGACGAGCGCGGTGTGCTCGGTGAGCGCGCACCCCTCCTTTCGCGGGAACAGCAGGTTCTGGACGGCGGTGAGGTAGCCGGTCGCGGCGAGGACGCTCGCGACGGTGAACCCGGCGGCGTCGAGGTCGGTGAGGTGGACGCCCACGTCCCACGTCTCCGCGCTGAACACGAGGACGAGCGTCGGCGCGACGGCGGCGGTGGCGAGCTTCGGGAGCGACAGCGCGAGCAGCGGTGCGCGGTTCCGTACCAGCGGTCGAAGCACCTGCGAGGGCTGGCTGGCGGCACACTGGACGTGGAACGCGACGCGGCCGAGGAACCCGCGCTCGTCTGCCTCGCGCTCGGGAATGCCGGGTGCGCGCCGCCGCAGTCGCTCGCACGCCCGGTCGGTGAACCCGGGCGCGTCGCGGCGGTCGGGGTCGAACCGGAACGGGGTCATCGCGCCGTCGCCGTGGCCGAGGCCGAGCACGTGCCCGACGAGGTGGCGGAGGAGCACGGCGGCGTTCCACCGGACGGCGGCGTCGTCGAGCGACCGCACCGGCCGGTCGCGCGGCCCGAGCACGAGCGTCCGCGTGGAGACCACCGCCACCCGCGCGAGTTCGGAGGCGAGGCCCGGCACGGGCCGCTCGTGGCGCGACACCAGCGTGGCGTCCGTCACGACCACCACCGTGTCGTACTCGCCCTCGACCATGCGGAGGCTGGCCTCGTCGAGGAAGTCCGAGGGTCGCCGGGGTTTCCGGTCCGGGACGCGGAACGGCTCGGCGTCGTGGAACGTCCACGCCAGCCCGGTCGCGGCCTGGAGTTCGTCGCGGACGTCGCGCGCCGCCCGGTCGGCGAACGACTGGAGCGCCGCCAGGTCGGTCTCCGGCGAGGGCGCGACCAGCATCCCGACGTGTATCGTCGCCTCCGCTTTCTCTTCCCCTTCGTCGGTGGTCGTCCCCGGGACCGTGTCCCCCGCGCGCTCGCTCGTCACGCTCCTGGATTCGGCCGCGAGACGGTTAAGAGCCGGGTCGGCAGGCACGCTCAGGCCGTTCTGCCAGGTAGCTTTATCAGTGAGAGGGCGACGAGACCCGCCCGTGACGTAGCTAGCGTTGCGGCGCGAACGGAGCGGCGCGAGTCGAGCGAGCGCCGCTGACAGGGTGAGCGGGGAGGGACGACCCGCGAGCGGAGGGGGTAGTGCGGCACACTGCGTCGCGTCCCGAGTTGCCCCCGACTCGCCTGTGCCGCCTGCTCGCCCCTCACTCTCCGAGGTCGGCGACCAGCTCCGCCTGTAGCCGCTCGCGTCTGCGATGGCTGCGCTCCGCGTCGGTCCGCACTTCCAGCACCTGCGTCCCGTCGCTCTCGACCGACTCCCGGAACGCGTCGCGGAAGCCGCCGGCGTCGACGCGCTCGAAGGCGAGGTCGTAGAGGTCGCCCGTCGCCGAGAAGTCGAGGCCATGGGGCGTCCTGAACTGGTCGGTGAACGGCGGATCGTGCTCCTCGATGGGGAGCATGTGGAAGATGCCGCCGCCGTCGTTGTTCACGAGGACGACGGTGGCGTCGACGCCGCACCGGCCGAGCGCGAGCAGGCCGTTCGCGTCGTGGTAGTACGCGAGGTCGCCGGTGACGAGCACGAGCGGGTCGTCGGTCGCGGAGCCAGCGCCGAGCGCAGTCGAGGTGACGCCGTCGATGCCGGATGCGCCGCGGTTGCCGAGCACGGTGAGGTCGGCGGCCCGCGGCTCGCCGAACCGGTCGAGGTCGCGCACCGGCATCGAGTTCGAGACGAACACGGTCGCGGGGTCCGGGGCGTCCGCGGCGACCGCGGCGAGCAGCCCGCCCTCGAAGTCCGCGTCGCCGACGGCGTCGCGTGCGAGCGCCCAGTGGCGCTCCTCGGCGCGCGTCCAGCGGTCGCGCCACGCCTCGTCGGGTCGGCGGTCGATGCGCCCGGCGACCGCGCGCGCGAGCCGGTCGGGGTCCGCGACGACGAGGTCGGTCGCGGTGAACGTCGCCTCGCGCCAGCCGCCCGCCGGGTCCACGAGGAGCTGGCGCGCGCCCGTCTCCGCGAGGTAGCGCCGGAGCGCCTTCGACGTGGGCGACGCGCCGAACCGCAGGACGAGGTCCGGCTCGGGCCAGCCGTCGGTGATCGCGGAGTCGAGGTACGCGTCGTAGCCGCCGAGCACCGGCAACTCGTCGACGTGCGGCCCGTATCGTAGCCCGGAGAGCGGGTCCGCGACGACCGGGAAGCCCGTCGCGTCCGCGAGCGCGGCGAGCGCGTCGCGGCCGGGCGTCGGCGCATCCGCTGGACCGGCGACGATCAGCCCGCGATTCGCGTGCCGGACCGCCGCCGCAACCCTGTCGGCGTCCGCGTCGTCGAGCACGGGCTGGCCCCGCGAGACCGACACGAACGGGCCGTCGCGGCCCTCGGCCGCCTCCGGGTGATCGTCGGCGAACCCCTCGGGCACGTCCCCGGGCACCTCCGTCGGCTCCAGCGGCTTCCGGAACGGCGCGTTCAGGTGGACCGGCCCGGCCGGCACGCCGGTCGCCGCCGCGACCGCCCGGCAGACCGACGCGCGGAGCGACCGGAGCTTTCTCGCGTCCGCCTCCGGCTCCGGCAGGTCGCGGTAGAATCGCACGGCGTCGCCGTACAGCTTCTCCTGGTCTATCGTCTGGTTCGCGCCCGAGTCCCGGAGTTCCGGCGGGCGGTCCGCCGTCACCACGACGAGCGGCACCCGCGCCTGGCTCGCCTCGATGACGGCGGGATGGAAGTTCGCGGCCGCCGTCCCCGACGTGCAGACGAGCGCGGTCGGTCTCCCGGCCCGCCCGCGGCCGAGCGCGAAGAAGGCCGCCGAGCGCTCGTCGAGATGCGAGAAGGTCCGGAGGTCGTCGTGTGCGGCGACCGCGACGGTCAGCGGCGTCGACCGACTGCCGGGGGCGACGCAGACCGCCTCGACGCCCGCGGCCGCGAGTTCGTCCGCGACCGCCCGACCCCACAGCGCGTTCCGGTTCGGCGCGGTCATGCCAGCAGGTCGAGCATCGGCCGGTACTTGAGCTGCACCTCGTCCCACTCCGCGTCCGGGTCCGAGTCCGCGACGATGCCCGCGCCCGCGAATAGCCGCGCCGCCGAGCCGTCCGCGAGCGCCGACCGGATGCCGACCGCGAACGAGCCGTCACCCGCCGCGTCGAACCAGCCGACGGGGGCCGCGTACCACCCGCGGTCGAACGTCTCCGTCTCGCGGATGGTGCGCTTCGCCGCGTCCGGCGGCAGCCCGCCGACCGCCGGCGTCGGGTGGAGCGCCCGAACCAGCGACAGCACGTGCATGTCCACGTCGAGATCCGCCGCGATGGGCGTCCGGAGGTGCTGGACGCTCGGCAGCGTCCGGATCGACCGCTCGCCCGTCTCGACGCGCTCCGCCACCGGCTCCAGCTGGTCGCGGATGGCGTCCACGACCACCGCGTGCTCGTGGGCGTCCTTCCGGCTCTCCCGCAACTCGTCCGCCAGCGCCTCGTCGGCCTCGGGCGTCTCGCCCCGCCCGATCGAGCCCGCGAGCGCCCCCGTCTCGACGTGCGTGCCGTCGAGGCGCACCAGCCGCTCCGGCGTCGCGCCGAAGAACGTGCCGCCATCCCCGGGGTCGACCGCGAACGTCGAGCAGTCCGGGTAGCGCGCCGCGAGCCGCGCGACGGCGTCCGGCAGCGAGAACGGCCCGCCGAGTTCCACCGACAGCGACTGCGCGAGCGCCACCTTCTCCAGGTCGCCCGCCGCGATGCGCTCCAATGCCGCCTCGACCTGCGCGCGCCACGCCTCGCGGCTCGTCGTGCGCTCCGTCTCCACGTAGCCCGGCGACGGCCCCGGCTCGAACGACGCCGACTCGACCGCCTCCGTCACCGCCGCGAGTTCGTCCTCGGCCGCACTCGCCGACGCCTCCGGCCCGTACGCGTTCACCGTCGCCCACGCGCCCTCGTCCGTCCGCGCGACCTGCACCCGCGGCAGCACGAACCTCGCACCCGGGAACCCCGTCCACGGCGACGCAGCCGCGTGATCCTCGTGGAACGCGAACCCGCCGAGCAGCCGCGGGCGCGCGACCCGTGGCGCGTCGCCGCGGTCCACGCGCTCGAACACCGCCGACGCCCGCTCCCGGACCTCGTCGAACCGGCCCGGGCCGTCCACCGTCACCTCCGCAGCCACGCCGAACCCCGCCAGATCCGGCTCGTCGGGCGCGGTCCACGCGGTCCGGAGATCCGGAAGCGCCGCCGCGAACTCCGCGACCGACGCGTCCCCGACCGCTCGCGTCCGGCTCACCAGCCGTCCCGCGGATCTGACCCTGTCGCCGCGTCCGTCCATTACCCGAACGTTTGCGCCGCGTGCCTTCAGCCTAACTATACCGGGTCGCTGGTGTTCGTGACGGGGTCGATTCGCGCGTCTCGGCCGGGAGAAGGTTGGAAGCGACCACATTGAAAGCCCCTGGTCTGCTCCGGTCGCGCGCCGAAGTTAGCACCACAGCGAGGGAGCGGAGCGACCGAGTGAGGCGCGCAGCGAGGCCCGGGAGCCGAGCGCGCGAGGGCTTTCGGGACCGTCATCACCAGCCCTGTCGCACTCCCCCCGAAAACTCACACCACCAGCAGAACCAACGAATACTAGCTGTACCGCTCCTCCTGCCACGGATTAGCCGTGTTCGAGTAGCCGCGCTTCTCCCAGTAGCCGCGCTCGGGGTCGGCGAGGAACTCGACGCCTGTCACCCACTTCGCGCCCTTGTAGGCGTAACGGTGCGGGGTGACGACGCGGACGGGACCGCCGTGCTCGGCGGGGAGCGGTTCGCCGGCGAGGTTCCAGGTGACCAGCACCTCGTCGCGCTGGCAGACGTCGAGCGGGAGGTTGGTGGTGTAGCCGTCGGCGGCGTGGAACATGACGTGGACGGCGTCGCTCCGGACGCCCGCGCGGTCGGCGAGCGTCGGGAAGGTGACGCCGGTGAACTCGTTGTCGAACCGGCTCCACCCGGTGACGCAGTGGAAGTCCTGGCGCTGCGTCTCCGTCGGCAGGTCGGTGAACTCGTCGAAGGAGAGGTCGAGTTCGTCGTCGACCGCGCCCCACACGTCGAGGCTCCAGTCGGCGCGGTCGACGCTCGGCGTCCCGGACTTCGAGAGCACCGGGAACTTCTCCGTGCGGCGCTGACCGGGCGGAAGCCGGTCGCCGCCGAACTCCTCGTGCAGGTCCGTCACGTCCACGACGCTCATGCGCGAGGCGACGGGCGGGAGGTAAGTAGGTTTAACGCCACCAAGCCCTCGCGCGCCGCCTCCGGCGACGCGCTCGCCCTCGGTGATTCCACCAGGGCGGTGGAGTGGTCGCCTCGCTGTTACCACGCTCGCCCTCGATATCCGCCGAGGTGGTGGACTGGTCGGCCCGCCGTCGCTGCGCCGGCCCCGACGGGCCTCTCACTTAAAAGTCTGTTCCACGTTCCCGTTCGAACCTCCTTCCCCGGCCGGCGAGCCCGGTCGGGATTCCGGCGTGGACGGCGTCACTCGAACGCTCTCGGAGGGTTCGAGTCCTCCAGTCGTTGTCGCCAGTCCATCCACTGTAACTACTTACCCGTCAAGCTTATCAACGGGCCTGTCAAAACGGCGAACGTCAGATGCCGAAGGTCGAAATCACAATCCCGGAGCACTTGGAGATGCAGATCGCGCAGCTGGTCGAGCAGGGCGAGTTCGTGAACCGCGAGGAGGCCATCGAGGACCTGCTCGCTGCCGGACTCAAGGCCTACAAGACCAGCGGGCCGATGGACGACGACGCGGGATTCGAGGACGAGGGGATGATGGGACACGAGGACGAGTACGTCTTCTGACCGCCCTCGCAGGGCGTGTACGAGCGTCGTGTCAACAGCTCTCAGACAACCCTTAAGCCGCGTTCGTGCCAAGAGCCAGTAAGAATGCACAAAGACGAACTGCTCGAACTCCACGATCAGCTCGTGACGATCAAGGAGTATTTCAAGGGGTACGAGGACGTCGACGAGGGCGTCTTCGAGGCGTACGAACAGCTCGACGTGAACCCGTCGCACGTCCACAAGTCGAAGAGCGAGCACAAGCACGCGGTGTTCGTGCTCGGGAACGCGCTCGCCACGGCGATGAGCGAGGACGAGTTCTCGTCGGCGGGCCGCATCAGCAAGCGGATGCAGGAACTCGCCGACGACGCGTCGAGCAAGCTCTGAACGGGCACCCGATTTGTGCCACGCGCGTCGGACGGTAGCCGGAAGCTATTAGACGCCGCTACGGCTGGGTTGTTCACATGGACGAGCGTACGGTACAGCGGATCGAACAGTGGCCGTCGCGTGGGTTCTCTGGCGGGTACGCGACGCTCCGGGATCTCGCGGACGGGTCGTTCTCGGGAGCGGTGCGCGCGGCCGGCGCGTGGCTCTTCATGCTGAACGGCCGGGTGATAGGCGTCTTCGAGGGTCGGATGGAGTCGTTCGCGGACGCGGACGGCACGGTGTTCGACGCGCCGAACCCCGCGCCGGTGCTCGTGTTCGCCATGCTGGAGACGGGCGGCGACCAGCGCGGCCAGTACTACACGGAGGACACGCCGCTCTCGGAGGTCGACGACATGCTCTCCGGCGGCGGCTTCACGGGCTACGTGGAGCTGAGCGAGAACGTGCTGAGCGGCGACTACTACGTGGCGTACTACGGCGGCAAGTCGATGAGCGCGGCGTTCGTCGGCGCGAGCGAGGATCTCGTGACGGAGGACGAGGCGTTCGACGCCGCGGCCGACGAGGTCGGCATCTTCGAGGTGACGGAGGTCGAACTGGACGTGGCGGACGTGCCTGAGCCCGCCGACGACGAGGACGACGCGTCGGCCGCGGCGGACGCGGGCGCTGCGGCGGGCGGGTCGGCGGACGACGAGCCTGCGGAGGCGGACGACGAGTCCGCTGACGACGAGTCGGCGTCGCTGGAGTCACCTGTCGAGCACGCCGAAGGGGACACGGAGTCGGCGGAGCCCGCCGATGGGACTGCCGAGGAGGCGTCGGCGGACGATCCGCCGTCGGCGACCGAGGGCGCGGCGGCGAGCGCCGAGCGGTCGGAGCCGGCGAACGCGACGTCGGAGCCGTCGACGCCGGACGAGCCGGCGAGCACCGAACCCGCGCCCGACGGCACGGGAGCCGACGGCGGGTCCGCGACGGAACGCCCCGGATCCGGGACCGAGTCCACTGCCGGTCGCGCCACGGAGGACGCGGGGCAACCGGCGTCGGGCCAGCGCGCGGAGCCCTCGGGAGCCGACGGGGAGCAGGCGGACGCGGCGGCCGGGCCGGGGGACGACGTGTTCTCGGAGGAGGCGGAGTGGCGCGAGACCAACACGGTGCCGGCGCTCGACCCCGACGAGAGCGAGCCGCCGGAGCCGGCGTCGGGTTCGCGCTCGGCGAGCGGCGGGTCGGCGACGGGCGCGTCCGCGAGCAGGAGCGCGACGGCGGCGAAGCGCGAGCGGGACGCCCCGACGAAGGGCGAGCGAGACGAGCCGGCGACCCGGACTGGGTCGAGCGGTCGGTCGAGTGCGAACCGGGCGTCGAGCGGCGGCGCGCGCCGGAGCGAGGAGGCGCGCGAGCGAATCGAGCAGTTGGAGGCGGCGGTCGCGGAGCGCGACGAGCGCATCGACGACCTCGAATCGGAACTCGCGTCGGCGCGGGCGGAGCGCGACGACCTCCGCGAGGAGCGCGACCGGCTGGAGGCCGAACTCGCGTCGATGCGCGAGGAACTCGCCACGGCGCGCGAGCGCGCGGAGCGTGCGGGAGCCGGCGGCGGCGAGAGCGCGCTGTCGCCCGCGGACGCGCTCGCGGGGACGAACCTGTTCGTGCGCTACGACTCGAAGGGCGAGCCGACGCTGGACGCGGTCACGGACGGCGCGGAGGCTGAGGCGGTGAACGCGAACCTCCGCGTGGAGCATCACACGACGTTCGACGCGAGCGACGCGACCGTCGACGGCGAGCCGTTCGAGGCGTTCCTCCAGGACACGCTGGAGTACGAGTTCGTGT
>CAZYYH010000084.1:0-8232 GCA_964651725.1 uncultured Halobacteriales archaeon | reverse complement strand
AAGTACGAGGCGGAGGGCGCGGACGCCGTGATCGACTCGGTGAACGACCTGCCGGGACTGCTCGACGGCTGACCGGCAGCCGTCGGCTGTGTTTGGCGCCGTCGCCACGGCCGAGACCCCTGGTCGCGGTCGGCCGCGCGATCGCGCCGGCCCCTCACAGGATGCCGAGGCGGGAGCCGCCGCCGGCCGTCTCCGCGAGCGACGCGCCGGGAAGTTCGGCGACGCAGTTCCGGCAGAACCGGAACCGCCGCTGGTTCTCCGCGCCGCACTGCCGGCAGCGCACGGTGTCGCCGTCCGCGTCGGCGTCGGCGTCGCCGGTCGCGTCGCCGCCCGCCGCCGACCCTGGCGCGCTCGCTGCGCTGCCGCGCCGACGTGCCCGCAGGTAGACGAGCACGAACAGGTGGAGCACCGTCACTCCCGCGATGGACGCGTAGACCCACGTCGGAGCGTCCATGGTTACGCGGAAATAAGGACTTCAGAGACTTAAACGTCCGGCCACGGAGGAACCAGTTCGATCGACGGCGGGCCCTCCCGCGCTCGACCGCCGGAGCCGGGAGGCTATTCCCGCCCGGGCGCGTACCTCACTCCGTGAGCGACCGTGCGAAGCCCGTCGGTCTCGCGGACGGGGACGACCTCGACGACCTGCTCGCCCGCGAGGAGACGGTGCTGCTCGAACTCTACACCGCGGGCTGTGGCATCTGCGCGAGCATGGAGCCGGTGCTGGGCGTCGTCGCCCGGCAGGTCGACGCGACGGTGGCGACCGCGAACGCGGGCGACGACCTCGCGCTCGTGGATCGGTTCGACGTGCGCCGCGTGCCGACGCTCGTGCTGTTCCGCGACGGCGAGCCGGTCGCGCGCCGCGACGAGGGGTTCGTCGGCGCGGACGAACTCGTCGCGTGGGTCGAGTCGGGCGGCGACTGACGGCGGTGCCGGTCACGACGACATCGGCGCGGTTCGCCGCCGCCCGACCGCTTTTCCCGGTCCAGCCGCTACGAACCGTCATGAGCGAGTCGGCCGACGTCATCACCGTCTACTCGGACTACGTCTGCCCGTTCTGCTACCTGGGCAAGCACAGCCTGGAGGAGTACCGCGAGTCCACGGAGGACCCGCCGGAGGTCGAGTGGCGCGCGTTCGACCTCCGGGGCCAGAAGCGCGGCCCGGACGGCGAGATCAGGGAGGACGCGGACGACGGCAAGGACGACGACTACTTCGAGCAGGCGAAGCAGAACGTCCGCCGGCTCCAGGAGGAGTACGGCGTCGAGATGAGCATCGACCTCTCGCGGGACGTGGACTCGTGGAACGCCCACCAGGCCGCCGTCGGCGTCCGCCGCGAGTACGACGACGAGACGTTCCACGCCTTCCACGACGCCGTCTTCGACGCGCTCTGGCAGGACGGCGAGGACATCGGCGACGTGGACGTGCTGGCGGACGTGGCGGAGAGCGTAGGGGTGAGCCCGGAGCACATCCGCGAGTTCGTCGCGGACGACGACCTCGACGCTGCCGTGCGCGAGCAGTTCCGCGAATCCCAGCAGGCGGGCGTCACCGGCGTCCCGACGTTCGCGTACGACGGCTACGGCGCGCGCGGCGCGGTGCCGCCGTCACAGCTCGAACGCCTCGTGGACGGGGCGGAGGAAGGGAAACAGAAGTAATTGTACAACCGTCGTCGCGCCCGCCGCCGCCGGCTGGCCGGCCACGTCCGGCGCCCCTCTCCCGGATGCCCGCCGTGAGCGTCTCTCGGGCCGGAACTGCGCCGAACGCCGGATCGTCGGCGGGGAGTTCCGGGCGTCGTCGCCACTCCAGGGCTCCGCGAGGCAGTCGCCCGGTCGAGCGCGGTTCTATCGGGGGGTTTCGGGCTTCGGTCGTCGTCGGCCGGCACGTCGTGCCCGATCACTGGGACGACGGGCCGCGCTCCGGCGGAGTACAACTACTTATGTATACAACTGCGACTATCGCGAGATGTCGCGGTCGGCGTCCTCGACGACGCGCTCTATCTCCTCGCGGGTGCAGACCACCATGTCGCCCGCCATCGTGCGCTTGAGCGACGCGGTGGCGGCACCGTACTCCAGTGCCGCCGGGACGGGTTCGCCCGCCAGCAGGGTCGCCAGGAACGCGCCGACGAACGCGTCCCCGGTCCCGATGGGATCGACCGTCTCCGCGTCCACCGCCGGCTGCTCGTGGAGCGCGCCGTCGTGGAGCGCCACCGACCCCCGGTCGCCGCGCGTCACGACCACCGTCTCGAAGCCGTACTCGGCCGCGAGGTCGCGGGCCGTCGCTTCGGGCGAGCCGTCGCAGTCGAGCACGCGCTCGGCGTCGCGCTCGGCGACCACCACCACGTCCACCAGCGGGAACAGGTCGGCGAGCGTCTCGCGCGCCTCGGCGGGCGACCAGAGCTTCGACCGGTAGTTCACGTCGAACGCCGTCAGCGTCCCCGCGTCGCGCGCGGTCGCCAGCAGCTCGCGGGTCGTCTCCGTCAGCGTCGGCGAGAGCGCGGGCGTGATGCCGCTCGTGTAGAAGCCGTCGGCCTCGCGCACGCGGTCCGCGTCGAGGTCGCCGACGGTGGCGGTCGTCACGGCCGCGTCCGCCCGGTCGTAGATGACGTCGGTGCCGCGCGGCCGGCTCCCCTGCTCGATGTAGTACGCGCCCTGGCGGGCGTCGTCGCTCCACGCGACCGCGGGCTCGATGCCGTGCTGGCGGAGTTCGGTGACGACGCGCCGGCCGAGCGGCGAGTCCGGGAGCTTCGACAGCCAGACGGCGTCCGCACCGAGCCGCCGGGCCGCCACCGCGACGTTGCTCTCCGCGCCCGCCACGCGCAGGTCGAGGCTGTCCGTCGTCGCCAGGCGCTCGCCCGGAGGCGGGGAGAGCCGGAGCATCGTCTCGCCGAACGTCACCAGGTCGGGCATCGAACCCCTCCCGTCGTCGACTGCCGTCGCGCCGTGTGAACCGTCATCGTTCGTCCGGGTAGAGGCGACTGCGGGCGTATAACCGTCCCGGTCGTCACGGCCGGAGCACCCCGAGGTCGGCGAGTTCGACCGCCAGTTCGCGCCGATCCTCATCGTCGAGCAGGCGGAGCGGGCTCCGGAGCGGGCCGGCGTCGAACCCCTCGATCGACAGCGCGGTCTTCACGCCCGCCATGTACGGGCCGCGCTTGAGCGCGCTCCGGACGTCGTACACCGTGCTCTGGAGTTCGCGGGCGCGCGCCTCGTCGCCGTCGTCGTACGCCTCGTAGAGGTCGACGACGAGTTCGGGGAACGCGTTGGCGACGGCGCTCACCATGCCCGTACAGCCGAGGTCCAGGCCGGGGACCAGCAGCGAGTCCGAGCCGGCGAGGTACGTCAACTCCGGATGGGCGTCGACGGCCTGGCCGAGCCAGGGCACGTCCTTGCTGGAGTCCTTGACCCCTGCGACGCCGTCCACGTCGGCGACGGCGTCGAGCGTCTCCAGCGACAGCGCGTTCCCGGTCTTGTTCGGGATGTGGTAGACGTACACTGGCACGTCGACCGCGGCGGCCACCGTCCGGTAGTGGTCGACGGCGGCGTCGCCGTCGAGCGGGTAGTAGTACGGCGTCACCGCGACCACGCCATCCGCGCCGGCGGCCTCGGCGGCGGTCGCTCGCTCGACGGTTCCGTGCGTGCTCGGCTCGCCGACGCCCGCGATGACGGGCACCTCGCCGCCGACCTCGTCCACGACCGCCCGGACCACGCGGTCGCGCTCGCCGGGGTCGAGCAGCGCGAACTCGCCGTTCGTGCCGAGCGGGAAGACGCTGTGGACGCCGCGGTCGACGACGAACCGGGCGTGGGCGGCGGTGGTCTCGGTGTCGAGCGTCTCGTCGTCGTGGAACGCGGTGATCGTCGGCGGAACCACGCCGTGGAGGCCGAGCGGGTCGGCGCTCCCCGGCGCTGGTGCGTTCGCTGGCATCAGTTCGACACCTCGGAGCCCGGGCGCATAAACCCTCCCGGCAATGAGATACTACGATCCGAGTAAATCTTTTGTGCGTCGCGCGTCCACGGGACTCACATGGACGTGACAGTACAGCTCCAGGGCTCCATCGCAGCACGCACCGGCACCCACGCCGTCCACCTCGGCGTGCCGGACGGGGCGACCGTCCGCGACGTCGTGGACGCGCTCGCCGAGGAGTGCGGGACGCAGGTTCGGTCCGGCGTCCTCGACGACGACCGGCTCCGCCGCGACACGCTCGCGCTCCGGCACGGAGTGGACGCGGACGAGCGCCTCACCGCCGCCAGCCACGTCGAGTCCGGCGACACGCTCCGATTCCGTCACTCGGACTGAGCCGCCGCGAACCGGTCGAGCGCGGCCGCCATCCGGAGCACGTCGGCGGCCGCGCCCCGGTCGAACACCACGCCGTCGGTCGCCCGGACGTGGTCGAGCACGCGCTCCGAGGCGTGCTCGGGCGCGGCCGCGATGCCCGCGTTGCGCTCCGCCACCCACTCCATCACCCGGAGGTCGCTCTTGCTGTCGCCCATCACGAGCGCGAACGGGTCGTCCACCCCGAGCACGTCGAACGCCGCCCGCGTCCCCGCGACCTTGTTGAGTTCGCGGCTGGTTATCTCCACGGCGTCACCCTCGTAGTAGCCGACGTCGACGGCGTCGAGCGCGTCCCCGACCGCCGCCGGCGCCGTCGGCGGGTCGTCGTCGAGCGCGCCCGTCCGCGCGAGCGCCGCCCGTATCTCGGGGTCGGCGTCGGCGTAGTGGCTTCGGGCGAGCGCCGGACCGTCGTCGCCGTCCACGACCGCCTCCCCGAGCAGCGAGAGCAGGTGGGCGAGCGCGTCGTCGATCACCTCGACGGCGGGCTGGCTCCCCGTCTCGTGGTTCGGCTTCAGCGTGACGTTGAACTCGTTGCCCTGGAGGTGACAGCCGTGGCGGACGCCCTCCGGGGCGTCCGTGAGCACGCGCGTCCGCACCTCGTCGAACACGGACGCCACCTCGTCGTCGAGTCGCTCGTAGAGGAGCTGCTTCGTCCGCGGGCCGTGCCCCGGCGTGAACACGCCCGTCCCGCCCTCGTACACGATGCTGAACCGCCCCGAGTGGACGAGTTCGTTGCCCAATCCCTGGATCATGAACCCCTTCACGTTCTCCAGCGTCTGGCCCGTGCAGACCACTATCGGCACGCCCGCGTCGTGGAACTCGGTGAGCCGGTACAGCACCTCGCGCGGGATCTCGTTGTCGGTGCGGCCGGCCGACCGCAGCGTCTCGTCCACGTCGAGTACGAGCACGTCGATGCCGCGACCGTACTTCGAGTGGTAGTCGAGCGCCGTGAACGCCTGCTCGCGGGTGGCGATGGCCGCCACCTCCACCAGCCCGTCGGCGTCCGGTAGCCGCTCCCGGATGGCGTCCTTCCGCTCGGTCAGCTCGTCGTGGGCGTCCTGCCACCGGTCGAGCGCGACCCGCGAGTCCACGGGCGGGAACAGCGAGATGAACTCCTGGTAGGCCCGGAGCGTCTCCGTGTCGAACTCGTCGTACAGCCGGTAGAGCGTGTCGTAGCGATCCATGGTGGCGTGTGGGGTCGTGGACCGCCGCGCCGACGCGGCGGTCCGTGGGGTTACGTGTCCCACACGGCCGAGGAGGAAATAGCTTGTCCCGGGTCCACGGGCGGCGTTCGGATCAGCTGGCGGCACGGAGCGTTCGGAGCGGCCGGGTAGCCGGCGGTGACGACGGGCCGAGCAACCGGCGCGCGGCGGAACTTCGGAAGGGACCGGCTCGGTCACCGGTACATAAACCACTTCAAGATTACAATCTATTACAAATAATTACATCTATAAAGGGCGGCGTCCGCGTCGGACGCGGCTCCCGCTTAGGTCGGGCCGCTCGCTCAGTCCGCGGCTCTCACTGCGTTCGAGCCGCGCAGCCGCCGAAAGACCAATCACCCCAGTCACGCAACGGTACGAGACATGAAGAACGTGGACGACCTCATCGAGAGTGCCGCCGAACTCGCGGATCACGGGCGGTCGAAGGGCGAGATCGCGGACGAACTCAACGTCTCCCGCGAGACGGCGAGCTGGCTGGTCGAGCGCGGCACCGGCGACGCCCCGGCGCCCGACCCCGATCCGTCTGGCGGACCCCACGACGTGCACGTGGACTGGAGCACCGTCGGCCACGACGGCAGCCGCATCGGGCGCGTCGGCGTGGTGATGGCGGACGTGCTCACCGCGGGCGGCCGGTCGGCCGACCTCACCGTCGGCATCGAGAACGCGGGCTCGCCGCTGGCGACCGCCGTGGCGCGAGAACTCGACACCGCGTTCGCCACGTACACGCCCGCGAAGCACCAGTGGGAGGAAGGCGACGTCGGCGACCTCGAAGGGTCGTTCTCGCGGAACTTCGCGGGCGTCGAGAGTTCGGACTGCTTCCTCGTCGACGACACCGTCACCAGCGGGACGACGATGACGGAGGCCGTGGAGGCCGTCGAGCGCGCGGGCGGCACGCCCGTCGCGTGCGTCGTGCTCGTGGACAAGCGCGGACTGGACGAGGTCGCGGGCGTCCCCGTCCACTCGCTCCTGCAGGTCATCCGCGTCGGTAGCGACGAGTGAGACACGAACACTCTTCCCGTCCCGCCGGGATGGGGACACATGCCCACGGACGACCTCCACGACGCGCTCGGCGGGGTCGCGGAGCGACTCGACTTCGGCGAGTACGAGTCGCGGGCGTACCTCGCGGTGCTCGAACACGGCGACCTCACCGCGTCCGAACTCGCCGAGCGCGCCGACGTGCCACAGCCCCGCGTCTACGACACGGTGCGCGCGCTCGACGAGGCCGGGCTGGTGGAACTCCGGGAGTCGCGGCCGCTCCGCGTGCTCGCCGTGGACCCCGAGGCGGCGTTCGCGGACCTGCGGGCGTCGCTCGACGACCTCGTCGCCGACCTCGACGCGGTCTACACCCGACCCGCTCGCGGCGCGGAGGCGGCGACGCTCGTGCAGTCGCGCGCGACGCTGCTGCGCCGCCTCGCGGACGCGGTGACGGCCGCGGAGTACGAACTCGCGCTCTCGCTCACGCCCGACCTGCTCGCCCACGTCGAGGACGACCTGCGCGACCGACGCGACGCGGGCGTGGCCGTCGATCTCCTGCTCTCGCCCGCGTCGGAGGTTCCGGACGGCGACGCGTTCGACTACGGGGCGCTCGCGTCGGCCGTGCGGGCCCGCCGCGGCGTCACCACGCCCGTCCTCGCCGTCGCCGACGGCGACTACGCGCTGTACGCGCCCCGGGACGCGTTCGCGGCCGACTCGCGGCGCGAGCGCTACGGCGTCGTCTTCGACCGCTCGACGCTCGGCTTCCTCGTCTCCGGGTTCTACGACGCGCTGCTGTGGACGACCGCCGAACCCGTCGCGGGCCGCGACGACGGCCGGTCGTTCCCGCGACGCTACGCGACCATCCGGCGGTGCGTGGCCGACCTCCGCGACGCCGACGGCACCTTCTACGCGACCATCGAGGGCCGCGACGTGGTGACGGGCGAGCGACGCACCGTCCGCGGCCGCGTCGCGGACGTGGCACGCGCCGACACCCGCGAGACGGCGTCGCTCGTCCTGCGCACGGACGACGGCGAGGTCCGCGTCGGCGGCCGACTCGCCGCGCTGGAGGACGTGGAGGCCCACGAGATCCACGTCGGCGAGGACGAGCCGCCGGAAGCGTAGTCGGTACTGTTCTGCGTGGTCGGGCAGCCGCCAGCGATGGCCGATTGAAGAACCGGCCCCCTGGCGGACTTCGAAAGGGCGAGCGGCCGAGGGCTTTCGAGCCGGCGGCGTCGAGGTCAGCCGGACCGACCGGAGCAATCCGACCGACACCAGATGCCCGAACCAGCGCGTTGAAGTGGCGGCTCGATGTACACGGAGCCATGCGGATCCTCCTCGTGGACATCGATTCGCTCCGCCCGGACCACCTCGGCTACTACGGCTACGGCCGCGACACGTCGCCGGTCATCGACGAGGTCGCCGCCGACGGCGTCCGGTTCGACCGGTGCTACGTCTCCGACTCGCCGTGTCTCCCCAGCCGGACCGCGCTCGCCACCTGCCGGTTCGGCGTCGACACCGGCGTCGTCACCCACTACGGCAGCGGCCAGTGGTACGACAATCCCGGCTCCGGCCACGACCTCGACGCCGACCGCATCATGAGCTTCCAGCACCTCGCCCACAACGAGTTGCGCACGACCTCCGTGAGCAGCTTCGCGGAGCGCCACATGGCCTACCACTTCAGCGGCGCGTTCCAGGAGTCGATCCAGCCGACCGC
>CAZYYH010000083.1:0-8237 GCA_964651725.1 uncultured Halobacteriales archaeon | reverse complement strand
CGGCCGGTGCTGCTCGCGCTCACGGCGTCGTGGTGCGGCCGGTGCCGCGAGATGGACGCCGGGGCGTACTCCGATCCGGGCGTGGCGGCGAACGTGAACGACGACTTCGTCCCGGTGCGGGTGGACGTGGACCGCCAGCCGCGAGTGCGCGAGCGGTACAACGTGGGCGCGTTCCCGTCGACGGTGTTCGCCACGCCGGACGGGGAGGTGATCGCGGGCGCGACGTTCCTCGACGCGGACGGGCTGCGGCAGGTGCTGGCGAAGGTGCGGGAGCGGTGGCGGGCGTCGGGCGCGGACGCGGGGCGGGTACCGCGCGCGCTCCGCGACGCGGAGCCGCCCGCGGGCGAGGCCACCCCGGAGATCGAGCGGCTGGTCGCCGGCCAGCTCGACGCCCAGTTCGACGACGAGTACGCGGGCTGGGGCACCGACGCGAAGTTCCCGCTGCCGGCGACGGTGCGGTTCGCGCTGAAGCGCGACCAGCGGCGTGCGCTGGCGACGCTCGCCGCGGTGCGCGAGCACCTCCAGGACGACGACGGCGGCGTCTTCCGGTACGCGGCCGGCCGCGACTGGTCGGACCCGGCGCGCGAGAAGCTACTGTCGCCGAACGCGTCGCTCCTCCGCGCGTTCGCGGACGCGTACCTGTACACGGGCGGGACCGAGCACCGGGAGTCGGCGGAGCGCGCGGTGGACTACCTCGCGGGAACCCTCTGGAACGGCGAGGCGTTCGGCGGCAGCCAGGCTCCGCCGGGTGACGCGCTCTCGGCCGAGGACGAGGACGGGAGCGAATCGTCGGTGGACGCGACGGCGTACGCCGACGGGAACGCGCTCGCGGCGGACGCGCTCCTCGCACTCTACGCGTACACGGACGACGAGCGCGCGCGGCGGTACGCGGAGCGCACGCTCGACTACCTCTCGACCGAACTCGTGGACGACGGCGAGGTGGCGCATTTCGCGGGGAGCGACGAGCGATGCCTGCTCGCCGACCAGGCGGCGGTCGCGCGCGCGTTCGCCACGGCCGCGCAGGTGCTCGACCCGGACTACCTCGACGTGGCGCGCGCGGTCGCCGACGCCGCCATCGACCGGCTCCACGAGGCGGACTCCGGCGCGTTCGTGGACGGGGTTCCGGGCGGTCCGGGCCTGCTCGACAGGCCGCTCCGCCCCGTGGACGACAACGCCGCGATGGCGAACGCGCTCGTGGACCTCCACGCGCTCACGGGCGACGACCGCTACCGGGCGGTCGCGCGCGACGCGGTCGGCGCGTTCGCGGGCGCGGCCGACCGCATGGGCGTCCAGGTCGCCGAGTACGCGACCGCGGCCGCCCGCGTCGTCGCGCCGCCGCTCCGCGTCGCGGTCGCCACCGACCCCGGCAGCGACCTCCACCGCGCCGCGCTCCGCGTCGCCGACCACGAGAAGGTGGTCGTGCCGCGCGCCGACGACCTGCTCGACGGCTCCCTGGAGGCCGGCAACGCCTACGTCCTCGGCGAATCCAGGCGCTCTGAACCGGCGGTGACCCCAGACGAACTTGCGGAGCGCGTGGCCGATGCTCTGTAGGCCACTCGGCAAGCAGACAGCGATTGCCGGCCGACGACCGACGGCGACAGCCGACCGACTAACCGGACGCTACGCCTGGCTAATCAACCAACCACCACCCTGGTGGAATCTCCAAGGCGAGGCGCGCTCGCGGGAGAGCGCGCGCCGAGGGCTTGGAACTGCCGCGGAGTTTATAACTCGCCCCCTCCAACGGCCGACATGGCGAGCCTGAGCGACCTCGGCCTCTCCGAGTACGAGGCGAGCGTCTACACGGCGCTGCTCGACGCGGGACCGGCAACCGCGAAGGAGTTGTCGACCGACAGCGACGTGCCGATGGGCCGCATCTACGACGTGCTCAACGGACTGGAGTCCCAGCATCTCGTCCGGAGTCAGACCGCGAGCCGGCCGAAGAAGTACGTCGCCGTCGAGCCAGAGGCCGCGCTCGACCGGCTGCTCGACGAGAAGCAGCGCGAACTCGACGAGCGCGCCGACCAGTACGAGCAGGTGGTCGAGCAGCTCAAGCGGGAACTCGACGCCCCGGAGGCCGTCGGCGACGAGGAGTTCTGGACCGCGGCGCTCGGCCCCGACGAGGTGCTCGCGCTCCTCGTGGAGCGCCTCGACGCCGCCGACGACGAGATCGTGATGATCGCGTCCACGCCGGGCCCCGGCTTCGACCTCACGGACGTAAGTGACCGCGTCGGAGACCACATCGAAGCCGCCGTCGACCGCGGCGTCACCGTCCAGATACTGGTGTCGCGCGAACTCGCCGAATCGGTCTCCCCGCAGGTCGCCGCGCGCTACGACGGTTTCGGCGCACGCGACGGCTTCGAACTCCGCATCGTCGACGACGTGCAGGGCAGCTTCACGCTCGTCGACGAGCGCGAGGTGTGCATCGAGGTGCCGAACCCGCTGGACTCCGACGAGGCGTTCGCGCTCATCGACCTCAAGGACTCGTCGTTCGCGGGCGACGTGTACGACGAGTTCGAGCCGAAGTGGAACGCCGCCACCCCGCTGTAGTCAGTCGCCGTTCACCTCGTCCCGCAGATCGCCCAACCGCGCCACCCGCTCCGCGTGCGCGTCGTGTTGATGGATGGACTCCTCGTTCTCCTGGCGCATCGTCACCACGGCGTCGTCCGGCAGTCCCGGGAACTCGGCGACGACGCCGTCCGCCATCGCGCGCACGCAGTCCTCGACGAACCGGGCGTTCGCGTGCGCCTCGTACGTCATGTGGTCCTCGTCGGGGCGCTTGGCGAAGTTGTAGATGCGGGCGCTCATCGCGTCGCGCGCCACGTCCACCACGTCGAGGACGTTCACGCCCGGCTCGCCGTCCGTCGCCACGGTGAGCGTCGCGTGCCCGCGCTGGGAGTGACCGGCCTGGGGAACCTCGCGGAGGAACTCCGAGACGTCGCGCTCGTCCACGCCGAGGTCCTGGAGCTTGCGCCTGGCGCGGGACTCCATCATCCCCTGCGAGCAGGGACAGACGGTCATCCCGGTGACGCGCGCGCCGACCTCCTCGCGCGTCGGCTCGTCCTCGCGCGCCGTCGCCGAGGCGACGAAGTCCACGGTGCTCTGCGTCGGCCGGCCGCTCTCCGGCGTCTCCGACTTCTCCACGAACTCCGCCTCCATCCGCACCACCGCCTCCGACGTGTAGTCGTGCTTGTCGAGCAGCCGGTCGGCGGCGTCGCCGCAGACGTTCTCGACGCGGTACGCCGGCTCCGACACCGCCGCCTCCAGCGTCTCGTCGATGACCGCCATGTTCCGGCTCATGTCGATGCCCTTCCGGTGGCGCGGCAGGTCCACGAACACCTCGAATTCGGCAGTCAGCACGTACGGGCGCTTGCCGTCGCGGGCGATCTTCACCAGCTTCTCCACGCCGGTGACGCCCACCTGGCTCAGGCCGACCGCCACGTCCGGCTCGGTCGCCTGCACGTCCGGGAGCTGTTCGCTCATCACCACCGGATTGCGGGCGAACCGCTTAGTCAGTTCCGTTCCCGGCACGGTCGAGCTTGCCGAGCGCGCCGAAGAAATCGACGCCCGGGCCGGCGACGCGCGCCGGCTCCGCCGCCCGCGTGATCGTCACCTTCGCCGGCAGTTCGACGCGCTCGCGCTCGCGGGCGTCGCCGACGACCTCCCCGACCTCGGCGTCCGTCACGCGCACCGTCACCGTCGCGTCCACGTCCACGGCCAGCGGCGGCATCGGGTCGCGCGGCGACATCAGCGTCACGACGAGCGCGTCGACGCCCGGCCGCACGAGCGGCCCGCCCTCGCTCAGGTTGTACGCGGTGCTCCCCGTCGGCGTCGCCACCAGCACGCCGTCCGCGTGCGTCGCCGCGTACCGCTCGCCGTCCACGCGCACGTCCACCGTCGCGCCCTGGCCGTGGCCCCGCTGCGGGCCGTGTACCACCACCTCGTTGAGCGCGGGCGAGAGCGTCCAGCCGTCGCCCGACGCGACCACTCGCGGCACGGGCGTCGACCGCACCGCGCCGTCCTCGCGGAACCGGCGAACTTCTCGGCGCACCGCGTCCACCGCGTCGTCGGGCGCGACCGCGTTCAGGAAGCCGACCTCGCCGAGGTTCACGCCCAGCACCGGCACCGACCCCGCGCCGTGCGCCGCGTAGAGGAACGTGCCGTCGCCACCGATGCTCACCACGAGGTCGCACGCGTCGAACTCGGCCGTCGCCACTCCCGCCGCGTCGAGCGCGTCCGCGGTCGCCTCGTCCAGCCACACCTCGACGTCCGCGTCCACGTCCGCGAGCGCGTCGCGCACGTCCGCCGCGAGCGTCGACGCGCGCTCGTTGCCCTTCTGGGCGACGATGCCGACCAGCATACCCACGGCAACGCAGCCCCCCGGCAAAAGCGCCACGCTCCGGGGAAAGTACTATTGCCGGGCGCTCCGGTGTGTCGACAATGACCGGACGCGTCCCGGAGGTGACCGACCGTGGCCGATGACGACGACTGGTTCGAGAGCGCGCTCCGGGACGACGACGCCGACGGTTCGGAGGACGACGCCGACGCGGACGCGGTCGACGGTGCGTTCGACGACTCGGGCGACGACCCCGAGGACGCCGACGACCTGTTCGACGACGGCGGGTTCGGCGACCTCGACGGCGGCGGCCCCGCGACCGCGGACGACTCGTCCGCCGACAACCCGTTCGCCGGCGGAGACGCGCCGGGTGCCGTCGGCGACACGCCAGCAGGCGGCGACGCGTCCGGCGACAACCCCTTCGCCGGCAGCGAGAACGGCGACGACGACCTCTTCGACCAGGACTTCGGCTCCGCGTTCGGCGACGCCGGCGACCAGGGCTTCGGATTCGACGACGGCGGCGGCCCCGGCGGGCCTCCGGGACTCGACGACGCCGACTTCGACGACGAGGAGTTCGAGTCCGACATCCCCCGCATCGACCTCGGCATCGGCGGCCTCGACAGCATGATCCAGGGCGGCGTTCCCGAGCGCAGCCTCATGGTCGTCATGGGCTCCGCCGGCACCGGCAAGACCACGTTCGGCCTCCAGTTCCTCAACGAGGCACTCGTTGCCGGCGAGAGCGCCGTGTTCATCACCTTAGAGGAGACTCGGTCGCGCATCCTATCGACCGCCGACGAGAAGGGCTGGGACTTCCCCGCGTACCAGGAGGACGGCAAGCTCGCCGTCATCGACCTCGACCCGATCGAGATGGCGAACAGCCTCACCTCCATCCGCAGCGAACTCCCCCAGCTCGTCGAGGAGTTCGGCGCGACCCGGCTCGTCCTCGACTCCGTCTCCCTCCTCGAGATGATGTACGACGACCAGGCCACCCGGCGCTCCGAGGTGTACGACTTCACCAAGAGCATGAAGCAGGCCGGCGTCACCACCATGCTCACCTCCGAGGCCAGCGAGGACAACCCCTTCGTCTCCCGGTACGGCATCATCGAGTACCTCGTCGACGCCGTCTTCGTCCTCCGGTACGTCCGCCCCGAGGACTTCCGCGAAACCCGGCTCGCCGTCGAGATACAGAAGATCCGCGACGCCAACCACTCCCGCGAGACCAAACCCTACGAGATAACGAATCAGGGTATCTCGGTTTATCGGCAGGCCAATATCTTCTAGGCCCCTTTTTACTCGTCGGGTTCGCGGCCGGAGGCCGCAAACCGCTCCTCGCAAAAAGCGGCACCAAAAACTCCCGCTCACTCCCTCACTTCGTTCGGTCGCTCGCGGTTCCAATACTGGAGTCCACCGGCCGCTCGGCCGAGCTACGCACGCTCAATTTTAAGTACCAGAACGGGACGAAACCGGCCCGTGCGGTAGGAAGTAGCCGCGACGAGGCCCAGGCGGGAGTGCGGCACACCCGTCGTGGAGCAGTTCGGTGGTAGCCCCGACACCACCCGTGCCACCTGCTCGCCCTAACCGCCAGCTACAGCTCCTCCGTGTGCCGAACGTCCACCGCGACGCCGCGCGTGCTCTCCGGCATCTCCGGCCCCGGCATCGCCGCGCGCCCCACGGCGAACGCCGACGGCCCCTCCACCACGACCTCATCCCCGACGCGAACGTCCTCGGTCGCGTCGAGCACGCCCGGCGCGAGCACGTTCCCGTGTGGCACGAAGTCGTCGATCTCCACCCGACGCGTCGGCACGTCGGACTCAATCCACCGGCGACCCCCGGCGAGCCCCAGCGCCAGCATCCCGTAGCGTGGCACCAGCGCCGCGAGCTGGTCGTCGCCGTCCATCGCGGTGAGCTTCGGGTAGCGGCCCTGGAGACCGAACGCGTCGAACAGCGCGTCGCCCGCGCCCTCGCCGAACTGGTAGTCCGCGACCGCGCGCACCGTGTTGCGCTCCTTCTCGCGGAGCTGGATGGTTCGCGCGCCCTCCAGCGCCGCGGCGAGGTTCGACAGTGACGCGTCCGTCGTCGGATGGTCCTCGACCGTGTACTCTACGGGTACGTCCCGGCCCTCGGTCGCGCGCTCCACGACCTCGCGGTAGCCCTCGCTCGGCACGTGCGCGATGATCCGCGGGTAGTCGTGCCGGTCGAGATAGCTGTCGAGCACCGACGCGACGAACTCGATCTCGGTCGCGCTCCAGTTGCCCGTGACGGCGGTGTCGTAGTGCTGCGCGGGGTAGGTGAGTTCGAGTTCCTGCGGGACGACGCCGATCGGCGACGTCATCGACGCCAGGTGGGCGCGGTAGCGCGCGGCCTCCTGGAACTGCTCGTGGCTCTGAGATTCGCTGTACGGCTTCGTCGCCGAACACGGAACCAGAAGGAGCGGTACGGCGTCGAACCGGTTGCGGTAGCGGCTGGTGACGCGGTCGGCGAACCGCTGGATCTCGACGCGCCGGAGCGCGTCTTCGGTCGTCGCGGCGAGCAGTGAGCCGCGGATGACCGGCGCGTGCTCCTCGACGTACGCCCACTCCTGGTCGAACTCGCGGAGGCCGGCGGTGAGCCACGGCTCGAACCGCACCTGGCCTTCGAGGTAGTCGCGGAGCCGGCCGTCCCGAATGCGCTCGCGGACGGTGGCGAGTTCGGCGTGGAGCGCGTCGACGTTGTGCTCGACGCAGTCCTCGCGCGTGAACTCGGCGACGGGCTGCTGGCACGCCGGGCAGGCACAGGGGAGTTCGTCGAGATCGTCGAGGTAGCGCTCTCCGTCCGTGGTGAGGTAGCGTCCCTGCGTACCCTTCACGACGGCGCGGTCGGTGTCCACGAGATCGACGCCCGCGTACGCGAGCAGCGGAACGTTCGCGGGCGTGGCGACGCCGGGGACGTGGAGCGCGGTGTCGCCCGGGATGGCCTCGCGCGTCCCGATGATGGCGTCCTTCAGGGCTTCGGCGTGCCCCTCGAAGCCCGGCGCGCCGGAGAGGACGTAAGCGTCCGCGCCGTGGTCGGCCGCAGTGTCGGGCGAGACGACGGCGGCGCTCGGGTAGTCGACGTCGGGGTGGTCGACGGCGAAGGAGTCCTGGACCTCCTCGGGCGTGCCCGACGGGAAGCCGCGATGGGGGAGGACGGTGAGGGCGTCGTCGTCGCCGTCCGGCACCTCGCGGTCGGCGACCCAGAGGCTGCCGGCGTCGCGGAGCACGTCGTCGGCGACCGCCGGCGTGGTGACGGGATCGGCGAGCCGCAGCTCGCCGAGTCGCGCCGCGCCGTCGCGGGCGTGGACCTCGAAGTAGTCGGTCATGGGTTCGGGTCGGGGCCGGTGGCAGAACTATCTTGCCTTGTCTCGTCGACTACCGCTCGGCCTGGAGGTCCACGAGTTCGACGCCGCCAGGGACGAGGTCGAGCGCGCTCGCCGGCCAGCCCTCGTGTGCGAGCGTGAAGCGGGTGTCGGGGTTGGCGTCCGCGAGGCGGGCGACGCCGCGCGCGGCGGCCTCGTAGCCCGTGCGGGCCACGCGCTCGGGGGTCTCCGCGGTGAGCGGGTACGTCTGGTGGAGCGCCCGGGGGTACGGGCCGAAGGGCGGCCGGACCGTCCAGGATTCGTCGAAGCGGTCGTCGGGGTCGCCCTCGGTGAGGAGCACGTCGCCGTCGGGGACGGCGAGGCGTTCGAGCCGCCGGTGGTGACGGAGCACCTCGGGGCGGCGTGCGCTCTCGGCGGAGGTGTAGAAGAAGGTGGATTTGGACGCGGGATCGCTGCGTTCGAGCGAGTCGGCGTGGTCGAGGAGCGCGCGGTAGCCGTCGAGCGCGGCGGGGTGAGCGCGCGCCCGCTCGTCCACGAGTTCGAGGAGGCCGCCGTCGCGGATGGCCTGCC